>NZ_VTZN01000383.1 GCF_008370645.1 Mycobacterium simiae
CGATCACGCGGGTTGGTGATATAGCCGACGTCGACCTGAACCGTAGGCATTCGGGTTAGCCGCAACAGATCCCACGTCCGGCCATGCGTTCGGCAATCGCGCAAGCCGGTGCGCGCCACCACTTCTCGTTGAATAAAGTCGGCGAGGTTACGGCCGATGGTGGATACCGAACCATGCGAGTTACCGAAGTGAAACGAGGCTACGCCGTTCGCCGAAGGGCCGGACTGGGTTTCGCAGCGCAGGCTGATCATCAGGTCTGCGCCCACGGCATTAGCCGTAGCGGCGCGTTCGGCATCTGAGGGGCTGCGGTTGGCCGGTCGCGACAGAAACGTCTCCATGCCAATAGCGGACATACGCCCTTCGAGCCGACTTGCCAAATCCCACAACACGTCTGCTTCGCTAATTGGCCCGGCCGGTCCTTGTGTGATGAGACCGTGATCGGCGCCACCACGGCCGGGATCGATGATGATGCGCTTGCCGGACAGCTTGGGGCCGGAACGGCGGACCAGCTCTTCTTCCCGAATAGCGTGCGGGGAGCCACCGCTGACTCGCGAACTCAGAAAGTACAAGGAGCGCAACGTTTCTGGGCCGCAAATACCGTCGGAAGCCAGCCCGTATTCACGCTGATACGACATCAGGGCGTTGTGGGTCTGCAACCCGAAATACCCGTCGACCAGCCCGGTGTAGAAACCAAGGTCTTGCAACCGGGCCTGCAGCGTCGCAACGTCGTCGCCGTACAGTGGGGCGCCGAATTGGTGATAGAGCGTCCGAGCGCCGAGTCGGTACGAAGCCTCCTTCAGCGCCCGATAAGTGGCCTCTCCGACGATCCCGTCGACCAACAGTCCGCGATGCTGCTGAAAGGCACGCACCGCCCGGTCAAGCTCGGCATCGAACATGTCGGCGGCAACGTGCCGGCCGGTGGTCAGATCGTCGTCCGGATTCTCCAACATCCCCAACGCGGCCAGCGCCGCCCGGATCTCGGCGACGGCGGCGCTACGGTCGCCACAGCGCAGCGCGTCGCCGTCTTCGCGGCGCTGACTCGGCATACCAAAGGCCCTCCGGGACTCACTGACTTCGCTGCCGCAAACAAGACAGCTAACCGGTATTGTCGCAGATCCTTGCCAATTTCGGGAAAACGCCAGGCTAATCTGGGCACCCAGGCAGCGCCCGAATGACGGCTAGGCCAGGTTAGGAACCACGTCAGAAAGCTCGCGCAGCAACGCTGCTTTGCCTTTGGCCCCAACGATACGTTTGACGGGTTGGCCGTCTTTGAAAAGGATCATGGTAGGAATGGACACGACCTGAAAGTTGCGCGCCGTTTCAGGATTGGCGTCCACATCGAGCTTGGCAACGGTTAGGTTGCCCGAACGCTCGGCCGCGATCTCTTCCAGCACCGGTGCCACCATC
>NZ_VTZN01000384.1 GCF_008370645.1 Mycobacterium simiae
ACCCGCGCCCGGGCCGGCGCAGCGCAAGCGCGGCATCCGGGGAGCGTGGGCCAGGTGATCGCCGCCGGGGGCGTCCGGGGTCGGCAGACATGACGGCCGGCGCCGAACACACCGCCGCCGGCACCGACATCACCGTCAACCTCGACGGCCTGTGGCTGCTGCAGGCGCTGCTCGGGATTACCCGGCTGGCCCCCGAACTGCGGGGCCGGCCCTACGGCCAGCCCCGCTCGCCGCAGTGGGCGACCCGGCACCCGGGCCTGAAAGTCCTTGTCGACCAAGGTATCTGCGACCACACCGGGGCGGTGCGCGCCGACGTCGCGGACCGGCTGACGGTACTGGGCGCCCCCGATGTCGAGGTGATCCTGCTGATCGGCGGCGGGCCGCTGACCTGGTCGGCCCCGATGCTGGCCGACCAACCGGCCACCTGGCGGGCGATACCCGAACAGCAGCTGCGGGTCGTGCTGGCCCGCCGCGGGGGCCGGTGGGCCTCGGCGGTGCGGGCGGGCGGCGCCATCACCCTCGACGACTGCGCCCCGGCCGACCCGCAGACGCTGGCGCGGCTGGCCGGTGACGCGCTGGACTCGCTGCACCCCGTGCCGCCGGGCCGCTTCCCCGCGCTGACCGTGCCGCTGGAGGACATGTGCGCCGCGGTGGCCGCGCACGCGCGGGCCGGCTCCGCGGCGGCCAAACAGGCCGCGCTGCAGACCGCGGGTCTGCGCGGCACGGCCCTGAGCGAACTCGGTGCGGCACTGGACGAACCGCGGGCCGAGGCGGTGCTGTACGCGCGGGCCCACGTCGATGCCGGCACCGCCGTCAGCGAATCGGTGCTCAACCTGCGCGACAGCGCCTCGGGCCGGGTGGCGCTGTATCGGCTGTGCCCGCCGCGCGGCAGCCGCCAGGACTGGATGACGCTGGCCCCGGCGACGCCGGCACAGCTGTGCCACGGGGTGACCACGGTGCTGGGCAGCGTGGCGGTCGCGTCCTGGGACACCCACGAGCGCATGGCGTAAATAACCGCGGAATCGGCGGGCGACAACGCGCGTGAGGCCGTTTCCAGCAAATAAAAATCTGGGAATTTTCGCAACGATGCGGCATAGCCGGGAATTACGATCTAGAATCGCGGAAAGTAGGCATCATTTAGGGGCAGGACCATGACTGACAATTCCGATTTCATGACGCGCTACCTGACGCCGGAGACCACCGGTCGCCGCGAGCGCGCGGCCACCGGGACCGCCGAGGCGGTGGCGGCGCCGCTCCCGCCGGTGGCCGTGGCGGCGCCGCAGGACGAGGCGCCGGCGGCCGAGTCCACAGCGGCGCCGGCCGACGAAGCGGGCCACGCGGGCCCGGCCGACGCCGCGCCGCAGGCGCCACCCCCGGACCCGGGTGCCGGG
>NZ_VTZN01000385.1 GCF_008370645.1 Mycobacterium simiae
CCATCACAACCCCCCTACTAACGAGCCGCATCAACGGCTCTGACAGGTTACTCAAAGGACTTACCAACCAACCCCACAGGGCGGATCGTACGACAGATCACACCAGAAAACTGGACGTTCTTCAAGTGATCGAGGAATTCGGGGGCGGCGGCGGTCGGTCACCCGCCACATCTCGGAGCCATTTCCGTGGAGTCGGCCCACTTTCCAGCGCATTGTCAATATGTTGGACACGATAAGGTCGACTGCACTGGTTCAACGAAAATGTTCTTGCGGCCGGCCTCTGGTCCCACCAACCGCCAGCCGGTATGCACACGGCCGCCCGATCGGGCAAATTTTGAACTCTGGAATCAACTCGCCGGGTGAGCGACGTCCGGCAGCACGTACTGTTGCTAAACACATTCGAGGCTGCTAGAAAAAATTATTGAAAAACCCTGAAAGCCCGTTGCCTGAGACGAACAGACCCGAGCTTCCGGTGCCGGAGTTGAAGATGCCCGAGGTCATGACGCCCGCTATAAAAATACCGGCATTTTGTACAGCCGCATTATAGAAACCCGCGTTTCCATAGCCAGTATCCAGTACACCAGAATTTCCTCCGAACAGGCTTGTGGTGCTGGTATTGACGTAGCCAGAGTTACCGAAGCCCGAGTTTTGGATGCCCGAATTCCCGCTGCCGGACGGATCGTTATGACCAAAGCCAGAGTTACCAGTGCCGACATTGAAAAATCCGGAGTTAGGGCCAGCTTGGGTGGCCGCGCCGAAGAAGCCGGTGTTAAGGCTGCCGCCATTGAAGCCGCCCGTGTTGGTGTCGCCCGCGTTACCGAAACCAGTGTTGACACCGCCCGCGTTGCCGAAACCCGAGTTAATGTCGCCGGCGTTCAGGAATCCAGTGTTGACGTTGCCGGAATTCCCGAAGCTGGTATTCGAGTTGCCTGAGTTGAAGCTTCCTGCGTTAAAATTGCCGGAATCGAAGAAGCCGAAGTTGCCGGCTCCGGCGTTTCCGCCGCCCGTATTCGTACTACCACCGTTCCAGAATCCAGTGTTGACATTGCCGGCGTTTCCTAAGCCCGTGTTCCCGATGCCAGAGTTTCCGACACCCACATTTCCGGTACCGGAGTTAAAGAAGCCAATATTGCCAGTACCCGAATTGCCGAAGCCGATGTTTCCGCTACCGGAGTTCAGAGCACCGATTCCAAATTGATTGTTACCGGTTAACCCGAAACCAATATTATTATTCCCGGTATTGCCGAAGCCAAAATTGCCACTGCCCGCGTTGCCAAAGCCGACGTTAGTACTGCCGAAATTTCCACTACCGAAGTTGAAGTTACCATTGTTTCCGTTGCCGAAGTTGGTGTCGCCGATGTTGCCGCTACCCACG
>NZ_VTZN01000386.1 GCF_008370645.1 Mycobacterium simiae
CGGGCGCAGGGAACTGGGAAAGTGGCGGTATCGGCCCCGGGCCGACCTCCCAGGTTTTTCGCGGCGCCGGGAAGGGTGGCAACCACGGTCGTAAACACCGGTTACCGCACGAAGAGTCCGGGGCCACGGTCGTGGGGCACAGGAGCCTAAAACTTGACCGCGAGCGGCGTAGGTGACGGGCACCTAAATCACTTGGGCGCGCTTGTAGCGAGTCGCGATCGTCCTGGTCACAGCCCTAACGCTCAGCCATCGTCAATCCCATCGTCGGGACCTAACCGCACCCTCGACCGGCCGCAGCGGCGGACACGCCGCACGCGGGCATCCTCAAATGAGGCAACGATATGGGTTACGCGGCATTTTCGATGAGTCAACGCGGGCTGTAGCGAAATACAACCTATAGGTTGTAACGTTGTACTGTGACATGGACGGTCGAAGTGGACCTTGTCATGGAGTGGCTGCACGAACTCGACGATGAAAGCCATGTGTCGGTGATAGCGGCTCTGGAACTACTACAGGAACGGGGGCCGGCGTTGGGTCGGCCACTAGTTGACACCGTACGTGACTCGAAGCATAAGAACATGAAGGAGTTGCGACCTGGAAGTGCGGGCAAGAGTGAGTTGCGGGTCTTGTTCGCATTCGATCCGCGGCGAATCGCAGTGCTCCTCGTTGCGGGCGACAAATCGGGCACGTGGGATCGCTGGTACCGGGACAACATCCCGGTCGCCGATGAATTGTTTGACAACCACTTAGCGAGATTGCAAGAGGAGGGAGGGGAAAAGAAATGACCTCATTGAATGAGTGGCTTAGTAAGCGGCCGGTGGACCGGGTGGCAGTTGAAGAGCGCAAAGCGCGGATGTTGTCTGACGTTCGCGCATACAAGCTGCGTGAGCTGCGAGAAGCGCTCGACCTCACTCAGGTTGATTTGGCATGCCTTATGCATGTCAGCCAGAACAGCATCTCAAAGCTTGAACGCGGAGATATCGACCGCACTCAGGTTGACACATTGCGCCGCTACATCGAGGCAATCGGTGGCTCGCTACGTATCGAGGTTGAGGTCGGCGACGAGCGATTCCAGATCGCATAAAATTTCAGTCGGGGTGCCAGGCAGGCAGGCTTGGGCTACCGTGCGCAACTTTCGGCTGGTCACAAGCGGTTCACCTCCCCATGAATTGCAATTAAATGCGGCTGAATTACATTGTTGCGCAATTCATTTCGCGCATACCCCACCAGTTATGTTGTCCACCAACGAGTTTCGATGCGGCAGGGCTGAAACGAGGGGGGGTATACGGGCCCTGTTGGACCCGTTTTTCTTTTTTTTCGCAGGTAGATAGATCGGGGGCGAGCGCTCGTCTCCGTTTGACCGTTTGCTAAA
>NZ_VTZN01000387.1 GCF_008370645.1 Mycobacterium simiae
TTCGCTAGTACAGGTAGGTCAGCAATAGCGGACCCATTCGATTGAATCAGTATCTGGTCGCGTTCGGCGGTGTCGAGGATCTCGATCGAATCGATACGTCGGTGGGGGTCGGTGGTGATTGCGCGCAGGACGCGAAGGTAGTAGTCGACGAACTTCTCGACGGTATCGCGGTTGAAAAGATCGGTGGCATATTCGATGCTGCCCGGCAACGGTTGTGGTTGTCCATGAATCGCGGGCAGATCCGTCAGGTTGATGAACAGATCGAATTTGGCGGTGCCGGTAGGCGCGGGCAAGAGCTCGATACCAAGGCCGGGCAGTTCGAATTTGGGTAAGGGATTGTTCTGCAGTGCGAACGCTACCTGAAACAGTGGGTGATAGGCCGTTGATCGTCTTGGGTTGATCAGTTCGACGAGTCGTTCGAACGGCGCATCTTGGTTTTCGTAGGCGGCCAATGCTTTTGTTCGGACCTGCTCAAGCAGTTCACTGAAATCGCAGCTGCCTGAGATGCTGAAACGCAGCACCCAGGAATTGACGAAAAATCCGATCAGGTCGGTGAGCGCCTGGTCGGTGCGCCCGGCAATGGGTCCGCCAATTGTTACGTCGCCACCGGCGCCGAGTTTGCTCAGCAGCACCGCTAGCGCCCCCTGCAGCACCATCGACATGGTGGCACCGCTGTGGTGGGCCAACTGTTCGACGCGTTCTCGCAATACGCGGTCGATCGTGAAGGTCACGATGTTACCGCGGAAAGACTGCTGGGTCGGGCGGGGTCGGTCGGATGCCAACTCGGTTTGCTCGGGCGCCCCTGCCAGCTCCTCCCGCCAGTAGGCAACTTGCTGAGCCATCACACTGTCGGGGTCGTCCTCAGTGCCCAAGACCTCCTGCTGCCACAGGGTGTAATCGGCGTACTGGACCGGCAGCGGTACCCAATTCGGCTGCCGATTTTCGCGACGAGCGGCATAGGCGGCGGCCAAATCGCGGGCTAACGGCACCAGCGACGCTCCGTCGGCTGCGATATGGTGCAGCACCAACACCAATACGTGCTCGGTGGCTGATAGCTTCATCAAGTTGGCCCGGATCGGGATCTCAGTAGCCAGGTCGAAGCGGTACTGCGCGGCTTGTGCGACCGCGGCTGCCAGCTCTGGCCCGTCGCCAACCTCTGCTAACGCCACTGACACCTTCACCGCTGCGGCCGGCAAGATCCGCTGCCAGGGAACTCCATCGGCTTCAGCGAACACGGTGCGCAGACTCTCATGCCGAGCCACCACATCGCCGATGGCCGCGACTAGCGCTGGCGAATTTAGTGTCCCGGTCAGTCGCGCCGCCAACGCAACGTTATAGGTCGGCGACGGGCCCTCGTATTTGTAGCTGAA
>NZ_VTZN01000388.1 GCF_008370645.1 Mycobacterium simiae
TTCCGGTGTCGGCCAGCTCGGAGGAGGCGTTGCGGCAAACCGCTGCGCGGCTCGCCGGCTGGATCGATGCCCAGGGCCCTGAGCTGATGGCCGCGGATTTGGCCTACACCCTGGCGCGCCGGCGCGGGCATCGCGCGGTACGCGCGGCGGTGCTGGCCAGCACCGCAGACGAGCTGTGCGGGGCACTGCTTGCGGTCGCCAGCAATGAAGGCCCGTATCCGCCGGCGGTCGGCCAGGACGACCGCGGCCCGGTGTGGGTGTTTTCCGGACAGGGCTCGCAATGGGCCAAGATGGGCGCCGAGCTGCTGGCCAACGAGCCGGTGTTTGCCGCCACCGTCGCCGCGATCGAGCCGCTGATCGCCGCAGAATCCGGATTCTCGGTGAGCGAAGCGATGACCGCCCCCGAGGTCGTCACCGGCATCGACCGGGTGCAACCAACCCTGTTCGCCATGCAGGTCGCGCTGGCGGCCACGATGAAGTCCTACGGCGTGGCGCCCGGCGCGGTGATCGGCCACTCGCTGGGTGAGTCCGCGGCCGCCGTGGTCGCCGGGGCCCTGTCCCTAGAAGACGGGGTGCGCGTCATCTGCCGCCGCTCCAAGCTGATGACCCGCATCGCCGGTTCCGGCACGATGGCATCGGTGGAACTCCCTGCCCAGCAAGTACTTTCAGAGTTGATGGGGCGCGGAATCACCGATGCCGTAGTCGCGGTGGTGGCCTCGCCGCAGTCCACAGTGATCGGCGGGGCGACCCAGACGGTGCGCGACCTGGTGGCGGCCTGGGAAGCACGCGAAGTGATGGCCCGCGAGGTGGCCGTCGACGTGGCCTCCCACTCCCCCCAGGTCGAGCCGATCCTCGACGACCTCACCGAGGCGCTGGCCGACATCACTCCCCTAACACCGCAGATCCCCTACTACACGGCGACCTCGTTCGACCCCCGCGAGGAACCCTACTGCGACGCCTACTACTGGGCCGACAACCTGCGCCACACGGTGCGCTTCGCCGCGGCCGTGCAGGCCGCCCTCGAGGACGGCTTCCGGGTTTTCACCGAGCTCTCGCCGCACCCGCTGCTGACCCACCCGGTGGATCAGATTGCCCGCAGCCTCGACATACCGGTCGCCGCCCTGGCCGGCATGCGGCGCGAACAACCACTGCCCCACGGGCTGCGTGAACTACTCGGCGACCTCTACGCCGCCGGTGCCGCAGTCGACTTCTCCGCGCTCTACCCAAGTGGCCGACTCTTGGACGCACCGCTACCAACCTGGAGTCACCGTCGACTGCTTCTTGACGATTCCAAGGATCGCCTGGCGCACGCCAGCACTGTCGCCGTCCATCCACTGCTGGGCTCACACGTGCAACTGCCCGAGGAGCC
>NZ_VTZN01000389.1 GCF_008370645.1 Mycobacterium simiae
TGTTGCCGGTGTTGCCGAATCCGAAGTTGCCATCCCCGGTGTTGCCGAAGCCAAAGTTGCGGCTTCCAATGTTGCCGAAGCCGATGTTGTAGGAACCGTCCGTCAGCCCCGGACCCGCATTGGCGAAGCCAAAGTTGCTGTCTCCGATGTTCCCGCTGCCTATGTTGTTGCTGCCGACGTTGCCGAAGCCGATGTTCGCGTTGCCGATGTTTCCGCTGCCCAGGTTGATATCGCCGATGTTGCTGCTGCCCACGTTCCATGAACCGAGATCGGCCAGACCGACGTTGAAGAGCGATCCGGACGGGCTGCGGAATATGCCGGCCAGGTCGGTGCCGACGTTATACAGGCCCGAGACATTGGCCGGTGTCGCAAGGTTCGCCAGGCTGGTGTTGTAGAAGCCCGAGACCGTGTTGCCCAGATTCGCCCAACCTGATTGCAGCGAGCCGAAGTTTTGGAAGCCCGAATTTCCCGCCGCCGCCAAGCCGCTGTTCCAGATACCCGAACTGCTCGCACCGAGGTTTTGGAAGCCGGATATGCCGCCGGTGCCGGCGTTGAAGAAACCCGATGACGGGTTGGTGGTCGAGTTTCCGTAGCCTGGGGCCGCCGGGATGTCGAGGAAGGTGATGGTACGGCTTTCGAGTGCGCCGACAATACTGATGGGTATGGTGGTGGTTGGTCCGCCGATCGTAAGTGTCACCGTCGGAGCCGTAAGTGCGGATGCCCCCAAAATGATGGGGCCTAAGAAGAAAGAACCATCCAAATAGAAGGTTCTGGGGAAAACCTCGCCCGTTGTGGTTACCTGAACAGCGTTGCCGCCGAGCATCATTACCTGATTGATCGGAATGATCATCTGCACGTTTATCGGAACGTAGGGGGTGTCGACCGACAGATCAATGGAAATCTGTCCTTGGTTATCGCCCGCCACGAAGAAGCCGTTGTTGAAATCGCCCGTGTTGAAGAATCCGGTATTGACGTCGCCGGGGTTGTAGGAGCCGGTGTTGATATCACCGGGGTTGAAGTTGCCGGTGTTGGTGCTACCCACGTTGAATGCACCAGTGTTGGTACTGCCCACGTTGAAGCCGCCGGTGTTGTAGCCGCCGGTGTTGTAGAAGCCGGTATTCACGTCGCCGCTGTTGAAGAAGCCCGTGTTGTACTGGCCCGTGTTGGCCAGGCCAGTGTTCCCGCTACCAGGATTCTCGATACCCCAGTTGCCGTTTCCAGCGTTGAGCAGACCCCAGTTTCCAATTCCCGAGTTTGCGATACCGAGGTTGTTGGTGCCGGAGTTGAACAAGCCGATATTGTTCGTGCCCGCGTTGAACAAGCCGATGTTGGCGGTCCCGGAGTTCAGCCCGCCGAAACCTACTTGGCC
>NZ_VTZN01000039.1 GCF_008370645.1 Mycobacterium simiae
GCCGCCGAGCCGCGGCCGGGGCCAACGCGAATACCCACCGACTTCGCGTAGCTGATCAAGTCGGCGACGATCAAGAAGTACGACGGGAAGCCTTTGGCGCAGACGACATCGATCTCGTAGGCCGCTCGCGTCACGTAGGTATCGGGCGGTCCGTTGGAGAACCGTCGCCGCAGCCCTGCGTCCACCTCGTGGCGCAACCACGACGCCTGATCATGCCCCTCGGGCACCGGGAAGATCGGCATCCGGTCGCGCGGTGTCCACACGTCGGCGTAGGACTGCACTCGCTCGGCGATCAGCAGGGTGGAGTCGCACGCGCCGGGGACCTCGTCGTCCCAAATTTGGCGCATCTCAGCGGACGACTTGAGGTAGTAGCCGTCGCCGTCGAACTTGAAGCGATTCGGATCCGACAGTGTCTTGCCGGTTTGGACACACAACAACGCTTCGTGGTTGTGGGCGGCGTCGCGAGTGACGTAGTGGCAGTCGTTGGTGGCCAGCGGCGGGATGTTGAGGGTGCGACCGATGTGAAGTAGTCCCTCGCGGACGCGCCGTTCGATGGTCAGCCCATGGTCCATCAGCTCGAGGAAGTAGTTGTCCGGGCCCACGATCTCCCGCCAGGTCGCCGCGGCTTCCAACGCCTCACGTTCCTGGCCAAGACGCAGGCGAGTCTGCACCTCACCCGAGGGACAGCCGGTGGTGATGATGATGCCTGCGGCGTGTGCTGCGATGAGTTCGGCATCCATCCGCGACCACTTGCTCAGCTGGCCCTCAAAAGAGGCCAGCGATGACAGCTTGAACAGGTTACGTAGGCCGGTCGCGTTTTCGGCCATCATCGTCAGGTGGGTGTAGGAGCCACTGCCGGAGATGTCGTCGGACTTCTGGCTCGGATCGCCCCAAAAGACACGCCGGGTATCAAAACGAGAAGCGGGCGCTATGTACGCCTCGACCCCAATGATCGGTTTGATCCCAGCCTTGGTCGCCGAGTTGTAAAACTCGCTTGCGCCGAACATGTTTCCGTGATCGGTCATTCCGATCGCGGCCATCTGCAGCCGCTCGGCCTCGGCCAGCATGGGGGTGATCTTCGCGGCACCATCCAGCATCGAGTACTCGCTGTGGTTATGCAGGTGCACGAAGGACCGCGAAGAAGAACCGCTCATAGGGACGCCAGTCTATGACCGAGCCCTGACGGGTTTCGGGCGTGTCGCCAAGTGTGTCGTGTGGTCGTTATCCGTAGAGCTCGACGAACTGCTGCAGCGACTTCTCGACGTCGCCCTTGACGGCGCGAGCCGCTGCCGAACCTACCGGGCCGAACAACGCACGGCCGCCCAGCTCTAGGCGCAAACCAAGGGTTGACCCGGCTGTGGTAGGCGTGACCGTGAGCGTAACGCCGTACTTTGCTCCGCCCTTGCCGGATCCAGACATCGCGACCTCATGGGGTGGATCCCACTTCGTTACCGTCCATGTCACCCGGTTACGCAGGCCTTTGGCACGTGCGACTCCTACGATCTCGACTCCTTCGCTGAGCTCGTCAGGCAGCGCGCTGCGCCATCCCTCGTGGATCACCAGCCACTCGCCCAATTCCGACAGATCCGAGACGCGGTTCCAGGTGTCGCGCGGGCTCATGGGGACATCGGCGTTCATCTCAACTGAGGCCATGGCACGAGCGTAGCCGTGTGACGATGCGCGGCGTGCAACGCCGCGAGGAGAAACGCGGCAATCCAACCCAGCCGTGTGACGATGCGCGGCGTGCAACGCCGCGAGGAGAAACGCGGCAATCCAACCCAGCCGTGTGACGATGCGCGGCGTGCAACGCCGCGAGGAGAAACGCGGCAATCCAATCCAGCCGTGTGACGATGCGCGGCGTGCAACGCCACGAGGAGAAACGCTCCGGGAGGATGCCCTTTGCGCCCACCTCGCTCGGAAATTCATGGTAACCGCGAAGCTGCTGGTCAACGATGTCCTCGCTACGCGGCCTTGGATGCCCACGGCCACCGTGGGCTCTGTTTTCGGTACGCCGGTACCGCGCCTTCGCTCAAACCGCTTGTGATGGCAGGCGTTCGGGGGCTGTCTCAGGTGCTCGCCAAGTCGGCTGCCATACCGCCGCATCGAGAGTGCGGTGACGGCTTTGAGAGGGTATCTAGGGCGGGGACAAGCGCGATCGGCCCGCCCTGACGGCACACTCGACGCCGCCAGCGCACACTCGACGCCGCCAGCCGCCGACTCAACCGCACCAGCGCGCGTTTTCCAATCTCCCCACACCGGAGCGTGGCCAGACGACCGCTAGTGGCGACAGCCGCGGGCGCTCACGATAACGCCATTAAGACTGCTGAGACACAGCGACGCCGGCCTAGTGGCCCGGGCCGCCGCGCAACCGATTGCCGATCCGAATCGCGGGCAGCAGCAGGCTGCGCGGTGCGAATCTGCCTCCGGTACTGACCAGCTTGGGCACCGCGCCAGGCACCACGCTGCGCTTGCCGGCCAACATCCCCGCGATCGCCGCCTCGGCTACGTCGTGCGGCGACACCTGCGCGAAGGGAACGCTGAACCGCTCAGCACTGGCGATCTCGGCCCACTCGGTAGGCACCGGACCCGGACACAGCGCGGTAACCGACACGCCAGTGCCGTGCAGCTCCTCTTGGACGGCTTCAGAGAACGTCAACACAAATGCCTTGGTAGCCGAGTACACCGCCATGAAAGGAATGGGCTGGAATCCGGCGATCGAGGCGATGTTTAGCACCGCCCCCGCTCGGCGCTCCACCATGCCGGGCAGCACCGCACGAGTGAGTTCCATGAGCGCCAGCGCATTGAGAGTGACCTCTTCACTCTCGCGTTCGGGCGGCAGCTCGTAGAAACGGCCGCTGGTGCCGAAGCCCGCGCTATTGCACAGGCCCGCGATGTCATCGGTACGCAAGCGATCAGCCAGCTGTTCCCGGGCTTGTGTGTCAGCAAGATCGAGCGCCAGCACGTCGACGCGGACGGAAAACTCCTTGCCAAGTTGATCGGCAAGCTCCTCGAGCCGCTCGCGGCGTCGCGCGACCAACATCAGTGGAAAGCCGCGGCGGGCTATGCCGCGAGCCAGTTCCACACCGATGCCGGACGAGGCGCCGGTAATGACGACGGTGGTCTGCTTGTTCGGTTTGGGAAGACTCATGATGTCACCAATGAATCCCTCTGGTCGCCTGCACGAACGTTTCGCTCCTCTTGTCGAATTCTGATGTGTCGGTTGGACGTTCGCTCCCTTTGGCCGCGGCGGAGTCCTTGAACATGCTGAACGCGCGATTGCGTACCCGGTCCATTACGGCCGGATTGACCGCATCGGCCACCGCCGCGAACTGCCCGAACGGCGAGCTGGCCCGTCGCGGCCGGTGCACGATCGCGTCGGTGATCACGCCGGCTGCCTGCTCCGGCGTCAAGGTAGGGAATTTGTCGTACATCGTGGTGGGGCTGATCATCGGCGTCCGGACCAACGCCATGTGCACAGTGGTGAATCGGACGTTGTCATTCACCGTTTCGGCCTGCAACGCGTCACACAGGCTGTCCAGCGCGGCCTTGCTGGCGATGTAGGCGCCAAAGCGCGGAGCGCGGGTCTGCACGCCGACCGAGGAGACGTTGACAATCTGCCCGAATTTTCGTTCCCGCATGCCGGGAATGAACTTGAGGATGAGCTGCACCGCGCCGAGATAATTCAGCTGCATGGTCCGCTGATAATCGTGAATCCGGTCATAGGACAGCTCCAGCGAGCGGCGAATCGACCTGCCCGCGTTGTTGATCAGAATGTCGACGCGACCCAAATCGGCCAGTACCTTATCGGCCATCGCCGCGATGGCGTCCATGTCGGACAAATCGCACGGGTATACGTGGGCAGTACCGCCATCGTCGCGTATGTCGTCGGCAACCTTCTCCAAGTTCTCCAGGGTGCGGGCGACAAGTACCACTGTGCCGCCGGCTTCCGCGATCTTCTTCGCGGCTGCCTCGCCGATGCCCGACGAACCGCCCGTGATGAGCACGACCTTGCCCTCTACCGCGTCGCGCAGTGTGCGACCCTGCACCGCGTCGAGCAAGTTCCTCAGGTAGAACGGCCGGTAGCGCCCGGCCGAGTTCGGTGTGTTGACGATGTTGGACACCGTCGCGAGCGGCTTCTCGACGAGGTTCGCTAAGTCACCAAGATTCATCGGCTGTCGCTCCTGATGGCGGTGTGGTGGATGTGACATTGGTCATGATGCCAACCTAGGACATCAGTCAATGCGCGAGTGTCGATTGTCGTGATGTGAGCGCGCCGCCCCGCCCGCCAGGCCCCACGGCGATCTACCCGATTGCTGCTGCGAATGAACCGCTGCGACGGGCAGCGCACCCGAAAGTTGCGCCCACTTTGTGGGCGTGTCGTTGTAGCAAATCCACCCACCCAGGCGGTAGTCAGCTCGTATGAGACTGATCGCCATCATCGGCACAGCGCTGATCCTGAGCGCCTGTGCCTCGACCAGAACACCCGCGGCCTCTAGCCCTGCTGCCAACCCGATGCCGGGCAGTACGGCATCGTCATCGGCGGCGATCGACTGTGCCAAGCCTGCAACGACAGTCCAGCAGCTGGTGTGCAGTGACCGGCAGTTGACTGACCTCGACCACCGGCTGCAAGTTGCCTACCAGCAGGCGCTGGGCCGTCCAGACGCGGACAAGGCGACGCTGTCCGCGGCGCAAGACAGCTGGGCCGCAACCCGCGATGACTGCGCACACAACGCCGACGTGCGCACCTGCGTACAGGAGGCCTACCAAACGCGGCTAGTCCAGCTGGCCCTCGCCGACCCAGCCACCGTGGCGCCACCCGTCGTTACCTACCGGTGCCCTTCGGGCTTTGACCCGCTGACCGCGCAGTTCTACAACCAATTCGACCCCAAAACGGCGGTACTGAATTGGAAAGGCGATCAGTACATCCTATTCATTCAACTGTCCGGCAGCGGCGCCCGCTACGGCCGCCAGGGCGTCGAGTACTGGGAACACCAAGGTGAGGTACGACTCGATATCACCGGAACCACGTTCTTGTGCAACACCGCGTGACGGCACTACCCGAGGCGACGGCACTCGCGGGCATCACGGCAGCTGGTGGCAGCGGCTACCGCGGCACCTGGGGGAACGCGCAACGCCGAGTTCTCTTCGAGGCAAGCTGGACGAATCACCTGCTGCGTCACCCCTCGCCTCGTAACACGTCCAGGGCGTGCTGTAGATCCGGCGGATATGGGCTGACGATCTCGAGCCGCCGGCCATCGGCGGGGTGCGCGAACGCCAGCGACCGGGCATGCAGCCATTGCCGTTCCAGACCAAGCCTTTTCGCCAGCTTGGGGTCAGCCCCATAAACTAAGTCGCCGCAGCAGGGATGGCGCAGCGCGGCGAAATGCACCCGGATCTGGTGAGTGCGTCCCGTCTCGAGATGCACGTCGAGCAGGCTGGCTGCGACGAAAGCTTCGATGGTGTCGTAGTGGGTCAGGCTATGCCGGCCGTTCTTGGTGACCGCGAATTTCCATTCCGGGCCCGGGTGCCGACCGATCGGCGCGTCGATCGTCCCACTGGACGGATCCGGATGTCCTTGCACCAGGGTGTGATAACGCTTCTCGACGGTGCGCTGCTTGAACGCCCGCTTGAGCGCGGTGTACGCACGTTCGGATAGCGCCACCACCATCACCCCGGAGGTCCCGACGTCAAGGCGATGCACTATGCCTTGCCGCTCATGCACACCGGATGTGCTGATGCGGTAACCCGCCGCGGCCAGCCCACCAAGCACCGTGGGGCCGGTCCAGCCCACCGACGCGTGCGCCGCGACCGCGGCCGGCTTGTCGACGGCGACGATGTCGCCATCGGCATACAGAAGCGTCATGCCCTCGATCTCGACGGGTGTGTTCTCCGGCGGCGGCGGCGCCTCGGGCAGCCGAACCTGCAGCCAAGCCCCCGATGCCAGCCGGTCGGATTTGCCCGCCGGCACGCCGTCCAGCTCCACTCCGCCGTCCTCGGCGATGGCCGCCACTGCGCTGCGGGACAGGCCGAGCAACCGGGCCAGGCCGGCATCAACACGCATGCCCGCCAATCCTTCCGGGACGGGCATCGAACGATTCGTCATCAGCCGCTGATGTCCCCATCGGCTTTGCGCCGACCTACCGTGTCGAAATCGAAACCGAAGACCGAGAGGACCACAAGCAGGATTGCGCCGCCGACCACCGACGGATCGGCGACGTTGAACACCGGCCACCAGCCGACCGACAAGAAGTCGACAACATGTCCACGAAGCGGTCCGGGCGCCCTGAAGAAGCGATCAACCAGATTGCCCGTGGCGCCGCCCAGAATCATCCCAAGCCCCACGGCCCACCAGGGCGACACCAGCCGTCGTCCCATCCAGAAGATACCCACCACCACACCCGTGGCAATGAGGGTCAACACCCAGGTGTAGCCGGTTGCCATCGAGAATGCAGCGCCGGAATTGCGCACCAAAGTCCAGGTCACCGTGTCGCCGACGATGGACACCGGCTGGCCGGGCGGCAGCAGTTTGACGGCCAGCACCTTGGTCACGATGTCCAGCGCCAGTACCACCGCCGCGACCGACAACAACAGCCGCAGCCGCCTCGGCGGCGGCTGCGGCGCGGAAGGGACAGGCTCCCCGGCCACCGCACCATCCCCTGCTGTAGTCAGTGGATCGGCTGATCCTGTTGGTTCGTCGGGCACTCCACCATCATCCCTTAATCGAACGGCATCCCCCACATGCGGATAGCGGTGACCGGCATGCGAGATGATCCCAGCATGGGCCGGCTCACTGTCATCGCCACCGGAGGGACGATCGCGACCAAAGCAGGCGCCGATGGGGTGCGCCGGCCGTCGCGCAGCGGAGCAGAGCTGACGGCGGCGGTAAGCGAGGGCCGCAACGTCGATGTGGTCGACCTCATGGCGCTCGACAGTTCGCAGCTGACCCCCGCTGATTGGGATCGCATCCGCGCGGCGCTGCAAGCGGCAATTAACCGGGGAGACGACGGTGCCGACGGTGCCGACGGTGTGGTTGTCACACATGGCACCGACACCCTCGAAGAGACCGCGCTGTGGCTGGACCTCACCTACGCCGGCCGTGCCCCAGTGATCATCACCGGAGCCATGCGCAGCGCCGATGCGCCCGACGCTGACGGTCCGCGCAATCTGCGCGACGCGTTGACGCTCGCGGCCGCTCCGGCAACCCGTGACCAGGGCGTGCTGGTGTGTTTTGCCGGCCAGGTATGGCAACCGTTGGGCTTGCGCAAGGTCGCCACCGACGATCTGAGCGGATTCGCCGGCGAGTTGCTGGGGACCGTCACTGAAACCGTGATGATGGCACGCCCGAAAGCACGTCCCTACCTGGGTGATCTGCGCGCCGCTCAGGCACCGCGGGTCGATATCGTCGCGGTCTATCCCGGCAGTGATGCCGTAGCGCTCGAAGCGTACGCGACCGCCGGCGCGCGGGCGATCGTGTTGGAAGCTCTGGGTTCGGGAAATGCCGGATCTGCGGTGATCGACGGGGTGCGGCGCCTGTGTGGAAACAACGTGGTGGTGGCGGTCTCATCGCGAGTCGCCGGCGCGCGAGTGGGCGCCAGCTATGGTCCTGGACATGATCTGGTAGACGCCGGGGCGGTGGTGGTACCCCGACTGCCGCCCTCCCAGGCCCGGGTGCTCCTGATGGCCGCTTTGGCGGCCGGGTTACCGGTCGCCGAGGTCATCAACCGTTGGGGCTGACACACCGGTCGATTCCCCATCCCGCAGCTGACCGACATAATCCGGCCAGTCCAGGCTGTCGACTGGGTTGGCAACTGCGATCTCTTCGGTGTCAACCGGGAACGTACGGGCCGGGCCTGGTCCTGTACCCCGAGTCTCGAACCGGACGGTGACCACGCCATGGCCCGCGCCCTGCACCCAGCCGTGCCCAAGATCCGGGTGTGCGACGTCGTCGCCGATGCTCCAAACAGCGCTGTCGTGTCCGGCAAATTGCGCGGCCCGCAGCGTTGGCAAATCGTGATGGGCTTCCTCTGCCATCTCTGGTGACAAGTCCAGATCCGGAAACAACGACTCCTGGCGTACCTCGCTGAGTCCCGAAAAGCCAACGCCTAGAAGGCGAATGGGCCCTATCTCGAGCGGGTCCAGCAGTAGTCGCCGGGCCACCGCGATCAGCGCCCCCGCCTCCGTCGTCGCGTAGGGCATCGTCGCTGAGCGGGTCAGCGTGCTCATATCGGCCTTCTTCAGCTTCACCGTAACGGTGCGCGCACCCCGGCCGTCGCGCAGCAAGCGTTGATAGGCGTGCTCGGCGATGGGCTCAATCACCTCACGCAACTGCTCGAGAGTGGTCAGGTCGACAGCGAAGGTGGATTCGGCGCTGATCTGCTTGGCCTCGGCACGTTCGGCGACGGGTCGATCGTCGATACCGCGGGCCAGCCGGTGCAGTGCCGGCCCGATCGTCGAACCCAAGATATTGGCCACCTCGACATCGGTCAACGCGGCCAGCTGCCCTACCGTCTCAATGCCGAGTCGATGCAACTTCTCCTCGGCAACCGGGCCGATGCCCCACAAGCGACGCACCGGCAACCCGTTGAGCAGCAACTGTTCTTCGTCGCGGCGGATTACCCGAATACCGTCGGGTTTGGCCAGACCGGAGGCGATCTTGGCAATCTGCTTGCCTGAGCCCGCACCGACGGAAGCGATCAGTCCGGTTTCGTCGCGCACCCGCCTCCGCAAGATTTCGCAAAACATCTCGACGTCGTCGGCCGGGACGCCGCTGAGTTGGGGCGGTTCCCCGAACGCCTCGTCGAAGGAAAGCTGCTCGACGACGGGAACCAGGCTGCGCACGGTGTCGAAGACCCGTCGGCTGGCCACCCCGTATACCGCGCCGCGCGGCGGCAACACCACTGCCGTCACACCGATCAGCCGGCGGGCCTGGTGCATCGGCATGGCCGAGCGGGCACCGAAGATCCGCGCCTCGTAGCTGGCGCCGGCGACCACGCCGCGCCCACCCAGGCCCCCCACCAGCACCGGCCGCCCCTTCAGCGTCGGTCGGGTAAGTTGCTCGACCGATGCGAAGAACGCGTCCATGTCTAGGTGCAGCACCCAACGGGACTCCACAACGCGCCATGCTATTCGGGCAACATGGGCTCGCCTGAGGTTAGCTGGACTACCGTCGTTCAGTATGGCGATGAATCTCGTTCACAGGTTGTGCTGTAAGTCCGATCGCTGGGCGAGGGAAGTCGAGGCCCAGCTGTTGCCGTGGGTGCTCGCCGATGTGGACCTGGGCGATAACACCCTCGAGATCGGGCCCGGATACGGCGCGTTCCTTCGGGTACTCATAGACAAGACGCCCCAGCTGACCGCGGTCGAGATCGATGGCCCGATGGCGAGGCGGCTGCAGGAACTCTACGGAGATCGCGCCCGCATTATCAACGGCGACGGCACCGCCACCGGACTGCCGGCTGACGCGTTCAGCTCGGTGTTGTCTTTCACTATGCTGCACCACGTACCGACCGCGGAGTTGCAGGATCGGCTGTTTGCCGAGGCCTTCCGAATCCTGCGCCCCGGCGGGGTCTTTGCCGGCAGCGACGGCGTTCCGTCAGTGTTGTTCAGCCTCTTGCATTTCCGGGACACCTGTAACCCAATACCACCGGGGACCTTGCCGGATCGTTTGCTTCGCATAGGTTTTCACGATGTTGACGTTGAAGTCCGTGACAGCAGGCAACGCTGGCGAGCGGTCAAACCCGCGGCGTAGCGACCCGGCATGTGTCCGCCACCCGGTGACGACTTCTCGGCAGAAATACGTCGACAGGTCCAGGCGTGGTGTACGCATCCCGCACTGACCGAGCTGGTTGAGATGTTCGGTGGCTCGCTGCCGCGGGAGTTCGACCTGGTGGATCGGCTGGCGGTGCTCGACGATTTCAGCACCGCTTGGGACTACCGGGGCCAGGCACGGGACCGGGGGGCGGGCCGGGTGCACAGCCAGGATGCAGCCGGCGCGGTCAGGTGGCTTATCCCCCGTCTGAGCATGCCTGCCCCGCAACTGGAACGGATCACGGTGCTAGCGGGTGAGCTCGGGCTCACCGGAGAATCCGCGCCTCGCGGAAAGGATTTCGACCACATCCTGGTGATCGGCGGTGGGCGCTACACCAACCTGCTACGGGTCAGCTATGCGCGCGAGATGGCGGCCGGTCGACGTATCGGCCACGTGGTGCTCGCAGCGGCGTCCCGACAGCTGCTCGAATCGGAACAGGACGCGGTCAAGGCATGCGCCCCCAGGGCCCGCACCGAATTCGAGCTATTGCTAGCGGCAGCGGCCCAAGCATTAGGGCTGGACACCGGGGAAGTGGCGGACCAGGTACGTGACCGGGTAGACCAGCCCCAGCGAGACCGGGCGGTGTGGAGTTTCCCGCCCGCCAGCAATGAGCTCGGCGTGCCGGTCACCCTGCTTGAAACTGCGTCGCCCGATCCCGACAACCGTCGAGCCAATTCCGCCGACACCTACACCTTCGCTGCGCGGACGGCGGGAATGCAGCATTCGACGTGCTTGTTGGTGACCGGCCAACCGGTGGTGCCCTACCTGCACTTTGAAGCGCTGCGGACGCTCGCACTGCCGTTCCACATTCGGGTGGAGTCAGCGGGCTTCGGTGTCGACCGATACAACCGGCTGAGCGAGATCGACCAGCAACATCCGGCCAAGCTCCTGCAGGAGGTCCGCTCGACGATCCGGTCGGCGCGGGCCCTGATTGAGCAGATCGCCCGCTCGGGCAGCCGCTAGGACGTCGTTTCCCGGAGCATGGGAAATCAACCAGTGCAGGAATGCCATTCTCCTGATCTTCGAGCAATTCCAGCGCGATGGTCGCCGTCCACGCGAGAATCGATCGGCGGCCGTGGTTATCAGGTCCGCCTAGGAGCAGTTCAGCCCGACCAAGTGGAGACAACGGTGGCGCAGGACACGACCGGAACCTTCGATCGAACCAGGCTGCCGTTGCCTGACACACCGGCCGGCGGAAGCGCCGGCAGAACCATTTCCGAGTCGACGATGCCGAGCATTGCTCCCATCCGCCCACCGCGGGATGCGCCGAATGTGGTCATCGTTCTTCTCGACGATGTTGGGTTCGGCGCCACCGCCACATTTGGCGGTCCGGTGCCATCGCCAACCGGCGATGTATTGGCGCAAGAAGGCCTGCGATACAACCGGTTTCACACCACGGCCCTGTGCTCCCCGACTCGGGCCGCACTGTTGACGGGTAGGAACCACCACGCGGTCAATACCGGTAACATCACCGAGTGGGCTACCGGGTACGACGGCTACAACAGCATCATCCCAAAGTCTGCCGCCACCATTGCCGAGACGCTACGCCAGAACGGCTACAGCACAGCGGCTTTCGGCAAGTGGCACAACACCCCGGTATGGGAAGTGAGTCCAGCGGGACCGTTCGACCGGTGGCCAACCGGAATGGGTTTCGAAGAGTTCTACGGTTTCATGGGTGGTGAAGCACACCAATACCACCCCGGCCTCTACCACGGCACGACGCCGATCGAACGGCCGGAAAGCGATGAGCGCTACCACCTCACGACAGATCTCGCGGATCGAATGATCGAGTGGGTACATCTGCAACAGGCCATCTCACCCGACCGACCATTTTTCGTCTACTGGGCGCCCGGCGCGACCCACTCGCCGCACCACGTGGCCGCCGAGTGGAGCGAGCCCTTTCGCGGCCGCTTTGACCAGGGCTGGGACAGGTTGCGTGAGGAAATCTATTCGCGGCAGAAACTGCTGGGAGTCATCCCGGCCGAAGCCGCGTTGACTGCGCGCCACGAATCGATCCCCGCGTGGGACACCCTCTCAGGCGAGCAGCAGCGCATCGCGTCGCGCCTCATGGAGGTCTACGCCGGATTCCTCGCCCACACCGATCACGAAATCGGCCGGATAGTCACCGCGCTCAAGGATATGAGTGTCTGGGACAACACGCTGTTCGTCTACATCATCGGCGACAACGGCGCAGCGGCCGCGGGCGGGATCCATGGCGTCTTCAACGAGATGGTGGCATTGAACGGCCTCCAAGAAGACCCCGAAATCGTGCTGTCCAAGATCGACGAGTTCGGCGGACCACGGGCCAGCAACGAGTATCCGGTCGGCTTCGCCTGGGCGATGTGCACGCCGTTCCAGTTCACCAAGCAGTTCGCCAGTCATTTCGGCGGCACCCGCAATCCGATGATCGTGACCTGGCCGCAACGCATCAACCACGGCGGCGGGCTGCGCTCGCAGTTTCACCACGTCATCGATATCGCCCCAACCATCTTGGAAGCTGCCGGAATCCCCGCGCCAGCTGTTGTCAACGGCGTGCCGCAGCAGCCCTATGACGGCATCAGCCTGGCTTATACCTTCGGCGACGCGGAGGCGCAGGGGCGTCGTCGCACCCAATATTTCGAAATAAAGGGCATCCGCGGGATCTACCACGACGACTGGATGGCCTGCACCTACCACGGAAAGATCCAGTGGCGGCCCAGTTCATTACCGGCCTTCTCCGATGACCGCTGGGAACTCTATGACCTGTCACGCGACTACAGTCAAGCCGTCGATCTTTCCCACCAGCACCCTGACCGCCTTGCCGAGTTGAAGGAGCTGTTTGACGCTGAAGCTGAGAAAAACAATGTCTTTCCGCTCGACGACCGCGGCCCCGCACGCGCCATCGGCGCGCGGCCCTCGATTCTCGGAGAGCGAACCTCGATTTCGTTTGGGCAGGGCTGTATCCGCATGCCCGAAGACATCATTCGGAGCACATTCAATCGGTCCTACTCGATTACCGCGGTCATCGAAACCCCCGGCGGCGACACGGTCGACGGTGTTTTGCTAGCCGCCGGCGGCTATTTTGCTGGTCTGTCGCTCTACGTGCAGCACGGGTTGGTCACGTTCACCTACAACTATTTCGGGTCGGCATACACGACCGTCGCAGCCGCAACGCAACTGCCCGCGGGTGAAGCGACCGTGGCGATCGAATTCGACTATGATGGTGGAGGTTTGGGAAAAGGCGGGCTGGCTCAGCTGCTTGTTAACGGGCGCAAGGTCGGCGAAGCGCGCCTGGAACGGACCGTCCCGCTGGGATTCAGCGCCGACGAGGGGCTGGACATCGGCCTTGACGGTGGGACCCCGGCCGCGAACACCTACGAGGGGACCTTCCCGTTCAATGGCACCATCACGGAAGTGACGATCCGGCTTCGTTGAGCCGGCAAATCAGTGCGTGGCCTGACTCTATCGTTTGAGAGGCATTCGCCGCTGGGGCCACCCGACGCCGCCCAACCCCGCACGGTTAACCGGCGGTCTGGTCGCACGGTTATCAGGTATACCCACACCGACGAGTGGAGCGGCTTGGCCGTCCATATCGGCGCACGCATCGGCGCGCTGGCCAACGCGACCTGGCGGCCGGCTCCGGCCTAGCCTTCGAACACCTTGGACCACAACAACTTAATGGCCTTCCCGAGCCGATCGAGGTCCACCGGGTGACTTCGGGGGGCGCCGCGTTCAGCCAGTCTTGGCGATCGCCACCCGTACTCCATCTCCGATCTCGATACCGTCGGCTGGATCACCGAAATCGAAACTGGTGGCCAGGATCTCACCAGCGATGAGATTACGGTGGGTGCGCGCCCAGGCCTCCCGCGCGGCAGGCACCGACATCACCACGCTGATGCGGTCGGATACCTCCAGCCCGGTCGACTTGCGCAGCTCTTGCAATTCGCGGATGCGGTCTTTAGCCCAGCCTTCGGCCTCCAGTTCTGGAGTCACCCTGCCGTCCAACACCACAACTCCAGCGCCGCCAGGAAGCGCCGCGGTGGACTCCGGGTCGGCGGCCATCAACCGTGAGCTGTATTCGTCGGGTTGCAACACCGCCGGGCCCGCAGTCAGGGTACCGTCGGGGTTGACGACGCCTTCGCCGGCCTTGACCGCCTTGATGGCCGCTTGTACATCCTTGCCCAGTCTGGGCCCAGCCACCCGCGCATTGACGGTCAGCTCGAACCGTCCATAGGCGTCAATCGCGTCGGTCAGCTCGACCTGCTTAACGTTGAGTTCGTCGGCAATCAGGTCCGCAAAGGGCTTAAGCCGGTGCGGATTTTCCACTGCCACCGTCAGTTTCGGCAGCGGCAGGCGGACTCGCAGCTTCTTGGCCTTACGCAGCGAAGAAGCAGCCGAGCACACTTCGCGCACTTGGTCCATGGCGGCTACCAATTCTGCTTCCGCAGGCACCTCAGCGGCCCCCGGCCAATCCGTCAGATGCACGGAGCGCCCACCGGTCACACCGCGCCAGATCAGCTCGGTGGTCAACGGAAGCAACGGCGCGGCCAACCTCGCGGTGACCTCCAGCACCGTGTGCAAAGTGTCTATGGCATCGACTTCTTCTTGCCAGAACCGCGAACGCGACCTGCGCACATACCAATTCGTCAGCGCCTCGGTGAACTGGCGCACCTGTTCACAGGCACCGGAAATATCACACACGTCCATCGAGGCACTGAGGTCGTCACGCAGCACCGTCAACTTGGCCAGAATGTAGCGATCCAGCACGTGCGTCGAATCAGTACGCCAGGCACCGGCTTTCGAAGCATAGAGGGCAAGGAAGCTGTAGGCGTTCCACAACGGTAGCAAGACCTGCCGCACGCCGTCCCGGATGCCTTGCTCGGTAACGATCAGGTTGCCGCCGCGCAGGATTGGCGACGCCATCAGGAACCATCGCATGGCGTCGGAGCCGTCCCGGTGAAAAACCTCGGTGACGTCCGGGTAGTTGCGCAGCGACTTGCTCATCTTCTGGCCATCGGAGCCCAGCACAATCCCATGGGCCACACAGGTCTTGAACGCTGGTCGGTCGAACAGCGCGGTCGCCAGCACATGCAGGGTGTAGAACCAGCCGCGGGTCTGGCCGATGTACTCGACGATGAAGTCCCCGGGGTAATGCGCGTCGACCTGCTTGTCAGGGTCGGCGCACGTGACGCCGTCGAACCAGTCGCGGTTCTCAAACGGGTAGTGCACCTGTGCGTACGGCATGGAGCCCGAGTCGAACCAGACGTCGAGCACGTCGGAGATACGCCGCATGGTGCTTTGGGCGCTGGGGTCGTCGGGGTTGGGCCGAGTGAGCTCGTCAATGTAGGGCCGGTGCAAATTATCCGGGCGCACCCCGAAGTCGCGCTCCAGCTCTTCCAAGCTGCCGTATACGTCGATTCTCGGGTGCGCCGGATCATCGGATTTCCACACCGGAATCGGAGTGCCCCAGTAGCGGTTTCGTGAGATGGACCAGTCGCGGGCGCCCTGCAGCCATTTACCGAACTGACCGTCCTTGACATGCTCGGGATACCAGGTGATCTCTTGGTTCAGTTCCACCATGCGGTCCCGAAATTGGGTGACCGAAACGAACCACGACGACACTGCCCGGTAGATCAGCGGGTTACGGCACCGCCAGCAATGCGGGTATGGGTGGTCATACGTTTCATGACGGAGCAACACCGCGCCGTTCACCGCCGCCGGACCACGTTGGTTTTTCAGATCCCGGATAATCTGCGCATTGGCGTCAAAAACATGCAGACCCTGGTAATCGGGAACCGTGGCGTCGAATCGACCCTTGGCGTCAACCGGGGTGACCGGCACAATGTCGGCCGCCTCGGCGGTAACCATGTCATCCTCGCCGTAGGCAGGCGCCATGTGCACGATGCCGGTGCCGTCCTCGGTGGTAACGAACTGACCCGGCAACACTTGAAATGCGTTGCGCGAGTCCTTGAAATAGGCAAACGGCGGCAGGTACCGAGTGCCCAGCAAGTCGGTGCCGCGGTAGGTGCCCAGCACCTCGGGTTGTTCGCCGAGCTCACGGGCGTAGGCGCCCAGCCGGGCCGCGGCCAGAACGAAGCGCCGATCGCCGGCCTTGACGTGCACGTACGTCACTTCGGGATTGACCGCAACAGCCAGGTTCGACGGCAGCGTCCACGGCGTCGTCGTCCACACCAGCAGGTAGGCGCCGGCCAGCTCGTCATGAGGTTCGCTACCCACCACTTTGAAACCGACGGTCAGTGCGGGATCCTGGCGGCTTTGGTAGACGTCGTCGTCCATTCGCAGTTCGTGGTTTGACAGCGGAGTTTCGTCGCGCCAGCAGTAGGGCAACACCCGGTAGCCCTCATACGCCAGGCCCTTGTCCCAAAGTTGTTTGAACGCCCAGATCACCGACTCCATGTAGGACAGATCGAGCGTCTTGTAGTCGTTGTCGAAGTCGACCCAGCGAGCCTGGCGGGTGACATAGTCCTGCCATTCGTCGGTGTAGCGCAGCACCGACGCCCGGCAAGCGTCGTTGAACGCGGCGATTCCCATGGCGTCGATCTGGGATTTGTCGGTGATGCCCAGCTGCCGCTCGACCTCCAGTTCGGCCGGCAGCCCGTGGGTGTCCCAACCGAAGCGGCGTTCTACCTTATAACCGCGCATGGTGCGATAACGCGGCACGATGTCTTTGACGTAGCCGGTCAGCAGATGTCCATAGTGCGGCAGGCCGTTGGCGAACGGGGGCCCATCATAGAACACATACTCCGGCGCGTCGGCGCGGTGGGCGATGCTGGCCCGGAAGGTGTCGTCGCGAAACCAGTAGTCGAGGACTTCGAGCTCAAGCGCCGGGAAGTCCGGTGCCCCGGCGGCCAGCTTTGGATATGCCGTACGGTCGGCATGATCGGTCACGCTACGTCGTCTCCCTGTGCGCCTGTGGTAGGCCGGGGACGACGACGCGCCGGTAGGCGCACACCGCGGTACCACCCCGCTTGCCACGCTGGTGCGTGACCGCTCGTTTCAGGCTGTGACGGGCCTACCCGTTCGGTTCTACTGGGCCGGGCTGGCTGTTCTTCCGAAGGCTCCCCGGTGATGGCCGGATCGGCGCCGTTAGGTTGATTCTACGAAGCGCCGCAACCGGCGCACGTGGCGGTGCGGCTCCAAGGGGTTACCTGCCCGCAGGTCATACCTGCGGGCAGGTAACCCCTTGGAGCCTCCGACGCTCAGTATCCATGGGTCTACGCCTGGACTTCGAGCACGCCGATGCGCCATAGCACTGCGTACACGTGCCGGAGCGGAATGCTCAACAAACGAGCGGCCCCATCAACCAGCGGGTCACCACCGGCACCGAACGGCAAGGTGTCAACCCGGCGCGCCGCCTTCGTCGGCGCGGGTGCCTGGATCTGAGTGCCCTCGCGCACAACGTGCAGCTTGGGAGCGGTGGTTACGGACACTACTTCGTCGTACAGAGCAGCGGTCATGATCGGCCTCCTAGAGAGGAATCAAACAAGCGGAGATGGGCTGACTGATCTGACTTGTCCCGTCCCGGTTCCGATCCAGAAAGCTGACCTTGGGTTTGACGACTCAGCCGAGAACGTCGCGCCGCAGACCGGATCGGGACGACACAGAGCCCGGATATCGGTCCGGACTATCACCGGAACTCATGGGTCCCTCACCTCCTCACGGTCACGACACGTGCGGAAAACCGCACACACTACGCGCACCAAGGGAGTACCGGAATGCCGACGACTGTCGAAATCCGCACCCCACTCGTCAGAGCTTTGGCACTACACGACGTGTCCGGTATTCCGGAAGCCACCTGGGCTCAACCCTTAAGCCGGGAGGAGCTGTCCTGACCCGGGGCGTCTTTCGACGTTCGGGGTCAGTGGCCTATGTTCGCGTAGCCGCCTCACCTAACGAGGTGCTTACCCGACCGATCATGCACGACGCAAAGGGCTGGGTCAAACCCTTCCGGCCCCGTGTTGGAATCTTTACGCGTTCGCTATGCGCGCTAACAGCCACTCAGCAGGTTCGCGCCTTCTGAGCTGGGATCATGACCGTTTCCACGTGATGCATATTTACCGTTAGGGGCGCGGGCGCAGCCCGTCGAGCACCAGCGAAACCACGAAATCGGCTACCTGGCCCGCGGTCGCCTGGTCGTCGGTGGTCAGCCGCCGATGCGCCAGTTGACCAACCAGTGCAGCCAGTGTGTACGCGACCATCCGCGGCGGCGCAGCCACCACCTCCCCGCGTTGTTGACCGGCAACAACGAACGTCTCGATATCGTCGATGAACCGCTCGTAGATCCCGCCAAGGTGCTTTTCGAATCGGTCGCCCAACGCATAGGCGTCGCGGAACAGCAGTTTGACGGTGGCCTTGTCGGCTTCGAAGAACTCCAACGTCGCCCGCACCGACGCCGCGAGCAAGTTCCGGAACTGTGCTTCTCCCCCAATAGCGTCGGCCGGCTCACCGAAAGCGGCCAGAGCGGCGGCGACATGCGTACGCAAGGTGTCCTCTTCCACCGCCATCAAGGCATGGAACAGCTCGTCCTTGGAGTCGAAATACCAATAGATCAAGCCATACGCGAGCCCAGCCTGCTTGGCGATATCCGCGATGGTGGTGGCGTGAAAACCCTTGTGGGCAAACACTTCTTTGGCTGCGGCCATGATCTCCTCACGCCGCTGCAACTTTTCCTCAGCACTTACCGCCCGGCGCCGCCGGGTGGTGCTCATCTTTCGACCAGTCCCTCCAGCCGCCCGACGGTGTCGATGAACTCCTCGACCATATCGAGCACCACCGCGCGCGTCGGCCGCACCCGATTGAGGGAGCCGACGACTTGCCCCACGAAGTAGGTCGCCAACTCGCGGGCCTTGGCGCCCGGGTGGACGGCGGCCTGGTTGATGCGTAGCTGCGAGTCGCTGATCAGTGCGGTCTGTAGTGGCATGCCCAGCGGATTGGGTGTGTCCGGTCGGTCCCACTCGTCGGTCCAGGCTGTGCGCAGCATGCGCGCGGGCTTTCCGGTCAACGAGCGCGACCGCACTGTGTCCGAGGATGTGGCGGTAAGGAACTTCTCCTTGACTACCGGAACAGTCTCGGCTTCTTCGGTGGTCAGCCACACCGATCCGCACCACACGCCTTCCGCGCCTAAGGCGAGCGCCGCGGCGATCTGGCGACCGCGAGCAATCCCGCCCGCGGCCAACACGGGCGTCGGCGCGACTGCGTCCACGACTTCGGGCACCAACACCATGGTCGCCACCTCGCCGGTGTGGCCGCCGGCCTCGGTGCCCTGAGCGACAATCAGGTCGACCCCGGCGGCCGCATGCCGCAGCGCGTGTCGCGTGGTGCCGGCCAGGGCGGCCACCAGCACGCCGTTGCTGTGGGCGCGGTCCACGAGGTCTTGCGGCGGTGGCCCCAGCGCGCTGGCGATGAGCCGGATGTCATGGGCGAAGGCGACATCGAGCAGCGGCTCATAGCCTTTGGGCGAAACGTTGAGACCTCTCCCGGATGACGCACGCGCTTGGCCAGTGGCCTTATCTATGCCGTAGCGGGCCAGCAAGTCGTCGATGAATGCGCGATGCTGCTCGGGCAGCAATGCCTGAACCTGTTGCGCGTCGATCCCGCCTTGCTCGGCCCCGACATATTTGGGCGGCAGCAGCAGGTCGACCCCGTACGGTTTGCCGCCGACTTGCTCCTCAATCCAGGTCAGCTCGCTGTCTAACCGTTTGGGGCTGTGCGCCACGGCGCCGAGGACGCCGAACCCACCGGCGTTGGTCACCGCGGCCACGACGTCGCGGCAGTGGCTGAACGCGCAGATCGGAAACTCAACGCCGAGCAATTCGGCGACCCTGGTTCGCATCCGCCGACGCTAACGGGATATTGATTGATGTGTCAATCGCCACGGTAGGGTAACCGCCATGGCTGAACCGTTGACCGCCCAAGAGCAACACGAGCGCCGCCTGGCGGTGCGCGATCTGATGCCGACCACGCCGTTCATGGGCGGGCTCGGCATCGTGTTCGAACGCTACGAACCCGACAACGTCACGCTTCGGCTGCCGTTCCGGGAAGATCTCACCAACGACGGCACCTACTTTCACGGCGGGGTCATCGCCTCGGTGATCGACACCGCGGGTGCGGCGGCCGCCTGGTCGAACCACGACTTCGACAGGGGAATGCGCGCAGCGACCATCTCACTGAGCATTCAATACACAGGCGCAGCAAAACGCTCAGATTTGCTGTGCCATGCCCACACCATCCGGCGTCGCAAAGAGCTGACGTTTACCGAGATCACCGCCACCGATAACGACGGCAACGTCGTGGCCCACGCCGTGCAGACCTACCGAATCGTCTAACCACCCGTCACTAAGGAGACCGGCCGTCTGGCGGCCAGCTCGCGACGCCATCCTCCAAAGGAACTTGGAGGCTCTGCAGAATCGAGGCGACCATCCGCCACGCCCCAATGGCGGTCACCAGCTCGATGAGAACCCTTCTGTCGCCTGATACCTCGCGCTCGCAGGCGGCCCAGCTCGCCGCACTCACCACTCCGTCACACACCAGGTCGTCGGTGGCCGCCAAGACAGCCCGCTCGGTCGGCCCGAACCCGGTGTAAGCGCGCCAATCCCGCACACCGAGCAGGTCCTCGGCGGCGACACCGAGGCCGGAGGCGACGCGCCAATGTTGGGTCCACTCGTAGTCGCATCCGGTGAGCCAGCCAATCCGCATGATCACCAGCTCGCGCAGCCGTGGATCCAGCGCACCGTGCCACAGCATGGTGGCAAGCATGTCGTTGAAGGCCCGGGCCAGCTGCGGGTGATTCAGCAACATCTGGAAGATGCTGAGGTCGGCCATGTAGTCGGGCACTCCGGCCTCGTCGGCGGCAGCTCTCGCCTCGTCGACGGGCAGCAGCGGTACCCGGGCGGCTTTGGGGGATGAAGTCATGGTGTGAGCACTCCGTGTACTGGTGAGACGCCGTCGCGTTCCCCGGCCATGGTAGCCAGCAACTCCCCTACCTCCTCGAGACGCGCGCAGCGACGCGGCAAGCTCTCGAACGGGTACCGGCCCGACACCAGTAGATCCAGCGCCGCCCGGTAGGCGGTGGTGTCCACACCCAAGGCGCCCAGCACCCGCAGCTCCTTGAACACCACGGTGTCGGGCGAAAACCCCGGCGCGCCAGTGCCGAAACCTCGCGTTCCCGCCACCACGACGGTCCCGCCGGGCCGGGCCAGAGCGATTGCCTGCGCGAACGCCGCCGGGGCTTTGGCCGTCACATCGATGACGATGTCGGCCAGACCACCGGTCTGCGCCATCAGGGCAGCGGCCGGATCGTCGGCAGCCACGTCCACCACCAGGTCCGCACCAAACGCGCCGGCCAGCGCCAACCGGTCGGCGTCGCGCGGACCCAACCCAGTCACCATGACGAAGCCGGCGCCGGCTTCCTTGGCGGCGGCGCTAGCGCACAGTCCCCTGATACCTGGACCGAGAACCGCGACGACGTCACCCGGTTTGGTGCCTGGGAGCGTTGCACCCCAACGTATCCCGGCGCCCAGCGGGTTGAACAGAGTAGCCACTTCCGGGCTGAGGTCACCGGCCACCGGCAGCAGCAGGGAATCGGGGGCCAGGTATTGATATTCGGCGTAGCCGCCCCATAGCCCAGGCTCACGGTCGACCGGAATGAAGCCATACATATCGGCCAGGCCGTGGCGCGCACAGCGCCGGTATTCACCGCCGCGGCAGTTCGGGCACTGTCGGCACGACTGGAATACCTCGACAGCTACCCGGTCACCGGCGCACACGCCCCATCGCTGTGCGGCTCGCGCTCCGATCGAGGTAATCGTTCCGACGGTCTCATGGCCGGGTACAAATGCGAACCCGCCGAAAATCTCACCGGTGTATTGCTCGTGATCGGTGCCGCAGAGCCCGCAGGCCTCGACTCGCACCAGTGCGTCGTCCTCGCCAATGCTGGGAAGCCGATATTCACGTGTGACCAGGCGGCGGGGGGCTTCCAATACCTGTGCCCGCGCGACCGCGCCCTGCGACATACCAGCACACTATGAATCGTTTGGTACCGAGTCAATCGGCAATCGCCCAGTAACCGCCCGAGCCGGGGCCATTCGCAAATCTGTTGTACCACAGCGCAGAAGGGGCGATAACACGCGGCGCCCCCACACCAAGCAGCGGTGCTAAGCGTCCAAGCGACTGAATTCACGCTCCCGGTAAAGCTCGACGCACTTTGCCCGCCTGATCTTGCCGCTTGTGGTGATGGGAATCGACCCCGGCGATACCAGAACAAGATCGGCCACGCTTAGCCCGTGCGACTTGTATATCGCGGCGTTGACATCTTGTTTGATTAATCGCAGCTTGTCCATTGCACCCGCGTCCGAGCCTCGCTTCTTGACCTCCACGATGGCAACGAGCTTCTCAGCACTACCATCCGGAACCCCGATCGCCGCGCAGCGGCCTGCCGTGATCTGCTGGATCGTCGCCTCAATGTCGTCTGGCGAGTGGTTACGCCCGTAGATAATCAGGAGATCCTTGATGCGTCCGATGATGAACAGCTCGCCGTCGGAGAAGAAGCCCGAATCCCCGGTTCTCAGCCAGGGACCTTCGGGCGTGCCCGCCGAGGGGTTGACGATCTTTGCGCCGAATGTTCCTTTGGTCTCTTCAGGTTTCTGCCAATAGCCGGATGCGACATTGTCGCCGTGCACCCAGATCTCACCGACCGTTCCCTGCGGACACTCGGCGCTGGTATCGGGATGGACGATGCGCACTAGCAGTGACTGTGGGGCGCCGTAACTAACCAGCGGGGTGCCGCTTTCAGTTAGGCACCGGTGCGCTTGTCCGGCAGGCAGTTTCTCGGATTCGAAGTAACAAATTTTGGGCGGTTCACTCGCGGTACGGGTGGCTATGTACACCGTCGCTTCTGCCATGCCATAGGCAGGCCGTAACGCCTTGGGATTGAAGTTGAACGGAGCGAACCGATCAGCGAAGCGCTTAAGGGTCGCGGGCTGTACTCGCTCGCTGCCGTCGAGGATGCTGTGCGCACCTGCGAGATCAAGGCCGGCCATGTCCTGGTCCGATGTCTTGCGCACTGCCAATTCGAACGCGAAGTTCGGTCCTCCCGAGGCTGTACAACCATGGCGTGCCAGCAATTGCATCCATCGGGCCGGCCGCTGCAGGAAACCCACCGGACTCGTCAGCACAGTTGGCTTACCGATCAGGATCGGCATAATGGCCCCCAACAGGAGACCCATATCGTGATACAGCGGCAGCCAGGACACCACTGTGAGATCCGATGGGACAACTCCCCCTTCGGCCGCAAAGAAGTCGGCAACCATCTGCGCGAAATTGGCGAAGACATTCTTGCTGGAGATCCCCACACCGGCCGGGGCGCGAGTGGAGCCCGAAGTGTATTGCAAATATTGGATTTCCGGTGCGTCCTTGCCGGCGCCGCGAGAGCCGCTTGATCGCGGCCGAGCATCCAGGTCTAGTAAATCAACTTCAATGATCGATGGTGCGTTTTGTCCGGGCTGCTGCGGCTGAGCATAAGGAGCAACATTGTCAACGACAGCGGACGTGGTGAGAAGAACACCAGGCGACGTGTCGCCCAGCACAGAAATCGTCCGCTCATCGTGGGCACCGCCATAGGGAACCGAAAGCGGGACTGCGGTTAGTCCGGCCTGCAGCGCACCAAGAAACCCAACAACGTAGTCAAGTCCCTGCGGTGCGAGTATCACTGCCCGATCACCTGTCGACCCGCACCCGCTGAGCTGCTCGGCAACATTGAGCATCCGCCGATACAACTGAGACCACGTCAGGGTCTGCGCAACACCATCCCACTCCTGCTCGTAGTCGATGTAGGTGATTGCCGCATCGTTGGGGTTCAGACTGGCGCGCTCGCGCAGCACAGCAGGAATGGAAGAGCCGACCACGTGCAGCAACACTACCGGTTACGCCCTCGGCACGGCCCCAGTTGGCCTACCCAGTGTCGTCCAACTACCTCGACCGAAAAATCGTCGGCGCGTTGATCCCGAAGCGGATGCCCCTGAGCAGGAAGGATGGCCTCGAAAGCTCGTGCTGGCCAGATTCTGAAGGGGATTGAGCCATGGGTGTCACTCCGATCGCCGTTATCGGCATGGCATGCCGCCTTCCCAACGGCATTGGTTCCCCGGACAGGCTGTGGGAAGCACTTCTGGCCGGCGACGACCTGATCACCGAGATTCCCTCCGACCGATGGGACGCCGACGAGCACTACGACCCCGAGCAAGGTGCGCCCGGCCGGTCGGTGTCGCGGTGGGGCGGGTTCCTCGAGGATGTTGCAGGCTTTGATCCTGAGTTCTTCGGCATCAGCGAGCGAGAAGCAACGGCCATCGACCCCCAGCACCGCTTGCTGATGCAGACCTCCTGGGAGGCCGTGGAGCACGCCGGCCTGAATCCGAAATCGTTGACCGGCTCGCTGACTGGTGTGTTCGTGGGCATGTGCCACGACGACTATGCCTTTGTCACTGACCAGGCAGGTGCCATGGATGACGCATACGCATTCACCGGAACCGCCTTCAGCATGGCGTCCGGGCGGGTGTCGTACTCCATGGCGCTACGCGGACCGGCGGTAACTGTGGACACCGCATGCTCATCGAGTTTGCTTGCGGTGCATATGGCATGCCGCAGTTTGCACGAGCACGAGAGCAACCTCGCCTTGGCGGGCGGTTGCCTGGTCATGCTGGACCCCCACGTGTTCAACTCCGCCTCGGCTCTGGGCATGCTGTCGCCCACCGGGCGATGTCGCACGTTCGACGCCAGCGCCGACGGGTTCGTCCGCTCCGAAGGCTGCGCTGTGGTGCTGCTCAAGCGACTGGCCGACGCGCAACGGGACGGCGACCGAATCCTGGCCGTACTGCGCGGCACGGCAACCAACCAGGACGGTCGCACCGATACCATTGCCACCCCGTCGCCGGATGCGCAGATCGAGGTTTATCGCATGGCGTTGGCGGCGGCCGGGGTGGACGCGGACACCGTCGGCCTGATCGAGGCGCACGGTACCGGTACTCCCGTTGGCGACCCGATTGAATTTGCCAGCCTGGCGCAGGTGTACGGCGCCAATGGGACTCCCTGTGCCCTCGGGTCGGCCAAGAGCAACCTCGGACACACCGAGGCCGCTGCCGGCGCCGTGGGAATCATCAAAGCGATTCTGTCGCTGCAGCATGGTGTGGTGCCACCGATGGTGCACCACACCTGCCTGCCCGATGAGCTCGCCCGGATCGACACCGGACTCTTTGTGCCCCAGGAGATTACACCGTGGCCTACTAAAGGCCACCAACCACGGCGGGCGGCAGTGTCGTCGTACGGCATGTCTGGCACCAACGTGCACGTCATTCTCGAGCAGGCCGGCGAAACCGCAGGGCGCCACGACCGGGCGGCCCTGTCCGGGTCGGCCGGGCCGAACTTGTTCGCGCTTTCGGCCACCTCAGCCGGCGCGCTGCGCCATACTTCGCGTCGGCTGGCCGATTGGATGGACAAGCGCGGCCACACCAACCCCGTGCAGCTGTCGGATCTCAGCTACACGCTTGCTCGCCGGCGGGGGCACCGGCCGGTCCGCACTGCGGTGGTCGCTGCCGGCCATTCCGAGCTGGTCGAGCAGTTGCGCGAGGTCGCCGGCGGAGACACTCCCTTCCGTTCCGCGGTGGGCCAGGACGACCGTGGGCCAGTGTGGGTCTTCTCCGGTCAGGGTTCGCAATGGGCGTCGATGGGTGCGGATCTGCTGGTCAAGGAGCCGATATTCGCCGCGACCGTGGCTGCCGCCGAGCCGCTGATCGCCCAGGAAGCCGGTTTCTCCATCACCGAGGCGATGACCGCACCGCAGATCGTCGCCGGCATCGATCGAGTCCAGCCGACCCTGTTCGCCATACAAGTGGCGTTGGCCGCCACCATGCAGTGCTACGGCGTCCAGCCGGGCGCGGTGATCGGTCATTCGCTCGGCGAAGTGGCGGCCGCCGTTGTGGCCGGTGCCCTCTCGCTCGAAGACGGGGTGCGTGTCATTTGTCGCCGCTCCCGCCTATGCACTCGGATTCAGGGTATGGGCGCAATGGCGGCGGTGGAGCTGCCCGCCCAGCGGGTGCGCGAGGAGCTGGCAATTCGTGGCGCCAAGGATGTCGTGATCGCCGTCGTCGCCTCACCGCAGTCCACCGTGATCGGCGGGGCTGTCGGGACGGTTCGCGACCTCGTCGCGGCGTGGGAAGAGCGCGACGTGATGGCCCGCGAGGTCGCTGTCGACGTGGCCTCGCACACACCACAAGTCGATCCGATACTCGGTGAGCTGTCTTGGTTGCTGGCCGAGGTCAAGCCATTGGTACCGAAGGTTCCCTATTACTCGGCGACCCTGTTCGACCCACGCGAAGACCCGGTGTGCGACGCCCGTTATTGGTCGGACAACCTGCGACACACCGTGCGGTTTTCCGCAGCGGTCCGGGCGGCCATCGAGGACGGGTATCGGGTATTCGCCGAGCTGTCGCCACACCCTCTACTCACCCGCGCCGTCGACCAGATCGCCGTGAGCCTGGACATCCCAGCGGCCGCCCTGCCCGCTATGCGACGCGATCAGCCGCTGCCGCATGGACTGCTCGGGCTGGTTGCCGACCTGTACAGCGCAGGCGCCGCGGTGGACTTCTCGGTCAGCAATCCCGTCGGACACCTGGTGGATGCGCCGCTACCGATCTGGACGAACCGTCGCCTATTGCTGGAAACGGCCAGGGCCGGTCGCCCGGCAGGCGCCAATACCGTTGCAGTTCACCCACTTTTGGGCGCACACGTGCAGTTGTTGGAGGAGCCGGAGCGGCATGCGTGGAACGCAGAGGTCGGCACCGTAGCGCTGCCGTGGTTGGCTGATCATCAGATTCATGGCGTGGCCGCGCTGCCGGGGGCCGCCTACTGCGAAATGGCCCTGGCCGCGGCCCACACCGTGTTTGGCAGAAAGTCCGCAGCCCGCGACATCCGCTTCGAGCAGATGCTGTTGTTGGACCACAAGACTCCGATAGGCGTTGTCGCGTCGATGGACAATGACGGTGTCGCCACATTCGTGATGGAGACGCTCCAGCAGGGTGAACGGGTGCAGCGGGCTGCCGCGGCTCTGTGTGCCGTCGATGCTGACGACCAGCCCCCTGCGCAGGATATCGGCGCTCTATTGAGGGCCCATTCGCATCGCATCGACGGAGACAAGCTGCGGGAGTGGTTCGAGGCGCGCGGTGTCGGGTTCGGCCCCGCTTTCACCGGCCTGGCCGCGGCCTATATATCGAAAGGGACGATTGACGCCGTACTGGCCGAAATCTCGTTGCCGACGTCGATTCGGACGCAGCAAGCCGGATTCAAGGTGCATCCCGCGCTGCTCGACGCGTGTTTCCAGTCGGTTGTGGCCCATCCCGCCGTGCAGGAGGTGGGTAACGGCGGCCTATTGCTGCCGTTAGGTGTGCACCAATTGCGCACCTATGCGTCGACGCGCAATGCCCGTTACTGCCTCACCACGGTGACGGCGTGCACGACGAACGTCGAGGCCGATATCGATGTCCTTGACGAGCAGGGGACCGTCGTGCTGGTCGTGCGGGGGCTGGTCATGGGCACCGGATGCGCAGAGAGCGACGATCAAGATCGCCAGCTGGGCGAACGGCTTTTGACCGTCGCCTGGCAACGCCGCGAGCTTCCCGAGATGGAAGCGGAGGTAACCGGCGCCTGGCTGCTGATTGACCTTGGCACCGCCGTCGATGAAGTCGCCAGCCCGTTGGCAACGAAGTTGGCCGATGCGCTGATGGGACACGGCGCGGACTGCGAAACCATAGGCTGGTCGCACGGTGAGCTCGGCAGGCGCGGTGAGCTCGACTTCGACTACGTGGTCGTCCTGACTGGGCCGCAAAACGGCAATGGCTTTCTGCGGACTGACTACGTCGAGGGACTCGTACGCATCGCCCGCGAGTTGTCTGACGTCAGCGGCAAGGCGCCGAGGCTGTATGTGGTGACCCAAGGCGCCCAAACGGTGCTCACCGAGGACTACCCGAATCTGCAGCAAGCCGGGATGCGCGGCATGCTGCGGGTGATCGGTGTCGAGCACCCGCACCTGCGTACCACCCACATCGACATGGACGAACGGACCGACGCCGAGCAGTTGAGACGCCAACTGCTGGCCTGCTGCGACGAAGACGAGACCGCATGGCGCAAGGACCAGTGGTACACCGCACGGTTGTGCCCGGCTCCGCTACGCCCCGACGAACGGCCCACCGCCGTCGTCAGCCATAAACGCGACGGGATGCGAACGCATATCCGCACGCGCGGAGACCTGGCGACGATGGAATTCGTTGCATCTGAGCGCGTTGCGCCGGGTCCGGGACAAATCGAGGTCGCCGTCACCGCATCCAGTATCAACTTCGCCGACGTTCTCGGCGTATTCGGTCGATACCGAACCAGTTTCGGACCGCAGCCGGGGTTGGGCACCGATTTCGCCGGCGTGGTGAGCGCGGTCGGGCCCGGTGTCACTGCACTGAAGGTCGGTGACCATGTTGGCGGTCTATCCGGGCACGGGTGCTGGGCAACGTTTGTCCGCTGCGACGCGAACCTTGCCGCCAAGATTCCGGCGCGGCTCACCGACGCCCAGGCCGCCGCGGTCACCACCGCAGCCGCAACCGCCTGGTACGGCTTGCATGACCTGGCTCGGATCAAGGCCGGCGACAAGGTACTGATCCACTCCGGAACCGGCGGAGTCGGCCAGGCAGCGATCGCGATTGCGCGTGCCGCGGGTGCCGAGATTTTCGCTACGGCCGGCAGCCCGCAGCGTCGGAAAATGTTGCGTGAGATGGGAATCAAGCACGTCTACGACTCGCGCAGCACCGAGTTTGCCGAGGAAATCCGCCGGGACACCGATGGCGATGGCGTTGACATCGTGCTCAACTCGCTGACCGGGGCGGCACAACGTGCCGGAGTGGACCTGCTCGCCTTCGGCGGCAGGTTCATCGAAATCGGCAAGCGCGACATCTATGGCGACACCCGGCTGGGACTTTTCCCGTTCCGTCGAAACCTCACGTTCTTCGCTCTGGACCTGTGGCTGATGTCGATCACCCATCCGCACCAAGTCCGGGACCTGCTGGACACGGTGTACCGGCTGACCGCGGAGGGTATCCTGCCCATGCCCGCGCGCACGCACTACCCGTTGGCCAACGTGGCGAGCGCGATCCGGGTGATGAGCTCAGCAGAACACACCGGCAAGCTCATCCTCGACATACCGCATCGGGGAAAGAGCAGCGTGGTGATACCTCCGGAACAGGCTCGGGTCTTCCGCCGCGACGGCGCCTACATCATCACTGGCGGTCTAGGTGGCCTTGGGTTGTTCCTCACCGAACAAATGGCGGCTGCCGGCGCGGGCCGCATCGTACTGAACTCACGTGCGGCGCCTAACCAAAAGGCAATCGAGACAATCGAACTCATCCGAGCCACCGGGGCTGACATCGTGGTGGAGTGCGGCGATATCGCGCTCGCCGACACCGCGCAGCGGTTGGTCGCCGCGGCAACGGCCACCGGGTTTCCGTTGCGTGGTGTGCTGCACGGCGCTGCCGTCGTCGAGGACGCCACCCTGGCCAACATCACCACCGAGCTGATCGAGCGGGTCTGGGCGCCTAAGGTTCATGGCGCGTGGAATCTGCACCAAGCCACCGCATCTGCGCCGCTGGACTGGTTCTGCTCGTTCTCGTCGGCGGCCGCATTGCTGGGCTCGCCAGGCCAGGGCGCCTACGCTGCGGCCAACAGCTGGCTCGACGCGTTCACCCACTGGCGGCGAGCCCAAGGCCTTCCTGCGACAGCGATCGCCTGGGGCGCGTGGGCCGAGATCGGCCGTGGCGCAGGCCTGGCGGGCAGCGGCGATACCACGATGATCACTCCGGACGAAGGTGGCCGTGCGTTCCAAGCACTGCTGCGCCACACGCGCGGATACAGCGGTTATACCCCGATCGCCGGGTCGCCTTGGTTGACTGCCCTAGCGCAACGGAGCCGCTTCGGCGACGAATTCAAGTCCACCGGGTTTAAACGACCCCAGCACGGCAAGTTCCGTGCCGAACTCTTCGAGCTCTCACTCGACGAGTGGCCAATCCGCTTCAGGCGCCTGATCTCCGAGCAAGTAGCTCTGATCTTGCGGCGCACGGTCGACCCGGACCGTCCACTGTCCCAGTACGGCCTTGATTCACTAGGCAACCTGGAGTTGCGAACCCGCATCGAAACTGAAACCGGCATACGCATCCATTCAACCGACATCACGACCGTGCGGGGCTTAGCCGATCACCTGTGCGAAACGCTGACGCCCTAGGGGAAACGCCGCGGCGGCAAATGTACGGCTCGACAGCCGACATGAAATAACCTGGGATTCAGGGCTGAACTAAAGGAGCGATGTTGGTTGTCTTAGGCCACCTAGGTCTTGAGACCATCGACAAGTGGGCTCCTAATCGCGGGTCGATTTGGTGTTGGCGCGCCACACCCGCCTCGCTCGAGACTGCCCGCCAAGCGCCGATAACTGGTGTGCCGCCGAGCTATATCCAAGCGCGCCACTTGCGTGGCTATCGCGAGCAAGCGGCACGCGGCCGCGACAATTCGCGACTCGTGGTCGCGGCCTTGGATTTCCGCGGCCAATGCGATATCCGTGCCATGACCTACGTCCTCAATTCACACCTTCGCCGGCATGACACCTATCGAAGTTGGTTTGAGTTCACCGACGCTGGGCACATCGTCAAACACACGATCAGCGATCCCGCAGATATCGAATTGATTCCGGTTGAGCACGGCGAGATGACGCCCAAACAATGGCAAGACTACCTAATGGCCACGCCGGGTCCGCTGGATTGGGATTGTTTCAGATTCGCCATCATCCAGCGTGACGACCACTTCACCTTCTGCGTCAGCGTTGATCATCTCCATGTCGACGCAACGATTATCTGCACCGTGTTCTGGGAGATCCAAGGGATGTACGACGCACTGATGGACGGTGGCGGCCCCATCCCACTACCCAGTGTCGGCAGCTACGACGAGTACTGCCTGCGCGAGCAGGCGTACACCGCCGCGTTGACCCTGGAATCACCAGAGATACGGCAATGGATCGAATTCTTCGAAAGCAACGACGGGTCCCTTCCCAGCTTTCCGTTGCCCCTTGGTGACACATCACTGGCCACTAGGGGTGAACTGCTCTCGCTGCAGCTGATGGACGCCAGTCAGACCGCACGATTCGAAGCCGCCTGCACAAGCGCGGGAGCTCGGTTCAGCGGTGGCGTTTTCGCGGCCGCTGCACTCACCGAATATGCACTGACAGGATCGGAAACCTACTACGCAATTACCCCTACCAGTACCCGCAGTACGGGGGCGGAACTGATGACCACCGGTTGGTTCATCGGCCACATCCCATTCGCCGTCGAAATCGGCACATCCTTCGCAGAGACCGCCCGGCGCGCGCAAAGCTCCTTCGATGCGAGCGCCCACCTGGCCAGGGTCCCATTCGAGCGCGTACTGGAACTAGCGCCTAGGCTCAACAAGACTCATCGAGGCAGCTTTCCGATGCTGTCATTCCTTGATGCCGGTGTGCCTCCGCTGTCTGCTGTCATCGCGATGAATTTGGAGCGGATGAACGCCAAGGTCTTCAGCGACGGCAGGATCGCGGCACGGATATGCATGTGGGTCAACAAGTTTCAGAACGAGACCACCGTTACCGCGTCCTTTCCGAACAATCCGATCACCCATGAATCGGTGGCACGCTACCTAGAGGCGATGCAGTCCGTGTATCTCAGCGTCGCCGAGGGCGGTGAAACCGCCCTCCCGCGCAACGGCGCTCATCTTCAGTGGCAAAGGCTCTAGGGCGCTGCTGATTAGTCACCGGATTTCGGTGTAGCTGAGCGGATTTTGGCGCCGTTGGGGATGAGGATCGGATGCGTGGCTTTGGGACGAGACACCGAGCTAAATCGAGTTTTCGACCACCTTAGCCGGCGCCTGCGTACAGCCAGCGCGGAACCAGCCAGTTCGCTGTTAATGCGCCTGAGCCGGTCGCGGTGCTCGACCACAATCAATCAGCGTTGCGTCAACAGCTCGCAACCTTGGAGCGGCGCGGCGCACCGGCCATCTGAAACTGGGTAATCGAATATTCTCGATTCCGCAGTTTTCGACGACAGAGTAGCGTATGATCCGGCCGACGTTGGGGCGTCCGATCAAAACAGGCCTGCCCGATCACGGCTTGTGCGTCTTGCCGCAGTTGGGCAACCAGTCCCCTCCACTTCGGCCACTATCTGCGTGCCATCCGCGGCTGATACAAAGGGGGAAGCAATCCGCGGCCACTGGGCGCTGCGTGGCTCGGGAATCGTCCGACCTGGCAGCGTCTTATAGGCGGTATGCTGGCCCTTCGCCCATTGACTGGTTGTTCAGCCGGCGAGCTGGCGGGCCGCTCCGACGCCGACGCAAACAAGTTTTTTTGTACGTACGCACGATTTTTCCGCGCGCGAGTAGCCGAGCCGCTACGCTCGGTTCACGCCACGAACTGGGCCAGCTTTCGAGGGGGTCGCTGGATTGTACGTGCTGGATCCTCGGGTTTGTTCCCCGGCTCGTTACAAGGTGTGCAGCGATGTTCGTCGAAGCGCTCAAAACAAGTCATAGCCAGTGCTAAGAACTTGAAGCAGACGAATGGAGAGAAGAAGGAACGTGGAGAGATCACGCGTTACCCCGGTGGCCATCATTGGCATGGCATGCCGGCTTCCGGGCGGCATTGACTCCCCTGCTCTGCTATGGGAAGCCTTGCTGCGTGGCGACGATCTAGTCACTGAGGTTCCCCCTGACCGATGGGACATCGACGAGTACTACGACCCCGAGCCGGGGGTGCCTGGCCGCTCCCACTGCAAGTGGGGCGCGTTCATGGACAACATCGCCGACTTCGATTCCCAGTTCTTTGGCATTCCCGAAACAGAAGCCACTGCCATGGATCCACAGCACCGCATGCTGCTGGAGACCTCCTGGGAGGCCATGGAACATGCCGGTCTCACTCCGCGGGAAATGACTGGCTCACTTACCGGGGTCTTCATCGGCTTTACTCACGCTGACTACCAGTTCGTGCAGGCCGACACTAACGCGTTGGAGGGGCCGTACGGCAACACTGGTACCAATTCCTGCATGGCATCCGGGCGGGTGTCTTACGCGCTGGGGCTGCGCGGTCCAGCGGTCACTGTTGATACTGCGTGCTCATCCGGTTTGTTTGCCGCCCATCTGGCCGTCTGCAGCCTGAACGACGGGGAGACTGACCTCGCCTTTGCCGGTGGTGTATACGCGATGCTGGAGCCGCGCCGCTTTGCCTCCGGATCGGCGAATGGCATGTTATCGCGCACCGGACGTTGCCATGCGTTCGACGTAGCGGCCGACGGTTTCGTGTCCGGCGAGGGCGCGGTGGTGCTGTTGCTCAAGCGGCTACCCGACGCGTTGGCCGACGGCGACCGGGTGCTGGCGGTGCTGCGTGGCACGGCCGCCAATCAGGATGGCCGCACCGTCAATATCGTGACACCTTCGCGGCAAGCGCAGGCTGCGGTGTACCGCGCAGCGTTGGCGGCAGCGGAAGTGGATCCCGCCACGGTGGGAATGGTCGAGGCGCATGGCACAGGGACGCCGGTGGGCGATCCAATCGAGTACAACAGTCTGGCCGAGGTGTACGGCAATGATGGGCCCTGCGCCATCGGTTCGGTGAAGACCAATTTCGGGCACACGCAGTCGACCGCGGGTGCCCTGGGGCTGATGAAGGCGGTCCTGGCCGTGCAGCACGGCTTAGTTCCAAAGAATCTGCACTTCAATGAACTGCCCACCGAGCTTGCGCATGTTGACACCGAGTTGTTTGTGCCTCGCGAGATCACGCCGTGGCCCAAAAGCGACGACAGGAGCCCTCGGCGCGCGGTGGTGTCGTCATACGGGATGTCTGGCACCAATGTGCATGCCATTGTGGAGCAGGCTCCCGAACCGGATGCACCCGACGTGGCGCCGACCGTTCCCGCACTCGACGGGGCGCTACTGG
>NZ_VTZN01000390.1 GCF_008370645.1 Mycobacterium simiae
GAACAGGCCGATGTTTCCACTGCCGGAGTTCAAGCCGCCGAACCCGGTCAGCGCGTCGCCGGTGAGCCCGATACCGATGTTCCCGTCGCCGGTGTTGCCGAAGCCGATGTTTCCGTTGCCGGTGTTGCCGAACCCGACGTTGAAGCTGCCGGTGTTGCCGAAGCCGATGTTCTGCAGGGCCGCCGTCAACGCAGGACCCGTGTTGCCGACGCCGATGTTTCCGTTGCCGAAGTTTCCGCTACCCAGGTTGTAACTGCCGAAGTTTCCACTACCCACGTTGTCATTGCCGATGTTTCCGAAGCCGATGTTGGCGCTGCCGACGTTGCCGTTGCCCAGGTTGTAGTTGCCGACGTTGGCGCTGCCCAGGTTCCAGAAGCCGACGTCTGCCAAGCCCACGCTGAAGGTTGTCTGCGTCGGGCCATTTCGGAACCAGCCGGCCAGGTTGCTGCCAATGTTTTCGAATCCCGAGATATTGGCCGGTGCTCCCACTCCGGTGTTGAACAGACCCGAGATGCTGTTGCCGAGGTTCGCCCAGCCCGATTGCAGCGAACCGTAGTTCTGCCACCCGGAGTTCCCCAGGCCGGCGGTGCTGACGTTCAGGTAGCCCGAATTATTAGCGCCGAAGTTGCCGAATCCCGATGCGCTGCCACCGCCCGAGTTGAAAAAGCCTGAGGACGGGTTGCCAGTGGTGTTGAAGAAGCCCGGGGTCGGCTTCAGATCGATGAGCGGGATTTGGACGGGGCCTATGCCGCCGGTGCCAGCGATATGTATCACGGTGGAACCGTCAGGATTGCCGATGTTGAGCCTGACTGCGGGTTGGGCGCCGAAGTCGATAGTGATAGGAGTGTTGGCGGGTGCGAAATCGTCGCCGCCGTGGATGGTGATGGGCCCGATCGGCGCAAAGACCGTGCCCGTCAGGAGCACTAGATCGAGGGTCCCTGACGTAGGGATTACCGGAATGGTGACCGCCGGGATCGAGACGTCAGTGATATTGGCCGTGACGGGTATGTCGATCGGAATATCGACAGTAAGGAATGCGGGAATGACGTCAGCGGTGATGGTGTAGTTCGCCGACAATAGCCACTGCCTATCGGCACGCCAGAAGAAGCCGTTGTCCATGCTGCCGGTGATGAATGCGCCGGTGCCAAAGGTGCCGGCGTTTGCCAGGCCGGTGTTGTAGTCGCCGAGGTTGTAGAAGCCGGTGTTGTAGTCGCCGGGGTTGGCGATGCCAGTGTTGAGGATGCCGATGTTGAAGAAGCCGGTGTTGTGGTCGCCGGGGTTGGCAATGCCGGTGTTGAAGGCGCCGGCATTGAAGAGCCCAGTGTTGTAGGTCCCGGTATTGCCGATGCCGGTGTTGCCGGTGCCG
>NZ_VTZN01000391.1 GCF_008370645.1 Mycobacterium simiae
TCAAGGCGACGATCGCGGCAAGAGCCGAGGCCGCGATGCCACGGCTGCGCCAGGCGGCGCAAGGTCCCGGCGACGTCGTCGAGCGAATTGAAGCGGTGCTGGACGAATGCGGCCACTTGATGTGTGAGTACCCAGACCTGGCGGCATTCGAGTGGGCGATTCAGGCGCAATTCCGCGCGGAGGGTGACGGCGGGTTCAACAGGTTTCGGGAGATCATCGAGGGCCTTGTCGAGGAGGCGTGCCAGCGCGGGGAACTTGGCGACCACCCGGATCCGAGGGCCACGGTGGAGGCGATCTATGCCCTTATCTATGGCCTGACCGAGCTGGCTGCGGCCTTGCCACTGGAGGACTACCTGGCCGCGCTGAGCTCGGCGAAGGTCCTGGTAAGAGGCGCGCTGTTCGACGGCTCGTAGTTTCGCGCCGCCCCCGATTCGTCTAGAGCACGACGGCCCTTGATGCAATCAATCGATTGATAATAGAGTCAGGTCACTGAGAGGGGGCTTGGGGTTTGACGCAGACTTTTCGCCCGGCACTAGACGTCGATACGCTGCGCCAGAAATACGCCGAAGAACGGGCTCGGCGACTGCGCCCGGAAGGGATCGCGCAGTACATAGAAATTGCGGGTGAGTTCGCCCAATTCGCCGACGACCCCTGGGCGGAAGAGTCTTTCACCCGGGAACCCATCACGGACGAGGTTGACGTCGGGATCATCGGCGCCGGTTTCGGGGGGCTACTTACCGGCGTGCGGCTCCGCCAGCTCGGTGTCGAACGCATCACGCTGATAGACCGCGCGGCCGATGTGGGCGGCACCTGGTACTGGAACCGATATCCGGGCATCGCCTGCGACGTGGAGTCCTACGTTTATATGCCGTTGCTGGAGGAGCTCGGCTACATTCCCGTGGAGAGGTACGCAAAAGGGCCGGAGATTCTGGCGCATTGCCAGCGCATCGCCCGGCATTACGACTTGTACCGAGACGCGTGTCTGCAGACCGACGTACATGAGATTCGTTGGGATTCAGCAGATTCACGCTGGATCATCCGAACCAACCGAGGCGACAAAATACGGGCCAGATTTGTCTCCATGGCCAACGGGTATCAAGCCAAGCCCAAGTTACCCGGCATCTTGGGCATCCAATCATTTCGCGGTCACACGTTTCACACCAGCCGGTGGGATTATGCCTATACCGGCGGCGCCCTCGAGAACCTGGCCGATAAACGTGTCGGGATCATCGGTACCGGGGCGACGGCGGTCCAGTGTGTACCTCATCTTGCCGCCGCGGCGCGCCATCTTTTCGTCTTCCAGCGCACGCCGTCATCGGTGGACGTGCGCGCCAACGGACCCACAGACGCGCAGTGGGTCAACAC
>NZ_VTZN01000392.1 GCF_008370645.1 Mycobacterium simiae
GTTTGACTATTCCGCTGGTCTGCCCAGCTTTTCCTGTTGGGGTCCTAGTCGTCGGGTCGGGTGGCGTTGGTCAAGCGGTGGATGTGTGACCGATTGTTTTGTGCCACAGTGCAAGCCAGGCTGGCTCCCAGGGCCAGTGGCTGGGCAGGTGCAGGTGTGGTTTGCCTTGCGGGCGGGTCAGCCGGGCAGGGATGTTGACCAAGCTTCGGCGCGGGGTTGGCCGAGCCCGATTTGATCCTCGGCGAGCGTTTCCCGTGTGGGCAGCCGATCGACCCCTTGCCCGGCCGTCTCGCCTTGGCTACCCGGGTGCGGCGGGCGGTGGCGGTCCGAACTGCAGAGAGAATTTGAGACACGCAAGGTGAGACGACAAACGAGACACATCGGCCTGGGACTACGCAGTGAGCCGAAACCACCGCAGGTCTTCGCGCTTGTCAGATTCGAGACCGTCGTGGCTCGATGATGTCGCATCACCCGTAAGGTCGGTGAATTTCTCCGGCGCTCGGAGTATTTGTTGGCTGACCTTTGCGACGAGAAGGAGCGGCCGACGCGTCCCGCGCCGATTCTTTGCAGGCAGGGCCGGCGCCACGGTGGCACCGGTGGGGACGTCGACGACGACGACGGCGGTGGGCTGGCGGTGCTGGGCGTGGTGGTCGAGGCCATCGACGGCCGGGCTGGTCTGCTGGTCTTCGTCACCACAGCAATCCGATGCGGGACAGCGCTCCGCGTGGGTCGACAAACGTGAATGAGGGCAACCCACCCCGAAGCCGGCGAGCGCCCCAGGGCCCACCGGCTACGTCTTTCCCATCAGGCCGTCATTGCCGAGCAGCAGCCCGGCGGTGCCGCCGGCGCCCGGGCTACCCACAGCCAGGCCGATTCCGGCGTTGCCGCCGTTGCCGCCATCGCCGATCACAAAGGCGTTTCCGCCGATGCCGCCGTCACCGCCTTTGCTGCCGACGCCCGTGGTGGTGCTGGCCCCGCCGGCGCCGCCGTCACCGCCGTTGCCGATGAATCCGGCCTTGCCGCCGGACCCGCCCACCCCGCCGGTAGTGACGCCGCCGGTGAAGTCCCCGCTGGCCCCGCCGGCCCCACCGGCCCCGCCCAAGCCGAAGATCGCACCCGCGTTGCCACCGGCCCCGCCAACGCCCCCGGTGGTCGCGCCCGATCCACCGGCGCCGCCGGCCCCGCCGGTGCCGAAGTACTGGCCGGCGTTGCCGCCGGCTCCGCCGGCCCCGGCGGTGCCGCCGAATCCGCCGGACCCGCCGCTGCCGCCGTGGCCGAAGAACATGCCCGCGGCCCCGCCGGCCCCCCCGGACCCACCGGCGAGCGCGCCGACTGGTGGTGGTACG
>NZ_VTZN01000393.1 GCF_008370645.1 Mycobacterium simiae
ATCCCGACCGGGCCCGCCCCGAAGAGGCGGCGGTGATCGGCCACCCCGCCCGCCGGGGCGCGAACCCCGCCCCGGCGCGTCGCCGACCGCCAGGCCAGGCCCGACAGCGCCAGCCCCCGCCAGCGGGTCAGGACCGCCACGGTGAGCAGCGCCGCCAGCACCGCGCCGGCCCACCAGCCGGGCCGGCCCCCGGCCGCCGCGCCGGCGCCCAGCAGCGCGGTGTCGGCGACGAACACCGCCACCACCCGCGCCCAGCCGGCCGCGACCCCCAGCGGGAACGCCGGCGTCACCGCCGCCGCTCCCGCCGCGACAGCAGCGCCGCCGACCCCAGCACCACCGACACCGCCAGCGCCAGCCCGCCCACCCCGGCGGCGGCCACCCACGCCGGGGTCAGGTCGCGGCCCGGCCGCGGCGGCGACAGCACCAGCGGCGCCGACAACCGCTGCGGGCCAACGGGTTCCCCCGCCGGCACGTCGTAGGTCAGCGCGGCCACCGGGTCGACGATCCCGTGACCGACCTGGTTGTCCACCCCCCGCGCCGGCGCCCGGGCCGTGCGCAGCAGCCGGTTGATCACCTGATGGGCGCTCAGCTGCGGATACTTGGCCCGCACCAGCGCGGCCACCCCGGACACGATCGCCGCCGAGAACGAGGTGCCCGCCGGGGCCAGCATCGTGTTGTCGTTGCCCTCCACGGCGTTCATCAGCCCGTCGTCGCGCGGCGAGAGACCCGCCACCTCGGTGCCCGGTGCCGCGATCGACACCCACGGGCCGGCCACGCTGCCCTCCAGCGGCGCCCCGGTGGCATCCACCGCCCCCACCGTGAGCACGTAGTCGGAGAACCACGCCGGCGTCACCACCGTGGCCACCCCCGCCCAGTCGCGGGGATCGTTGGGCGTCAACGGGTTATAGACCGGGTTCTGTTTGCAGTCGGCGCCGGTGTTGCCGGCCGCGGCCACGATCACCGCGTTGCGCTCGATGGCCGCGTAGCGGACCGCGGCCCCCAGGTCGCGCTGGTCGATGAGGTTGGAGGCGCTCATGCAGGCCACCTCGGAGATGTTGATGACCGCCGCCCCCAGGTTGGCGGCGTGCACGATCGCGCGCGCCATGGTGCGGATGTCGCCGGCCTTGCGCCGCGTCGCCGGGTCCTGGTCGGTGGCGAACGCATCCTTGGGGCTGAACGCTTTCGAGCTCTGCCGGATGGCGATGACCTCGACATCGGGTGCCACCCCGGAGAACCCGTCCGCGGCCGGCACCGGCGCGGGCGGCGCCTGCGGTCCGGGGCTCGGCGGCGGATCGGTGGGCGAAGGCGCGGGATCGGCGGGCCGGGGCGGGG
>NZ_VTZN01000394.1 GCF_008370645.1 Mycobacterium simiae
CCGGTGTTGCCGAAGCCGAAGTTGTTGCTGCCGGTGTTGGCCCAGCCCTGGTTGAAACTGCCGGCGTTACCGAGGCCGAGGTTGTAGTGGCCCAGGTTCGCCGGGCCGATGTTGTAGTCGCCGATGTTTGCCGGCCCAAAGTTGTATAGGCCCCGGTTTCCGGGGAAGACATTGAAGCTGCCCACGTTGCCGCTGCCGACGTTGGCATAGCCGACGTTGCCGAAACCGAGATTGTTGTCGCCGACGTTACCGCTGCCGATGTTGCCGCTGCCGATATTTGCCACACCCAGGTTGGCGATCGGGCTGTTGTTGAGCAGGCCTGCAATGTTGCTGCCGGCGTTCTGGATGCCCGAGATATTGGCGGGTGTCGCGAGCCCGAGGGCACTTGTGTTAAGGACACCGGAGACGGTATTGCCGAAGTTTGACACCCCCGACATCAAGTCGCCGAGGTTCTGGTAGCCCGAGATTCCTGACGTGCCGGAGGCGAGGTTGAAAAAGCCCGAATTGTTGCCGCCGCTGTTCCCGAAGCCGGAGGCGGTGCCCGTGCCGGCGTTGAAGAATCCCGACGATGGCGTGGTCGTCGAGTTCCCGAAGCCCGGAGCCGCTGGAATGTCGATCACCGGGATCTTGATGGGAAGCAGTCCGCCGGTACCAACGATGTCAATCAACGGGGCCGGTCCGGTACCGATCTCGATGCCAATCTCAGGGAGGTCGAACGAGATGTCGGGGATCTGGATGGAACTGACGTCGACCGCCCGGAATCCTGTGCCGACGATCTGCAAGTCAACGGTGGCTGCCGGAATACTGAAGCCCCGCACGGTTAGCACGCCCAGCGTGCCGGCGATGGGGATATCTAAATAGATCGGCACATGCATGTTCACCGGGATCGCAGTGTCGGGAATGCTGATCGTGTAGCTGGCACCCCACAGGCCCTGGTAGTCACCCCGCCACAAGAGGCCATTGCTGTAATTGCCGTCGATGAAGGCGCCGGTATTGACGCTGCCTGAGTTTGCCAGCCCGGTGTTGTAGTTGCCAATGTTCAGGTAGCCGGTGTTGTAGTCGCCCGGGTTGAGGCCAAAGGTGTTGAAGCTGCCCGTGTTAAAGCTGCCGGTGTTGTAGCTGCCGGGGTTGCCGATACCGGTGTTGACGTTGCCGGCGTTGAAGAACCCGGTGTTGATGTCCCCAGAGTTGAAGACGCCCGTGTTGGTGGTGCCGGTGTTGCCGATACCCCAGTTGCCGGTGCCGGAGTTGAACAGCCCAACGTTGCCGACGCCGGAGTTGAACAGCCCGGTGTTGTTGGTGCCGGAGTT
>NZ_VTZN01000395.1 GCF_008370645.1 Mycobacterium simiae
TCTTGACACGCCCGGAGGTGTTGTTGTGTCTGTGCATGTTGCTCCAGTCACGTCGTCCACGATTGTCGTTGCCGTCGATGTGGGCAAGACCTCGGCGATGCTCTCGGCGACCGATAGCGCCCGTCAACGTGTGTTCGGTCCGGTCGAGTTCGCCATGACCCGTTCGGGCCTGGTTGGTGTTGTGCATCGAGTGGGCGCGGTTGTGCCATCGTGTGCGCAGGTCAAGGTGGGTATTGAAGCGGCGGGACATTATCATCGCCCGGTGCTGGATTATCGGTGGCCGGCCGGGTGGGAGGTTTTGGAGTTCAATCCCGCGCACGTCGCTGAGCAACGCCGGGTGGCGGGTCGGCGGCGAGTCAAGACTGATGCGATCGACCTGGAGGCGATCACCGAGTTGGTGCTGGCGGGGCGGGGCCAGCCGCTCGGTGACCGCGAGGTGCGCATCGGTGAGCTGGCGGCCTGGGCGGCTCATCGATCGCGGCGGGTAGCCGTGCGCACGGCGACCAAGAATCAGCTGCTGGGTCAACTCGATCGCGCGTTTCCTGGGTTGACGCGGGCGTTGCCCGATGTGCTGGGCACCAAGATCGGTCGGTTGGTCGCCGCGGAGTTCACCGACCCGGCCCGGCTGTCGGCGCTGGGGGTGAGCCGGCTGATCCGCTTCGCCGCGGCCCGTGATATTCAGCTGCGCCGTCCGGTCGCTGAGCGGCTGGTGACCGCGGCTCGAGAAGTGTTGCCGACTCGCGACGCTGCGGTGGCCCGGCGGGTGCTGGCCACCGATATGGGACTGCTGGCCGACCTGGACACCCACATCGCCGCTGCCGAAGCCGAATTGGCGACATTGGTCCCCCTCAGTGTGTTCGCGACGTTGACCTCGGTTCCCGGCTGGGGTGTCGTGCGGGTGTCCAATTATGCTGCTGCCCTGCGTGATCCGGGACGGTGGCCGGGACCTCGGCAGATCTACCGGGCTTCGGGACTCTCACCCATGCAATACGAATCCGCCGGCAAACGCCGGGACGGAAAGATCAGCCGCGAAGGCAGTGTGGCGCTGCGCCGAGCGCTGATCGACCTCGGTATCGGCCTGTGGCTGTGTGAACCCGCCGCCAAAACCTATGCCGCCGAACTGAAATCACGCGGCAAACATGGCGGGATCATCGGCTGCGCGCTGGCGCATCGCGCCAACCGCATCGCCTATGCCCTGGTCCGCGATCACTCCGGCTACGACCCGTCCCGCTGGGCCTGACCCAAGCTTCGGTGGGATTTCCTCGGTCCTGGCCTTCAGCGCCGGAGACGCAGGAGCTGTCCACCT
>NZ_VTZN01000396.1 GCF_008370645.1 Mycobacterium simiae
CCTCGATCGACACCATCATCACCGACATTCAGGCAGCCAATACCAAGCTATCCACCGCGATGACCAGGGTAACCGAAATCAGCTATAGCACAGTACTTCCCACCGTAGACGTGCTGAATACCATGGTAACCACCGTCCCGTCCTATAACTTGAACCTGTTTTTGGACGGGGTCAGGCAAGCCGCGCACGGTGACCCGATGGGGCTCGTCAACGCGGTCGGATACCCTATGGCGGCCGACACGGCGCTGCTGGTCGGGGCGGGCGGTATCGAACTTCTGATCTTTATCGGCGCAGCGCAAAGAATCAGGAACGTTATCGCGGCTGTCTAGCTCGTAATTCGGGCACGGTTGTGTAGCGTGCAACCCGCCAACGCCGACTCGACCACCACCGCCACACCAGCATCACCCCGCACCGGGCAGATTTTGGGTAGCTCCGCACCCGTCTCTGCGGGATCCCAGGTTGAGAAAACCTTCTGGGAAACCGGGATGGCCCGTGCCCGACCCGGCCGTCACTCCTGGACGGACGATGAGACATCAGCCTTGTGCGTTGGCTCGTCTAGACGCTCACAGTCCGTCAATCCCGTTCTGCCCGAACAGCCCGCCGCCGATACCACCCACGCCACCGAGTGCGCCCGGGGTAGCGGCAAACCCGCCATTACCACCATTACCGCCATTGCCGATCAGTTGGGCGTCGCCGCCGCGACCACCGTTACCCGCGGCATTGAGGCCGACGTTGTACCCGCCTTGCCCGCCGTTTCCGCCGTTGCCGATCAGCGCAGCCCTACCTCCGGCCCCGCCGTTGCCGGAGGCGCCGTCACCATCCCCGCCGGCCCCGCCAACCCCGCCGTTGCCGTAAAGCCCAATGGCGTTGCCGCCAGCGCCTCCCACCCCGGCGCCGAAACCGCCGGTTCCGCCGGCGCCTCCGGAGCCTGCGAGCCCTCCGCTGTTTCCGCCCGCACCCCCGTTGCCGCCGGTGCCCGTGGTGGAGACACCGCCGGTACCGCCGCTGCCGCCATTGCCGAAAAGCATTGCGGCATTGCCGCCATTCCCGCCCGCGCCGCCCGTGCCAGTGTGGGAACCGCCGCCGACACCGCCGGCCCCGCCATTGCCGAAGAACACCCCGGCATTGGCCCCGGCGCCGCCGGCCCCGCCGACAACGCCCTGGCCGAATCCTCCGCGACCGCCAGCGCCACCGGTGCCGCCCAGCAGACCGGCGCGACCGCCAGCCCCGCCCGCACCGCCGGTGTCGAAGCTGTCGCCGCCGTCGCCGCCCGCGCCGCCGGCGCCGAAGACCGCAGCGCCGT
>NZ_VTZN01000397.1 GCF_008370645.1 Mycobacterium simiae
CTGCGGCGAAGTCGCTGTTGAAGGCGGCGGCGGCGGCGATCAACGCTTGTCGGCATAACGGGGCGAAGATTCAAGTTTCGGCATCGAACTATTCGAGGGCGGAGGCGGCCTCCACGCTGGGTGGGGGCAGCGGGAGTTTGCCTGCGCCGCATGATCCGGTTGAGTTTTCGGCTCCCGGTCCGCCGGCAACGTTGGGGCCGGGCGAGCCTCCTCCGATGCTGTGGCGGGTGGTGGAGCTGTTCGTGGGGGATTTGTGGCCCAACGGGGATGTGGCGGGGTTGCATGCGGCCGCGGGTTGTTGGCGCGGCTTCGGGGCGGCACTTGGTGCGGCAGAGCAGGAGCTTGACGGGCCGAAGTCGGTGATTGCTGGTCAACAGATTCCCGAAGGGGGGCTAATAGAGCCGGTCTTGTCTGAGCTGGGTGCCACGATGGCGAGTTTGGGCGAGCAGTGCGAAGAGTTGGCCAGCAGGCTTGATGATTTTGCCGACGAAGTGGCGCACGCTCAGAACGCTATTCGGGATTTGTTGCATCGGTTGGGATCGGCGTCGGGATTGTGGCATGAGGTGGTGTCGATCTTCGACGGTGATGCGCTAGAAGAGATTAAAGAGATCGCCGAGGACATCAAGGCTGTGCTGCACAACTTGGGTCGTGAAGCTCGGGCCAAGGAGCAGGCGATGCAGCGGGGGATGGGTATCGCTGATGGTTTGGTGCGTGGGATGGAGCGTTATGTGCGTGGTGAGCTCACGCATTTTCTGGGCAACGATGTTGGCAATCCGCTGGCTACGGTTTTCGATTTTTTCACCAATGTGACTGAGGGGGTCTATAAATCGGCGTTCCTGGCGGTACACGGTGTGGATCAGCTCAGCCCGCGGCACTTTTTGACCGACCCCGAGGGTGCGGCGGCCGCGTGGGAGGGCCTGGATGTGACGGCGGTGCGATCGCTTCCGGAGTATGCCTTGCTGGATCCGTGCGGTGCCGCCCAGAATTGGAAAGGGTTGCTGCATCTGGAGGATTGGAGCAGGGATCGGCTGGGATTGGGGTTGGGGGAGAACCTGTTTGACGTTGGGACGTTGGTTCTCGGGGTTAATGAGGTTAGGCGCGTGCCCACCGCCCGCCCTGGTGTGGGGGAAGGTGTGGCTGAGGAGGAGGGCGACGGTGGTGGTGGGGGTGTGGCAGCAGGGGAGTCGGGTGGCGGGGGACAGTTGGAAGATATCAACTCCTCAGGTAAGGCGCTGACCACCGAGCTAGAGAACCTGGGGGAGGATCTGCCC
>NZ_VTZN01000398.1 GCF_008370645.1 Mycobacterium simiae
GGCCACCAGCACCGTCGACCCCCTGCTCGCCCCGCCGCAGCGCATCCTGGGCAACCTCACCGTCACCGCCCATGGCGTCTACGCCCACTACCTGCTCAGCGGGCTGCCCTACTACCTGCAGTCCACCAGGCGCCGCCTCGGCGTCGCCGACCGCCACCAGACCCTGGCCCGCGAAATCCCGGCCGGCAGCTGGATTTTCGGGCTCTCGGTGCCCCAGGACCAGCGCCGGCTGCTGCGCGCGATGCTGCACGGTCACCGCGACCGGCCGCACTGGATCACCGCCTGCCAGCAGCTGGCCCCGGTCATCGCCGCACAGCACCCCCGCACCCGGCTGTACTGGCTGGCCATGCCCGTCGACGCCGGCCGCGCCGGGCACAGCCCGCTGGGGCACGCCGCCCGGCTGCGCGACTGGGCCATCGGGCGCGACAAGGACTCCGAGGACTCCGTGGCCGCCTACCAGCGCCTGGCCCACGACATCATCACCGCCCTGCCCGAGGAATTCGGGCCCGCCCCGGCCACCGCGGACATGATCGACTGGTTCTGGCGCCACAACACCTGGCGCGGCGTGTACGACAGCCCACTTCCCCGGCGCCGCACCGCTTCCGAGCCCATCGACGGCGCCGAGCTGCCCGAGGCGCGGTTCGACGACGGCGACCAGCACCACCACCGCAGCCCGGAGCTGCCGCTGCGTAGCGTCGCGGCCGTGCTCGGTGCCGGCGCGCTGGGCTGCGCCGTGGCCGGGCTGCCCGCACCGGCCCTGGCCGGCGCCGCCGGGGCCGCCGCCGCGCTGCTGGCCCGCCTCGCCGGGATCCGGCGCATCCCCTCCTGGACCAGGGCGCTGCGCGTGTCCAGCCCCGAGGGCCGCTACCCCGACAGCTACCAGGCCATCCTGCCCGTCGTCGACATGCCCAAGGCCGGCATCGCCTTCCCCGGCTCGGAATTCCTGGCCGCCCTCGACGACCTGGACACCGGCGCCACCTTCGACTTCGCGGTCAACCTCGTCACGCTCAGCCGCGAACTGGAATTCGCGCGCAACGACCGCGCCAAGGGCAACATCGACGACCAGTTCACCCAGCGCCGCGACGTCCGCCACGGCGACGCCGAACTGCTCGCCACCGCCCGCCAACTCGCCGAATACCACCGCCAGCTCTCGGCCACCATCGACGAACGCCCCCTGCAGGCCGCGTTCCTGATCGCCGTCGGCGCCCCCGACCCCTCCACCTTGGACTACAGCGTCAAACGGCTGCGCGAAGAACTCACCGCGTCGGGGC
>NZ_VTZN01000399.1 GCF_008370645.1 Mycobacterium simiae
CGGCACCGGCAACACCGGCTTCGGCAACGCGGGCACCGGCAACTGGGGAGCATGGAACCCCGGCACCGGCAACACCGGCCTGGCCAACACAGGCAACTACAACTCGGGCATCGCCAACACCGGCAGCACCAACACCGGCCTAGCCAACCCGGGCAGCTACAACACCGGCAACTTCAACACCGGCACCTTCAACACCGGTAGCTACAACGCGGGCGATTACAACACTGGCTTCTTCAACACAGGCGACCTCAACACTGGTCTAGCGAACGCGGGCGACGTCAACACCGGCATTTTGAACGCCGGCAACTACAGCAACGGCATACTGTGGCGAGGCGACTACCAGGGCCTGTGGGGCTTCCACTCCGAAATCTATATTCCGCAGTTCCCGATACTGAATTTCGATATCAACATTCCCATCAATATCCCCATACACCTCGACCTCGGTGCCCTTGCTCTCAACAGCTTCACCCTTCCGACGATCACCATCAACGCCCTGGGGATCACCAACTTCAAGATCGGGCCCATCAGCCTGCCCACCATCACCGGGACCTTGCCGGTGATCGATGTCACCATCGGCGGACCAGATACCTCAATCCCTATCCAAATCAGAAGCGGCGCCGGCCCCATTCGCGTCGTCCTCCTCGACATTCCCGCCGCGCCCGGCATCGGAAACTCCACCACGACCCCGTCCTCGGGCTTCTTCAACTCCGGCGCCGGGTCCGCATCCGGCGTCGGCAATGGCGGGGGCAACAATTCAGGCTTCTGGAATACCGGCCTGGGCGCCATCGGAAACTCGGGCTTCCAAAACTTCGGCGCGTTCCAGACGGGTTGGGCGAACTTGGGCAACACCGTTTCGGGAATCTACAACACCAGCACATCCAACCTCACCACACCGGCGCATATCTCTGGATGGTCCAACATCGGCACCGATCTGGCCGGCATTTTCAGCAGCCCCACCGGAACGATCTTCAACGCGGGTCTCGGAGATCTTGGCCGCCTGAACCTGGGCAGCGGAAACATCGGCGACTTCAACCTGGGCAGCGGCAACCTCGGCAGCTCCAACATCGGGTTCGGCAACGTCGGCAACAACAACATCGGTTTCGGCAACATCGGCAGTGGAAATCTCGGATTCGGCAACGCGGCTCCGGGCCTGACGGCAGCCCTCAACAACATCGGTTTCGGCAACACCGGCAACAACAACGTCGGTTTCGGCAACACCGGCGACGGCAACTTCGGCTTCGGCAACACCGG
>NZ_VTZN01000004.1 GCF_008370645.1 Mycobacterium simiae
TCGCTGCGGTCGCGGTGACCTTGCCGTCCTCGTCGCCGGCGTACAGCGATGGGTACTTGATCGGTGCGACCAGCTTCCCGTCGGAGCCGTAGCCGACGTTCTGGGTGAAGCGATAGGTGGTGAGACCGTTGACATCCTCTTCGCTGTCGTAGTTGACGTCGAACGCCTTTTGCGCGATCGGATCGAAGTAGGGGTAGGACTTTTTCTCGGTGTGGAACGGAAAGCGGTAGGCCAGTCCTTCGTGTCGCAGCGGGATGGCGGTCGGCGGACTTTCGTCGTTGAAATTGCGTGGCTTCTGTACCGAGCCGCCGGTGTGGGTGTCATCCGACACGGCCATCGCTGTTCTGCGGTTGAGGGTGACGGTGTCGACGATCGCCAGCAGCAGACCGGTGTCCTTTTGCTTGTCGGTCCGTCGCACCGAGGTGCCGACCTGAAGTGTGACCACATCAGCGTTGGCTGGCGATTCGACAGTGACTTGTTGCTGGGACACCAGCGGCACATTCTGGTTGACCACGACACGGTCGCCCGACAACGACGCCGAGTCGAGTGCTGAGCCGGTCCCTTCGCTGATCAGCGTGGCATCGATATCGAGCGGGATCTTGGTGATCCGGCTGCTGGTGTAGGTCGATAGCAGCAGCGCGGCGATCAGCAGAGCGGCTCCGAGCCCGATCGTTCCCAACGCGGCGATCCGCAACATGACGGCTCGGTTCACGCTGCTGTGACCTCCTTCTGGACCACGAACTGTTCGGTCGCAACCCGCTGTGACCTGACCAAGCCGCGCGGCAAACCCCGTTCGACCCTAACAGCAGAATGTGGTGCCCCCGCGTGCCAACCCGCCCCACGGTTGCTGGTGTGCCCCATTCGCGCGCCGACACGCACGGGCAGACTGTGCTGGTGACCGACAATCAGCAGGTAGGTGGAACACGCTCCTTTCTACCGGCCGTGGAAGGTATGCGCGCTTGCGCGGCCATGGGCGTGGTCGTCACCCACGTCGCTTTCCAAACCGGCCACTCCAGCGGAATCTGGGGACGGCTATTCGGGCGATTCGACCTGGCCGTGGCAGTATTCTTCGCGCTGTCGGGTTTCTTGTTGTGGCGCGGGCATGCGGCGGCGGCCCGAGGCTCGGGCAAAAGGCCACGCACGGGCCACTACCTGCGATCGCGGGCGGTCCGCATCATGCCGGCCTATCTGGTGGCGGTGATCGTGATCCTGACCCTGCTGCCTGACTCCGACCACGCCAGCCTGACGGTGTGGCTGGCAAACCTGACGCTTACCCAGATCTATGTGCCGCTTACCCTGACTGGGGGTCTGACGCAGATGTGGAGCCTGTCCGTGGAGGTCGGCTTCTACCTAGTGCTACCCGTGTTGGCGTTGTTGGCGCGCCGTATCCCGGTGGGGTTGCGGGTACCTGCCATCGCCGCTCTGGGGGGCCTCAGCCTGGCTTGGGCGTGGCTGCCCGTGCCCACCGGGTCTGGGATACATCCGCTGAACTGGCCGCCGGCCTTCTTCTCCTGGTTCGCCGCGGGAATGTTGCTGGCCGAGTGGGCCTACAGCCCGCTCGGGCTATCGCACCGGCTGGCACGCCACCGGATACCGGTCGCCATCGTGGCGGTGTCGGCCTATCTGGTGGCTGCGTCACCGTCGGCAGGTCCGGCGGGCCTGATGCCCAGCACGGCCGGCCAATTCGCGGTGAAGACCGCAATGGGCGCGCTGGTGGCATGGGCACTGGTGGCGCCGCTGGTGCTGGACCGGCCCGATACACCGCACCACCTGCTCGGCAGCACTGTCATGGTGACCCTGGGCCGCTGGTCTTATGGGCTGTTCCTGTGGCACCTGGCCGCCCTGGCGATGGTTTTTCCCGTGCTGGGCATCTTTCCGTTCAGCGGGCACCTGCCCACGGTGCTGGTGTTGACGCTGATTTTCGGTTTCGCGATCGCCGCCGTGAGCTACGCCCTGGTCGAGTCGCCCTGTCGGGCGGCATTACGCCGCTGGGAAAGACGCGCCAAGCACATCGAGCCGCAAGATACCGACCGGGAAGCGGACGCAATCGCGCCCTGAGCGGCGTTGGCGGCCTCGGCCGGCCCGTAGGCGCCTGCCCCGGCGGCTAGTTGCTAGTAGCTGGACGAACTGTTGGTGAAACGCCACCGCCTGCGCGCTCAGCGCCCGATACGCCTGATACGCCTGGCCGTGCGTGCCGAACAAAGCCGCGATGGCCGCCGACACCTCGTCGGCGCCCGCAGCAAGCACGGTGGGCGTCGGGCCAGCCGCGTTTTCCGCCGATGGCGCTCTACGCCAAAGTTATTCGTAGCCGCCCTGCTGCTCGAAGATCCGCCGCGGGTTCTCGACGAGCATGGTGTGCAGCTGCTCATCGGTGACGCCGCGCTGTTTCAGTGCGGGGATGACGTCGTTGTGAATGTGTAGATAGTTCCAGTTCGGGGCGGCCACCGCGACCAGTTGCTCGGGTAACGCATCGAAGTAGCAGTTGGCGTCGTGCGACAGCACCATCTTGGCGGCGTGGCCGCGCTCGCACATCGTCGCCACGATGTCCACTCGGTCCTGGAACGGCAGGATGACATCGACGCCAAACCTGTCCATACCCAGGTACGACCCGGCGGCGATGAGCTCTTCGAGGTAACCAACGTCGGTGCTGTCGCCCGAGTGTCCGATGATGACCCGGCTCAAGTCCACGCCCTCTTCGGCGAAGATCCGCTGCTGCTCAAGCCCGCGCCGCAACCCGGCGTGGGTGTGCGTGGAAATCGGCACCCCGGTGCGCTTGTGCGCCTGAGCGACCGCGCGCAGCACCCGCTCCACCCCCGCGGTGATGCCGGGCTCGTCGGTGGCGCATTTGAGAATGCCGGCCTTGATCCCGGTGTCAGCGATGCCCTGCTCAATGTCGCGGACGAACATGTCGGTCATCACTTCGGGGCCACCCAGCTGCGCGCCCGGTCCCAGGTAGTGAAAACAGAACGGCACGTCGTTATAGGTGTACAACCCCGTGGCGACGACGATGTTGAGGTCAGTCTGTGCGGCCACGCGGGCGATGCGCGGCATGTAGCGGCCCAGGCCGATCACGGTCAGATCGACGATGGTGTCCACCCCGCGGGACTTCAGCTCGTTGAGCCGGGTGACGGCGTCGGCCACCCGTTTGTCCTCGTCGCCCCAGGCTTCGGGGTAGTTCTGCGCTATCTCGGTGGTCATGATGAATACGTGCTCGTGCATCAGCGTGACACCCAGATCCGCGGTATCGATGGCGCCGCGAGCGGTATTGAGTTCCGACACATCAGTGATGCTAGGTCGAGGTGGTGGTTCGCCAAAGGACCGTTTCTCGGCCGCGGCAATAGCTGTGACGTACGCTCACCCTCGACCTTGTCCCCACCCCGCCTGGAGCCCTCTCATGCTGCTCAATCCGAATCGTCTGCAACGCAAATACCCGGACAGCCGCTCGGGAGAGATCATGGCCGCGACGGTGGACTTCTTCGAATCCCGGGGCAAGGCGCGGCTCAAGCACGACGACCACGAGCGGACCTGGTATTCCGACTTCCTCGACCATGTCGGGCGAAACCGCATCTTCGCCTCGCTGCTGACGCCGGCCGAGTACGGCGCCTCGGACGACTGTCGGTGGGACACCTACCGGATCAGTGAGTTCGCCGAGATCGTCGGCTTCTACGGGTTGAGTTACTGGTACCCGTTCCAGGTGACCGCCCTGGGCCTGGGCCCGATCTGGATGAGCGAGAACGAGGACGCCAAGCGCAAGGCCGCCGCCCAGCTGGAACAAGGAGAGGTGTTCGCCTTCGGCCTGTCCGAGCAGGCCCACGGCGCCGACGTCTACCAGACGGACATGATCCTGACGCCCGCAAAAGATGTTGGACACGGCTGGGTCGCCAACGGCGAGAAGTACTACATCGGCAACGCCAACGTGGCGCGGATGGTCTCCACTTTCGGCAAGATCGACGGGACCCCAGGAAGCCAGGAGTACGTCTTCTTCGCCGCCGACTCCCAGCACGACCGGTATGACCTGAAGAAGAACGTGGTGAACTCGCAGAACTACGTCGCGAATTACGCGCTGCGCGACTACCCGGTCTCTGAGGCCGATCTGCTGCACCGCGGGATGGGCGCCTTCCACGCCGCGCTCAACACGGTCAACGTTTGCAAGTACAACCTGGGCTGGGGTGCCATCGGCATGTGCACCCACGCCTTCTACGAATCCATCACCCACGCCGCCAACCGCCACCTGTACGGCACCGTCGTCACCGACTTCAGCCATGTGCGCCGGCTGCTCACCGACGCCTACACGCGGCTGGTCGCCATGCGGCTGGTTGCCAGCCGGGCCAGCGACTACATGCGCAGCGCGTCGGCCGATGACCGCCGCTACCTGCTGTACAGCCCGCTGACCAAGGCCAAGGTCACCAGCGAGGGAGAGCGGGTGATCATCGCACTATGGGACGTCATCGCCGCCAAGGGCGTGGAGAAGGACACCTTCTTCGAGACGGTTGCGCGGGAAATCGGCCTGCTGCCCCGGCTGGAGGGCACCGTGCACATCAACATCGGGCTGCTGGCCAAGTTCATGCCCAACTTCCTGTTCGGCCCGGACGGCGCGCTGCCGCTGATCGGCCGCCGCGACGACGCCGCCGACGACACCTTCCTGTTCAACCAGGGACCCACCGGCGGGCTGGGCAAGGTGCGTTTCCATGACTGGCGAGTGCCGTTCGACAGTTACGCACACCTGCCTAATGTCGCGCTGCTGCGTCAGCAGATCGACGTGCTGGCCGAGATGCTGGCCAGCGCCACCCCGGATGCCGCGCAGCAAAAAGACATCGATTTCGCGTTCGGTGTGGGCCAGATCTTCGCCCTGGTGCCATATGCGCAGCTGATCCTGGAGGAAGCCCCGCTGTCCGGGGTGGACGAGTCGTTGCTCGACGAGATCTTCGGCTTGCTGGTCCGCGACTTCAACAGCTACGCCGTCGAGCTGAACGACAAGGCGGCCACGACCGACGCGCAGGCCCATTTTGCGATGCGGATGATCCGCCGTCCCGGGCACGACCCGGCGCGTTATCAGCAAATCTGGACCGACCACGTGTTGCCCCTCAACGGCGCCTACCAGATGGCCCCCTGATGCGGCCCTGACCGCTGAGCTGAGCGCGCCAATGTCGGCGGCGGGGTCGGCTCCGGTGTGGTCGGTGGCAACGGCGCGCCGGGCAACACCGGCAACTCGGACTGCGCTCGACAGCTAACTTGACTATGGCTCACCTCACAGTAAAATGACCAGTGGTCATTAGCGCGAGGAGGCCCGATGCCAACGGTGACGTGGGGGCGCGTGGATGCGGCTCGCCGGGCTGCTGTGGTGAACGCCGCCGAGGCCGAGTTCGGGGCGCACGGCTTCTCCCAAGGCAGTCTGAACGTCATCGCTCGGCGTGCGGGCGTCGCGAAGGGCAGCTTGTTCCAGTACTTCGCGGACAAGCGCGACCTCTACTCCTACGTCGCCGAAATGGTCAGCCAGCGCGCGCGCGCCGACATGGAGGGCGTTATCAGTGAGCTGGATTCGAACAGACCGTTCTTCGAGTTCCTCACCGAGCTGCTGGACGCCTGGGTCACCTACTTCGCTGAGCATCCCTCCGAGCGCGCGCTTCATGCCGCAGCGACCCTGGAAGCCGACACCGACGCGCGGATCAGTGTGCGGACCGTCGTTGACCGGCATTACCTGCAAGTGCTGCGGCCGTTGGTGCGCGACGCGCAGACGCGGGGCGACTTGCGTGCGGATGCCGACACCGAGGCGTTGTTGGCGCTGTTATTGCTGATTATTCCCCATCTGGCGTTGGCGCCCTACGTACGTGGTCTGGATCCGGTTCTCGGGCTCGACGACCCAACGCCGGAGCAGCCCGCGTTGGCCGTGCGCAGGTTGGTGGCCGTGCTGGCGGCCGCGTTCTCGATGCCACAGCCGGCCGATGACCCAGCCCATCAACACTATCCGAGGAGTTCAACACCATGACACGCACACGATTAGGTTCGCTGGGCGCGGGGGGCCTCAATTGGGACAGTCTGCCGTTGAAGCTGTTCGCCGGCGGCAACGCGAAGTTTTGGAACCCAGCCGATATCGACTTCTCCCGCGAACAGGCCGACTGGGAGCGGCTGTCGGATAGCGAACGTGACTATGCCATTCGGCTGTGCGCCCAATTCGTCGCGGGGGAGGAAGCGGTGACCGAGGACATTCAGCCGTTCATGTCCGCGATGCGGGCCGAAGGTCGGCTCGGCGACGAGATGTATCTGACGCAGTTCGCGTTCGAGGAAGCTAAACACGTGCAGGTGTTCCGTCTGTGGCTCGACTCGGTGGGTGTCACTGGGGACCTACATGGCTATCTCGATGACCTGCCGTCCTACCGCCAGATCTTCTACGAAGAGCTACCCGAGTGCCTCGACACGCTGTCGTCTGATCCGTCACCGGCGGCGCAGGTCCGGGCTTCGGTCACCTATAACCACATTGTCGAAGGCATGCTCGCGCTCACCGGTTACTACGCTTGGCACAAGATTTGCGTCGAGCGCGGCATTTTTCCCGGCATGCAGGAGCTGGTGCGGTGCATCGGCGACGACGAGCGCCGCCATATGGCGTGGGGAACCTTCACCTGCCGGCGCCACGTCGCCGCCGACGACGCCAATTGGACGGTTTTCGAAAACCGCATGAACGAACTCATTCCGCTGGCCCTAGGCCTGACCAACGATGGGTTTGCCCTGTATGGAGACCCCATGCCGTTCGAGCTGTCGGTGGACGAGTTCCTGCAGTACTCCACCGACAAAGGGATGCGGCGTTTCGGAACCATCAGCAGCGCCCGCGGCCGGCCCGTCGGCGAAATCGACCTCGATTTCTCGCCGGTGCGGCTCGAGGACACGTTCGCCGAGGAGGACCGAAAGGCTCTGGCGGGCGTCTAGCCGACCCAGACCGTCTTGGCGTTGCAGAATTCCCGGATCCCGTGGCCGGAGAGTTCCCGGCCGTATCCGGACCGTTTGACGCCGCCGAATGGCAGCTCGGGGTAGGACACCGTCATGCCGTTGATGAAAACCTGGCCGGCCTCGATGTCGTCGATGAAGCGCCGCTGCTCAGCCTCGTCCTGGGTCCAGGCATTCGATCCCAGCCCGAAGGTGGTGGCGTTGGCGATCTCGATGGCTTCGTCGATGTCGGCGGCGCGGTACATCGAGGCGACGGGCCCGAAGATCTCCTCGGTGTAGAGCGCCATGTCTTTGGTGATATCGGTGATCACCGTCGGTGGGTAGAACCAGCCCGGCCGGTCCAGCGGCTTGCCGCCGCAGCGGATCACCGCCCCGGCCGTGGCGGCGTCTTCGACCTGTTTAGCGATCTCGTCGCGGCCCGATTCGGTGGCCAGTGGGCCCACATCGGTCTCGGGGTGGGTCGGATCGCCGACCCGCAGCGCCGACATCCGCTCGACGAACTTTTCCACGAACTCGTCGTAGATGTCGGCGTGGGCGATGAAGCGCTTTGCGGCGATGCAGGATTGGCCGTTGTTCTGCACGCGACCGGTGACCGCTGTACTGACCGCCCTATCCAGGTCGGCCGAGGGCATCACGATGAACGGGTCGCTGCCACCGAGTTCCAACACCGTCGGCTTGATCTCGTGACCGGCGATAGCGCCGACCGATTGGCCGGCCGGTTCGCTACCGGTGAGGGTGGCCGCAGCCACCCGAGGATCACGCAAGATGGCCTCGACCGCGCCGGAGCCCACCAGCAAGGTCTGGAAGCAGCCGTCCGGGAAGCCGCCGCGGGCAATGACGTCGGCCAGGTAGAGGGCGCACTGCGGCACGTTCGAGGCATGCTTGAGAATCCCCACGTTGCCCGCCATCAGCGCGGGCGCGGCGAACCGGACGGCCTGCCAGAGCGGAAAGTTCCACGGCATCACGGCCAGCACCACGCCCAGCGGCTGATACCGGGTGTATGCCTGGGACGCATTAACCTTCCCCGCGTCGGCCGGCTCGTCGGCCAGCTGCGCTTCGGCGTTCTCGGCATAGTAGCGAAAACCCTTGGCGCACTTGAGTGCTTCGGCCTTGGCGGAGGCCAGCGTCTTACCCATCTCCAGGGTCATCAGGGCGGCGGTCCGGTCGGCCTCGGCTTGCAGCAGATCGGCGGTGGCATTGGCCCATTCCGCGCGCTGCGCGAAAGTGGTGTTGCGGCGGTAGTCGTGGAACCGCTGGTAGGCGCGGGCTATCGTTGCCTCGACTTCATCGTCGGATGCTGCAGTGAAGGTCTTGACTGTCTCCCCGGTGGCCGGGTTGATCGTGGCGATGGGCACGCTGACATCCTTATCGCTGGGTTGGTTATAGACGGCCGGTGTCCAGCCTGCCACGATCGTCTCCGCTGAGGGGTGCCGGATGAGTACTGCTGCTCAGCTGATCGTCATGTGCCTGGAAAACGAGGGTGTCACCGTCGTCTTCGGATTGCCCGGCGAGGAGGACATCGCCTGATCCAGGCACTGGCCGCCTCGAACATCCGCCATGTGCTGACCCGCCACGAGCAGGCCACCGGCCGCGCGGGCGTGGTCTCGGCTACGGTCGATCCGAGCGCGAGCGACTGCCCTTCGGGGCCGGATCCCACTGGTCGTATCGAGTACGGACGAGGCGTTGCCGTCGCTGCGGGCTGCTCTTGACGACGACGCCGTGTCACCGGCTCACCCCAGCGACATTGGCGAGACATACCGCCCGATCAGCGTGCGATGCCACCAGGCGCGATCACGGCGCAATTCGGCCACTGTGGTAAAGCGGTACTCGTAGAGCTGTGCACGCACATATCGCGGTGGCGAGTCAGGGAACGGATTGTGCCGCAATAATTTCAATGTCGCCCGATCGTTGCGCAGCAGCCGTGTCAGCAATGGCGTCATCCATGGCAGCGCGTAGCCCGGGGAAAGCGCGGCGAACCACATCAACCAGTCCAGGCGTAGGTGGTAGGGCGCCCATTGCCGCGGCAGGCGGCGCAAGGAGCCGGGCTTGCCCTTGAATTCGTACTCCTTCCAGGCCGTTTGCCCGGTGATCTCCGGCTCGTCGGTTCCTTCGATCACCACTTCGCGACGAACGCGGCTGATGCTGCCGAATGCGCCATAAGTGTTGACCAAATGAAAAGGATTGAATGACATGTTCATTCGTTGCCGGTTTGACAGCATGTTGCGCACCGGCCAGTAGCTCAGGAACAACACCGCCGCCGCGAGCACCAGCACCAGTGCGGTGAACCACAGTGGCGGCGCCGGCAGCGTCGGCCGAACCGTAATCGGTGCCAGCGCCGCCGCAGCCGAAGGATCGATAGCGCTGCACGCCAGCAGGATCGTCAGCCAGTTGAGCCAGGAGAAATTTCCTGATAACACCAACCAGAGTTGCGTGACGATGATGATGGCGGCGGCGACGCTGGCGATCGGTTGCGGGGCGAACAATCCGAACGGCACTACGAGTTGGGCAAAGTGGTTGCCTGCCACCTCAACCCGGTGCAGCGGCTTGGGCATCCGATGGAAGAACCAACTCAGCGGCCCCGGCATCGGTTGCGTTTCGTGGTGGTAGTACAGGCAGGTCAGGTTGCGCCAGCACGGATCACCGCGCAGCTTGATCAGTCCTGCGCCGTACTCCACCCGAAACAGTAGCCAACGCACCAACAACAGCGTCAGCGTCGGCGGGGCCACCTGCTCGTTGCCCAGAAAGACCGTGAGAAAACCGGCTTCCAGCAGTAACGATTCCCAGCCAAAGCCATACCACAGCTGTCCGACATTGACGATTGAGAGGTACAGTCCCCATAGCGTCAGCCACAGCAACATCGCGGCCCACAACGGCACCCGGTCCACTACGCCGACAATGATGGTCGCCGACAGTGCCGCACCACACCAGCACACCCCGGCGAACAACCGGTCGGAGTAGCCGAAGTGAAAGATGCTCGGCGTACGCCAAAAGGACCTGCCGGCCAGATACCCCGGCACCGGAAGCATTCCGTGCTCTCCAATGAGGGCCCGGAACTGCAGTGCGGAGGCGACGAAGGCGGTCAGATAGATTGCCGCGACGCCACGCTCGAGCACCAGCCTGCCCAGCAAGTATTCGGGTGCCGAAAACCATCCCATGCGGTAGCTCCTTGGACGGTGACCGCGTAACCAGTTAACCAGTCGGTAAAGCGGGAGCCAAGCTGACCTTGGCCTTATCATTTCGGGTGCGTGTGTTCATGACTCGGAGGCCTAGCCATGTGCCGGAGGCCGGCGAAACTGCTTTGGCCGCGCTGCTCTTTACCGTGACCGCGGTCACCGTTCGCGGACGAGAAAGCCGCTTTGGCGCCACGGCCGCTACCACGCTCCTCGGGAAATAAGCACCTCGCGAAGCAGATCCGCCCGATCGGTGATGATGCCGTCCACCCCGATGTCAAGAAGCGCATGCATCATGGCGGGGTCATCGACCGTCCAGGCGTGCACCTGACGCTCAGCAGCGTGCATGACCCGCACCAGTGCCGGGGTAATGACCGGCACGCCGCCAAGCCGCGGTGGCAACTGCACGCAGTCGCTGTCACGCAACATCTGCAACGCATAGGCTCGCCGGCCGGCCGTGCGCGCCGCCATGAACGCCACGAATGCCCCCGTCCCCGCCGAGCTCGCCACGCGCTTGGACAGCAGACGTAACGCCCGCTGGCGACGCCGCTCGGAGAACGAACCGATCAGCACGCGGTCATGTGCGTTCAACCGCTCGATGACCGCGACGGTCGGTTCGATGGCCGACTCGGATTTGATGTCGATATTGACCCGCACATCTGGAAATGCGACAAGAAGCTCTTCGAGGGTCGGGATCAGTTCCCCGCGACCCAAATCCGCTGCGCTGACCTGTCGCCAGGATAACTGGTCGACCGCCCCGGACACTCCCGACTTTGATGGCAGCCTGCCGTCATGCAGAATCACCGCAACCCCGTCACCGGTAGCACGAACGTCAGTCTCGAGGTAACGAAAACCCAGCTTCACCGCCTCGTGGAAGGCGCTGATGCTGTTTTTAGGCAGCGAAAACGAGGTAAATCCCTGGTGTGCCATGGCAATAGGTCCGGTGCTGCGAAAAAACTCCATCTCAACTTCTCCGATCTACAGCCCGCGAAGTAACCGACGCAGCCAACGCGGCAAGCGAAATCAGGCTCAGGAGTTGAACACTCGCCGAATGCCCGGCATAGCCGTCCACCGAGCGCCACGGCTGACGCGACAGCACCGCTCCTGCCAGAATCAGGCCACCGGCACTGAGTCCCGCGGTGACGTTGTCTAGCAGTGGCTTTCGTCGACGCAACGCGTACCGCAAACCGCAAACGGCGCCCACCACGATAACTCCGGCCACCCCGGTAATCGCCGCGCCGGCCACCAGCACCGCAGCCGCAGCCAAGCGCCCGGGCATCCATGGCCGCGGGAGCGGATTACCCGGGCCGACTCGTCGTCTGCGCCACCAGGCGAGCAAGGCCAGCATCGGCAACAACGTCAGCCCGAACGCCAGGCCCGATCGGTACACCGCGTTAGCGGCGAAGGTGAGCGTGATGGTGCCGGGGTCCCCGGCGGGTACTACCCAGCCCTGCTGCCAGCCGTTGACCGCGACGGGAGTCAGCCGGGCTCCGGTACTGGTGTGGGCAACCCAACCTGGGTTGATGCTGTCCGGTATGACCAGCACCCGGGAGGTTGCCGAGGCGGCCGCTCGTACCTCTCGCCGGGCCGGACCCCACACCCCGGTCGACGCGGGAACCGTTGTAGTGCCAAGTAATTCGGCGGCCGTCGGTGCCGACAGTTGGGCCCCGTCGACGACGAACTGGGCGCCGGGGCTGATTAACAGCTCCTGTTGTCCGGCCGGCAGCGCGATCGGGTCGCGTTCGCAGGGCAGCGCTGCCACCGGATTGCCGTCTAACAGTGCCCCTACCGTGGTCCGCACCGACGTGTGCACAAAGCGGCCGGCGACCGCGATCACCGGGCCATGGTCGCAGTCCACGGTGATCTCTCGCAAGCGGTTCCGCGAAGCATCAGCGGGTGCAATAGCAGCGCCGTCGCCGCCCAGTGCCACGACTTCGGCCAGCCCGGGGGGCTTGAGCTGGTCGAAGCCCAGCGCGTTGCGGTCGATAACGTCCTCCCAGTCCAGCAGGCTGACGGTGACGGTGTCGGTGACGCGGGGTTGTAAAGACAGCGTCTGCGGCCCTCCGTCCGGATGCACAACGCGCGCTTGGGGGCCGTCGCCGAGGTTGACCGCCACCATCGTCGGATGGGCAGGCAAGGCCGACCGGCTGGGCAGCACGCGTAACCCGGCCACCTCGGTGGGTCGGGGCAGGGTGAGGCTGATCGTCGGTGGAGTCTTGTGCTGCACCACCCGCTGCGGTGCCGTCCACGCGGTCGCCGGATCGCCGTCGCTGGCCGCGTACGCCGAGCCGAGGAGATCCAGCACATCGGAATCTCCGTGAGCGCGGGTGGCCCCCGGTTGGGCGATCAAATCGGCGAGCTTAGGCCCCTGTCGTGGCCGCACCCATACCATCGGGGTGATCGTAACCGGGTGCGGCACGGTCAGGGTGCGGCTGAGGTTGGCCGGCTCTTCGGGTGCCAGCGCCATCGACGCGGCGCAGCGCATGCTGTCGGTCGCGGGGGCGCAACCCGGCCGGCCCAGCAGGTCCGATCCCAGATCCCAGCGCGTGATCACCGAGTCCGCGGGCGGCCCCGGCACCAGCACGGTGTGCCGGAGCTGGACCGGGTGGGCGAACCCGGCGGCGTCGTACTGGGTGATGGCCAGGTCGGTGATGCCGAACTGCACGCCCGCGGACCCGTCATCGGTGGCGGCCGCGGTGACCCGCACCCAGGGCGTCTCGCCGTACGGCAGCGCCGCGGTGAGCGGCTTTCCCGCCTCGTCGAACCGCAGGGTGGTGCTGCCGTTGACGGTCTCGACCAGAATGCGGCGAATCTGCGCGCCGACGGCGGTGGCGCTGGGGGTCAAGGTGATGACGGCGTTGGTCACCGGGTGGTCAAAATCCACTTGTAGCCATTGCCCGACAGCGGCCTGCAGCGCATTGGACACCCAGGCCGTCGCTGAGTCGCCGTCGATCGCGGCGACGGCCGAGGTCGCCGGGGCCACGTCGGGCATGGCGGTGGAATCCGCCGACGAGCTCGATACCGTGACGCGGCCGCCGGCCCACCCGCCGTACACCAGGTCGGCGCCGGGGACCGGATAGTCGGGCACCCGGTTGTAGGTGTGCCGGGCGTCTCCTACTGCTCGGATCGCCGAAGAGTGCTGATCCACCCGGCCGTAGTCGGTTTCGCGGGCCACCGGGGTGTCGGTGACGGTAACCAGGGGAGCAGGCAGACTGGCGGCCCGAGCATCCTGCGTCAGCAACACCGGCCCCAGCGCCGGTTGGCCCAAGAGCCGGCGCCGTTCGTCCAGACGCAACAGCACTTCGGGCCCACCGTCAACGCGGGGCAGCCGGTCGGTCTCGACGAAGTAGGGCGCGCCAGGGTTGGCTGAGCCACCCACGCGGTAGATCTCTACAGCGGGATAGTGCGGTCGCAGTCCGCTGTCGTTGACGAACCCCGCCAGCGTGCCCGGGCCCATTGGTGCGCCGAACTCGGCCACTTTCTGCAGCCCGGGTGAGCCCGCAACGGCCCGATGCACCAGGATGGGGCGAGCCGACCGCGACGACTCGGGATCGAGATCGTTGCGTAGCACTAGGTACGAAATGCCTTGGCGTGCAAGGGTATCAGCCAATCCGGCCGAGGGGCTCCCAGCCGCGAACAGCCGTTGCACTGAGTCCAGCGCCCGGATGGTCTGCGGCGGGGTCAGCGGAATGGAGTCGCGCACCCCCCACGGGCTGCTACCTAGCACCTGCAGCGGCTCGTCGTGGCTGGTGCCCCACACCTGGGTAGCGAACGGCGCCCCCGGCACCACCAGCACCCGCCCCGGCACAGGTGTCCCGGTGTTATGGGAGCTGAGCCAGTCGGCGGCGCCATGCCAGTAGCGGGGTATCGCGCTGAACGTGCCGGGCGGGGTGAGCCGCCCCGTCCAGGCCAGCGACGTGCTTACCATGAGCGCGGTCAGCACGACGATTCCGACTGCCACTCGTCTGTCGCGCTCGGGGTGCGCAACCGCGCGTAACCACACTGACCTGGGTGCGCTGCCGGGTAGCGGCATTCGGCCCAACAGCTGGGCGATGCCCAGCACCAGCGGCAGCCGGATCACCGGGCCCAGCTTGTGCACATTGCGCAGCGGAGTGCCGCCGGCGTCCAGAAACACCTGCACCTGGTGCGCCAACGGCGAGCCCAACCCACCGCTGTAGCCAATGGCCAGCAACACCACACCGACCAGCAGCATCGTCACCAGCCGGCCGCGAGCCGGCAGCGCTGGGCTGGCCAGTCCGGCCAGCCCAGCCGCCGCCACCAGGCAGGTGCCCAGAATCGCTACCGACCCGGTGACCAGCGGCGCGCCGGCAGTCGCATGGGGCGCCACGAACGGTGTCCAGCTGTCAGTGCCGCGCAGCACCTCCACCAGCGAAGACCATTGGGTCGTCACGCCCGAGGATTCGATGAAGTCCAAGAATGGCGGACTGACCCCGCGCAGCTCAGTCAGCGCCACCACCCACCACAGCGTCGCCAACACCAGCGCCAGCAGCCACCACGCGGTGTAGCGCCACCACAGTCGGTTGGGCCGGTGGCAGGCCAGCCAGATCACCGCGGGTAGACAGCTGGCCAGTGTCGCGATGGCGTTCACCGCGCCCATCAACGCCACCGCCAGCCCGGCCTGGGCGGCCAGCGCCCGCACCGACCGCCCTGACGTGCCGCGCAGCGCCAGGATGGCGGGCAGCAGTACCCACGGCGCCAGCATCATCGGCAGGGTTTCCGAGGAGATCGAGCCCAACGTGGTCAACACCCGTGGTGACAGCGCGAACGCCGCCGCTCCGATCACCCGCGACGCCGGACTGCCGATGCCCAGCGCTTCAGCGACACGCAGCACGCCCCAGCAGCCGACCGTCAGCAGCACGGCCCACCACAGCCGCTGGGTGATCCACCCGGGCACCCCCAGTAGGTGGCCGATCAGGAAGAACGTGCCGTGCGGGAACAAGTATCCGTAAGCCTGGTTCTGGGATTGGCCGAACGGTAAGTCGCTGTTCCACAGATTCGTCGCACGCTGCAGGAACCGCAGCGGGTTGGTGGTGAGATCAAGTTTGGTGTCCGGGGAGATCTGCCTGGGGGATTGAGCGAACGTCAGAGCCAACGCGATGGCGCCGACTAGCAGCAACCACTTGCGAGACAACGGCGCCACCTGCGACCAGGGGGCTGCTTCCGCGTGCGGCGCCCGTGTCGCGGGGCTAGCTACGGTTGCCGTACTCGACCCGGTTGAGCACAGAGGACGACGGATCGCCCCCAGGTAGTGGAGGTTTCGTGTCTTGCTGCACCATCAGCGTAATCCCGAAGATTGCGGCCGCGCCCAGTAACAGACCAACCACCACGCTCGCGGCGGCGGGCGCGACGATCCGATTCATCGGTAGCTCCTTGAGGCGTGAGATCTTGGCGTCCAAAGCCTAGCCGTCAACCTAGCAGAACACGCCCTCACGGCTGCCGCGAGCGATCGCCAGGATGGGGTCGGGCATTCAGGCACGGCTTCGTTTCGCCGCACGGTGGCGGGCAGTAGTCCCGAACGCAACGGTCGCCGTACGGCGCCACCGTGGTCACCGCCGGGGCGGGCACACCCTGCCCTGGCGCCATGCTGACGCCTCGTACTACCAGCGTCACGCCGACGGTCGCCGCGGCACCGATCGACAGACCGGCTGCGATGCTGGCCGCCGCGGCCAGCGTGAACCCGGGCATAATGCTCGTCCCTACTTGTCCCTGCTCGCTAGGGTCGGTCGATAACCTAACAGGGGTTGCCCCCCAACCTGTCGATGAAACACCACCGTGACAGCATGTCCGGATGGCTTTTCCGCGCACGCTGGCTGTGCTCGCCGCCGCGTCGGCGCTGCTGGTGGCCTGCAGCCACGGCGGCACCCGGACCACACCGTCGTCAACGACGCCGCCGAGCTCCGCGACCAGCCTGCCCCCGATCGCCGCTGCGGTGCCCCGCGTGTGCGCTGACCCACAGGAGGTGCCGGCGTCGCTGTCCACTCGCGACAAACTGGCCCAGCTGCTGATGGTGGGAGTGCGTGATGCCGCCGACGCCAAAGCCGTCGTCACCACCTATCGCGTCGGTGGCCTGCTTATCGGCAGTGACACCGACCTGTCGATATTCAACGGCCCGCTGGCCGAGATCGCGGCCGGCGCCGGCCCGCTGCCGCTGGCGGTGGGCGTCGACGAAGAAGGTGGTCGGGTGTCGCGGTTGCGGTCGTTGCTCGGGGGCAGGGGACCGTCGGCCCGGGAGCTGGGACAAACCCAGACCGTGCAGCAGGTGCACGACCTGGCGCTGGACCGGGGCCGCCAGATGAAAAAACTGGGTATCACCGTCGACTTTGCCCCGGTGGTCGATATCAGCGACGCCCCCGATGACACCGTCATCGGGGACCGGTCGTTTGGCTCCGACCCGGACAAGGTCACCGCCTACGCCGGGGCGTACGCGCAGGGTCTGCGTGATGCTGAGCTGCTGCCGGTGCTCAAGCATTTCCCTGGCCACGGGCGCGGCTCCGGTGATTCGCACACCGGCGGGGTCACGACGCCGCCGCTGAGCGAGCTGGTAGCCAGCGACCTGGTGCCCTACCGCACCTTGCTGAGGCAGTCGCCTGTCGCGGTCATGGTGGGTCATCTGCAGGTTCCCGGTTTGACCGGCAGTGACCCGGCCAGCCTGAGCCAGGCGGCGATGGACCTGCTGCGCACCGGAACCGGATACGGTGGGCCGCCTTTCGACGGCCCGGTATTCAGCGACGACCTGTCCAGCATGGCTGCGATCTCCGACCGCTACGGCGTGACCGAGGCGGTGTTGCGCACGTTGCAGGCTGGCACCGACGTGGCGCTGTGGGTCACCACCACCGAGGTCCCCGCTGTACTGGACCGGTTGGAACAGGCGCTGGCCGCCGGGGAACTACAGATGGCGGCCGTCGACGCGGCGGTGGTGCGGGTGGCGAAAATGAAAAACGTCACGCCGAGCTGCGGTCCTTAGCAGCCGATTGCTTACCCTAGGGTCAGAAAGGGGATGGCGATGGCTGGTGGTACCAAACGGCTACCGCGTGCTGTCCGCGAGCAGCAGATGCTCGACGCCGCCGTGCAAATGTTTTCGGTGAACGGTTATCACGAGACCTCAATGGACGCGATTGCCGCCGAGGCGCAAATTTCCAAGCCCATGCTGTACCTGTACTACGGCTCGAAAGAGGACTTGTTCGGCGCCTGTCTGAACCGTGAGCTGAGCCGGTTCATCGACGCGCTACGTGCCGACGTTGATTTGACACGGAGCCCAAAAGAACTGCTGCGCAACTCTATTGGGTCGTTCTTGCGTTATATCGATGCCAACCGGGCGTCGTGGATCGTGATGTACTCGCACGCCATCAGCTCGCAGGCGTTCGCCCATACCATGCGCGAGGGGCGCGAACAGCTCATCGAACTGGTGGCCGAGATGCTGCACGCGGGCACCCGCAACCCGCGCTCGGACGCCGAAATCGACATGATGGCGGTTGCGCTGGTCGGGGCCGGTGAGGCGGTGGCCAGCCGGCTCAGTACGGGTGACACCGATGTTGCCGGGGCGGCCGAAATGATGATCGACCTGTTCTGGCACGGTCTCAAGGGCGCACCGGCGGATCGGGAACTCGGCCATAACCTTGCCGCAGGCTAAATTCGTGCGGTGCCCAGCAGCCCGTTCCGCACCAATGTGGATTTCTTCTGCGCAGTGATCATCGTCGGCCTGTTGGCCGGGGTCGCCGGGTTGTCGACAACGCTGGTGCTGCGCTTCGTCGAACACTCTACGTACCACTACAGTTTCGGTTCTCTCATGGACGGGATCACCGGCAGCAGCCCGGTCCGGCGGGCATTGGGTCCCATGATCGGCGCCACGCTGGCCGGACTGGGCTGGTGGCTGTTGCGGCGCCGCACCGACGTGCCGCCGCTAGCCGGGACCATCGTTCGCCATGACCGGATACCGCGGTTGCCGTGGAGCATCGACGCCGTCCTGCAGGTGGTCCTGGTCGGCTCCGGCGCTTCACTCGGCCGCGAAGGCGCTCCCCGTCAGTTAGCCGCATCGCTCAGCGACGTCGGAACCGCATGGCTGCGGCGGTTATCACCGGATGACCGCGAGATCCTGCTCGCCTGCGCCGCCGGAGCCGGGCTGGGCGCGGTCTATGCCGTTCCGTTGGCTGGGGCGCTGTTTGCCCTGCGTATCTTGTTGAACACGTGGCGGTTGCGGGCGGTGGGAGCGGCATTGATCACCTCGGGCCTGGCCGTCGCGATCGGTTCGACCATCACGCACGATCGCCCAGAGCTGGATTGGCCCAGTGCGGAAGCGACCTATCTGCTGAGCGCGCACGCACTCGCATTAGCGCCAGTCGCCTTTGCGCTGGGTTGGGGGTTCAACCGGATCATGGCGGCGGCGCGGCCGGTTGTTCTGTTACGCGGCTGGATATTGATCCCTAGCCTAGCCGCTGCTGGGTTGTTGACCGGCATCTGTTCAATTTGGTGGCCGGAGTTGCCTGGCAACGGCAAAAGCATCCTGGTGGTCAGCCTGGGCAGCGGGATGACGCTGTCGTCGGCGGCTGTGATCCTGGTGTTGAAGCCGCTGCTCACCGCCCTGTTCCTGCGTGCTGGGGGAGCCGGCGGGCTGCTCACGCCGTCCTTGGCCACCGGCGCCGCGGCGGGATCGCTGCTGGTGCTCACGTTCAACGCCGGAGCCGGGACGCACCTGCACGCACCGGTCATCTCGCTGGCCGGCGCTGCCGGCGTGCTTTCGGTCACCCAGTGCTCACCCATATGGGCGGCGATCTTCGTCTGGGAGTTGGCCCGGCCGCCACTCTGGATGTTGGTGGTCTTGCTAGTCACCGCGCTCGGGGCGGACGGACTGAAGCGGCTTGCTGTGGGACGCCGCTTGCCGCACCCCGACCAACGCGCGGGCTGATCGTTACAGCGGCCGGACAGTTGCGCCTAAATGGGGATAGCCCTTCGATAGATTGCGCAACGACAGGTCCCACCCGCCACCGCATTCCGTTACGTATAGTCCCGCGCTGGCGGGCAACAGGACCGGCTTGGCGAACCGCACCGAGTAGCGCACCGCGTCCGGAAACCGACCCTCGATGTTCGCCAATACCGCTGCAGCGCTGAACATCCCGTGCGCAATGACGGTCGGGAAGCCAAATAGCCTGGCTGCGATCGGGTTGGTATGGATCGGGTTGTGATCGCCGCCGACAGCGGCGTAGCGGCGGATTCGGGCCGGTGTGATTCTCAGCACTGCGGCTGGTGGCGGCAGTTTGGTCTGCTTCTGCGGCGGCGGTTTCGGCTCGCCGGACAAGCTGGTGCGCTGCTGGTGCAGGAAAGTGGTCACCTGATGCCACGCCAGCTCATTGCCGACGCTGATGTTGGTCACCAGGTCGACCAGCATGCCCTTGCGGTGCTCTCGCAGGTTTTCGGCATGCACCTGCACGCTCACGGTGTCGGTCACAGCGATCGGCCGGTATTGGGTGATGTGGTTCTCCGTGTGCACCGATCCCATTGCGGCGAACGGGAAGTCGAATCCGGTCAGTAACGACATCACGGATGGAAAGGTCAACGCGAACGGGTAGGTGAGCGGCACGTGGGTGCCGTAGCGCAGGCCGGTGACCGACGCGTAGTCGGCCACATTGGTGTGGTCGATCGTCAGTTCTTCGACGGTTACCGTGCGGGTGGGCAGCTCGGCGCCACGGGGCACCAGGGGTAGAACGCCGGCCGCCGCCCGCAGCATGTTCCTCAGACCGCTTGATTGGTTCACCTCGATAACTCCGTTCGATTTGTCTGGCTCTCCCCCGCGAGCGGGCGGTGCCCCCACATCGGGCCGTTTCGGCTCGCATCGTCGCCAGACCTAAGCGCCGATCATGGCCTGGCCACAGACGCGAATGACGTTGCCTGTCACGGCGTTTGATGCCGGGCTGGCGAAGTAGGCGATGGTCTCGGCTACGTCGACGGGCTGGCCGCCCTGCAGCAGCGAGTTCAGTCGGCGGCCCACCTCTCGGGTGGCCAGCGGGATGGCCGCCGTCATCTGGGTTTCGATGAATCCCGGTGCGACGGCGTTGATTGTGATGCCCTGCTCGGCCAGAGCTGGTGCCAGCGCCTGGGTGATGCCGATCATGCCAGCCTTCGTGGTGCCGTAGTTCGTCTGTCCGCGGTTGCCCGCAATGCCCGCGATCGAGGACAGCCCGATCACCCGCCCGCCCTCGCCGATGCTGCCGTTGCCGACCAGCCCTTCGGTCAGCCGCAGCGGGGCAAGCAGATTGACAGCGATCACCGCGTCCCAGCGGGCGTCGTCCATGTTGGCCAGCAGCTTGTCCCGGGTGATGCCGGCGTTATTGACCAGAATGTCGGCGTTCCCTCCGTGGTGGTCGCGCAGGTGCTCGGTGATCGTCGTCACCGCATCGTCGGCCGTCACATCCAGCCACAGCGGGGTGCCACCAACGCTGCTAGCCGTTTCGGCCAGCGCCTCCGCAGCAGACTCGACATCGATCGCCACGACGCGGGCGCCGTCGCGCGCGAACACCTCGGCGATCGTCTTGCCGATGCCGCGGGCGGCGCCGGTGACGATGGCGACCTTGCCGTCCAGCGGACGATCCCAGTCCGCCGGCGGCGCGGAATCCTCCGCGCCGACGTAGAAAACCTGCCCGTCGACATAGGCCGACTTGGCCGACAACAGGAACCGCATAGTCGATTCCACGCCGGTGGCCGCCGGCCTGGCGTCCGGTGATAGATACACCAGCGCAGCAGTGCTACCGCGGCGCAGCTCCTTGGCCACCGATCGGGTGAAGCCCTCCAGCGCGCGCTGCGCGATCCGCTCGTGGGTGTTGGTGATGGCGTCAGGGGTGGCGCCCACGACCACGACCCGCGCCGAGGCGCCCAGGTTCCGCAGGACGGGAGTGAAGAAGTCGTGCAGGCCCTCGAGTCCGGCCGGCTCGGTAATGCCGGTAGCGTCGAAGACCAGCCCGCCGAACGAGTCGGCCCAGCGGCCGCCCAAGTTGTTGCCGACCACGTCGTAGTCGGAGTCCAGCGCCGCGCGCAGCGGCTCGACCACCCGACCGTCACCGCCGATCAGTAGTGATCCGACCAGCGGCGGATCGCCCGGCCGGTACCGGCGCAGCGTCTCGGGTTGCGGAACACCAAGTTGCTTGGCCAGAAACGAGCCAGGACCGGAGTTGACAACCTGCGAGAATAGGTCGGACGAGAGCTTGGGAGCCACTGAGCTGCCTTCCGTGTGGGGTATGCGCTGTACAAGCGACCGTATCCAGGTCGAACTTACTTGAGAGTAAGAACAGTGGGTAGTATGGCCCCGACGGCCGATCCGCCCAAAATCCTGAGCCTGACGAACCCGCACACACACGGAGAACACAAAGTGGCCCCTGCTGCTGACAACAAGTCCCAGACTAGGCGACGAGTCGCCGTCCTGGGTGGTAACCGCATCCCATTTGCGAGGTCCGACGGCGCTTACGCCGAGGCATCCAACCAGGACATGTTCACCGGGGCACTGAGCGGCCTGGTGGACCGGTTCAACCTGCGCGGCCAACAACTCGGCTTGGTGGCCGGCGGTGCCGTGCTCAAGCACAGCCGCGACTTCAACCTGACGCGCGAATGCGTGCTCGGGTCGGAGCTGTCACCGTACACGCCGGCCGTCGACCTACAGCAGGCTTGCGGCACCGGCCTGCAGGCAGCGATCGTCGCTGCTGATGGCATCGCCGCCGGGCGTTACGAGGTGGCGGCGGCCGGCGGCGTGGACACCACATCTGACCCACCGATCGGCCTCGGCGACGACTTGCGCCGCAATCTGCTGAAGCTACGCCGGTCCAAGTCCAACGTGCAGAGATTGAAGCTGGTGGGCACATTACCGGCCAACGTCGGGGTCGAGATTCCCGCCAACAGCGAGCCGCGCACCGGGCTGTCGATGGGGGAACACGCCGCCGTCACCGCCAAACAGCTGGGCATCAAACGTGTCGATCAGGACGAACTGGCCGCGGCGAGCCATCGGAATATGGCCGACGCGTATGACCGGGGATTCTTCGACGACCTGGTCACGCCCTTCCTGGGGCTGTATCGCGATGACAATCTGCGACCCAACTCCAGCGTCGAAAAGCTGGCCGCATTGCGCCCCGTGTTCGGGGTGAAGGCCGGCGATGCCACCATGACCGCCGGTAATTCGACTCCGCTGACCGACGGCGCCTCGGTGGTGTTGTTGTCCAGCGAGCAATGGGCCAAAGACCATTCGCTTCCACCGCTGGCCTACCTGGTGGACGCCGAGACCGCGGCGGTCGACTATGTCAACGGAAACGACGGCCTGCTGATGGCGCCGACCTACGCCGTGCCGCGGCTGCTGGCGAGAAACGGACTGGGACTGCAAGATTTTGATTTCTATGAAATTCACGAGGCGTTCGCTTCGGTGGTGCTGGCGCACCTGCAGGCGTGGGAATCCGAGGAGTATTGCAAGCAGCGGTTAGGGCTCGACGCTGCGCTTGGTTCGATCGATCGGTCCAAGCTCAACGTTAACGGTTCGTCATTGGCTGCTGGGCACCCCTTCGCTGCAACGGGAGGGCGGATCCTGGCCCAGGCCGCCAAGCAGGTGAGCGAGAAGAAGGCAGAACGCAAGGGGGGTTCAGGCAAGCCGATTCGGGTGCTGATCTCGATCTGTGCCGCCGGCGGCCAGGGCGTGGCCGCGATTTTAGAGGCCTGACGACTTGAGGCCAGACGACGCGGAGCCCGCCGCGCGGGGAAAAGTCCATGATGGATGGTTTGAAGTCACCAGCGGGATGGGTACCAGTGGGTGTGGATGGCCCCGTGCTGTGGTCTGACCCCGACCCCGACGACAGCGCGGGGCATCTGTGATCAACCGCCGGTCGCTGGAGGTGCACGACCGGCGGACCAAAAGGGCCGCCGCTGGAGCGAGGGGATCCAGCGGCGGTCTCTTTGGACCCCTTTGATGAGTAATACCCGCCTGCTGGTCGAGTGTGTACTTGCGGCGCCGAGTGTGCATTGGCGGCGGCGACAGGCCGGCTTGAGTTCAGGCGGTGCCGCCGTGGTTGCACTCTCGGTGGGTCGGCTTGTCAAGGATGTGGCGCGCTGGTGTGCCTGGACGTCGCTCAGGCGCTGCTCTACGCCTGATCGACGGCATCCCGGGTGCCCTGCGGTGCGTCCCGGGAGACCGCGAACGGCTCTGAACTGGCCGGCTTCGCCAACTACGGGTACTGCGCCGCGCACTCGGCTGCAGTACTTAGCCGCAGATCCCCCGTTTCAACGCGGAAACGGCGGATCTGGCTGGCAATAACTGGGTGCTTTAAAAAGCGGCCTCGTCGAGCTCCATGATGTCGTTGTCCAGCGTCTCGATCACCTCGCGGGTGCTGGTCAACAGCGGCAGGAAGTTCTTCGCGAAGAACGAGGCCACCGCGATCTTGCCCTCGTAGTAGGCGCGGTCGTCCCCGGTGGCACCGGCGTCGAGAGCCGCCACGGCGACTGCGGCCTGCCGCTGCAGCAACCAGCCGATGACCAGGTCGCCGACGCTCATCAGGAAGCGCACCGAACCCAGGCCCACCTTGTAGAGGCTGGTGACATCTTGCTGGGCCGCCATCAGATAGCCGGTAAGGGTGGCCGCCATCGCCTGGACGTCAGCAAGCGCCTTGGCCAGCAGCGCTCGTTCCGTCTTCAGCCGCCCGTTGCCGGACTCGCTGTCGACGAACTCCTGGATCTGGCCGGATACGTGGGCCAGCGCCACACCCTTGTCACGGATGATCTTGCGGAAAAAGAAGTCCTGCGCCTGGATGGCCGTGGTGCCCTCGTACAGGGAGTCGATCTTGGCGTCCCGGATGTACTGCTCGATCGGGTAGTCCTGCAGGAAGCCCGACCCGCCAAGAGTCTGCAGGCTCTCGGTGAGCTTGGCGTAGGCCTGCTCGGAACCCACACCCTTGACGATCGGCAGCATGAGGTCGTTGACCTTGGCGGCCAGCTTGGCGTCCACACCGTGCACCGCCTCGGCCACCGCCGCATCCTGGAAGGTGGCGGTGTAAAGGTAAAGTGCGCGCAGACCCTCGGCGTAAGCCTTCTGGGTCATCAGTGACCGGCGCACGTCCGGGTGGCAGGTGATGGTCACCCGCGGTGCGGTCTTGTCGGTCATCTGGGTCAGGTCGGCGCCCTGGACCCGCGACTTGGCGTATTCCAGCGCGTTCAGGTAACCAGTTGACAGCGTGGCGATAGCCTTCGTGCCGACCATCATGCGAGCCTGCTCGATGACTTCGAACATCTGCGCGATGCCGTTGTGCACTTCGCCGACCAGCCAGCCCTTGGCAGGCACGCCGTGTTGGCCCAGCGAAAGCTCGCAGGTGGTCGATACCTTCAGGCCCATCTTGTGCTCGACGTTGGTAACGAAGACGCCGTTACGCTCGCCGAGCTCACCGGTCTTGAAGTCGAACAGGAACTTGGGGACGAAGAACAGCGACAGCCCCTTGGTGCCCGGGCCGGCACCTTCGGGCCGGGCCAGCACCAGGTGGAAGATGTTCTCGAACAGATCGTCGGAATCACCCGAGGTGATGAAGCGCTTGACCCCGTCGATATGCCAGGATCCGTCCGCCTGACGGACGGCTTTGGTCCGGCCCGCGCCCACATCAGAGCCGGCATCCGGCTCAGTGAGCACCATGGTGGACCCCCAGTTGCGCTCGGCGGCCATGACGGCCCACGCTTTCTGCTCTTCGGTTCCGAGGTGGTAGAAGATGTTGGCAAAACCCGCGCCGCCGCCATACATCCACACTGCCGGGTTGGCGCCCAGGATGTGCTCGTGCAGCGCCCAGACCAGTGACTTGGGCATCGGCGTGCCGCCCAGGGCCTCGTCGATACCAGCCTTGCCCCATCCGGCGTCGATGAACGCGCGCACCGAGTCCTTGAACTGGTCCGGCAGCGTCACCGAATGCGTCTTCGGGTGAAATACCGGTGGATTGCGGTCGCCCTCAACGAACGACGCGGCGACGGGCCCCTCGGCCAGTCGGCTCACCTCGACCAACATCTCGCGGGCGGTGTCGACGTCCAGATCGCTGAACTCGCCGTCACCAAAAACCTTGTCAACGCCCAATACGTCGAACAGGGTGAACACCTGGTCGCGGACGTTGCTCTTGTAGTGGCTCACTACGGTCCTCCTCGTTGAGAATGCCACTTGTGGTTGGGTACTAGGGTCTAAGTTACCCACCAGTAACACCGATAAACTATCTTGCCTCCTTCTTGGACGCAAGTAAGTGTGAGCTACATTTCACATGTAAACCAACCAACCGGTTGGGAACGGGCTGATAGGTGCCGTCGGCGCTGCTTCTAACTGCATCGATGCCTACTCGCAGCCGAGGACGGGGGTGTCGCGGCGCCGCCGAGCAGTGCGCCGGTACCAAGTTGGATGCCGTGCCGGTCGGTGTGGCCCGGCCCTGCCGCAGCGTGATCGGTGGCGCTGGGCGGGCCGCAGGACGTGGGTCCGCGGCGGCTGCTGAAACCTGGTTGCCAGGCCGCATGCGGACCCAGATGTGGCCTCTCGGCAGGGATATTCAGCGGGTAGGGTCGGGTGCGAGTAATCCGCGCTCGGCTTTGAGGGGCGAATCAAGTCCGGTGAATTCAGAGAGCAAGCTGACACCCACCTCGCTGCGGGATGCCTTCGGACACTTCCCGTCCGGGGTAGTTGCCATCGCCGCCGAGATTGCGGGGGTGCGGGAGGGTCTGGCCGCCAGCACTTTTGTTCCGGTCTCGTTGGACCCGCCGCTGGTGTCGTTTTGCGTGCAGAACATCTCGACCACCTGGCCCAAGCTCAAATGCGCACCGATGCTTGGCATTAGCGTTCTTGGCGAAACGCATGACGAGGCCGCCCGTACCCTGGCCGCCAAGACCGGGGACCGGTTCGCCGGCCTGGAGACGGTGTCCTGCGACAGCGGCGCAGTCTTTGTCAAGGGCACCAGCCTGTGGCTGGAGAGTGCGATCGAACAGCTGATCCCCGCTGGGGACCACACCATCGTTGTACTGCGGGTCAATCAGGTCACCGTAGATGCTGAGGTGGCGCCGATCGTGTTCCATCGCAGCGTTTTTCGCCGGCTCGGCGTATAACGCTCGACCCCATTGGTGCGGGTAACCGGCCGGATTACTCGGCAACGGTGACGAGGGCGGAGTAGGCGGAGAAAATGTTGGCGCTGGCGGCGGTGACGGCGGCAACGGCGGCAAAGCCCGGCTGACAGTAATGGCGGGCGGCAACGCCGGAAGCGGCTCACCCCCGGGTACCGGCGGTACCGGAGGTGCCGGCGGGCAACTGATTGGCTGTAACTGGAAATACGGATCGCCGTGCCCGGCCTGCACTGCCCTGCCGGAGTCCCATCTGGCCGGCTCAAACGTTACGGTGTGGCACGGAAGTTGCTGAACGGCAACAGCTCAACGTGATAGGTGCGCTCATCCACCGGCGACACCGCGGTGGCCCGATACTGGCGGGAACGGGCGTGGTCAGCGCCGAAACAGCTTGCTACCCAGCCATACGATGGGATCGTATTTGCGGTCGACGACACGCTCCTTCATCGGAATCAGGGCGTTGTCGGTGATCTTGATGTTCTCCGGGCATACCTCGGTGCAGCACTTGGTGATGTTGCAATACCCCAGGCCGTGGGTTTCTTGCGCCTGATTGCGCCGGTCCAAGGTGTCCAGCGGATGCATTTCGAGCTCGGCGATCCGCATCAGGAACCGTGGTCCGGCGAACGCTTGCTTGTTTTCCTCGTGATCGCGGATGACGTGGCACACGTTCTGGCACAGGAAGCACTCGATGCACTTGCGAAACTCCTGCGAGCGCTCGACGTCGGCCTGCGCCATCCGGTAGTCACCGGGCTGCAAGTCCTTGGGCGGCGCGAAAGACGGTATTTCCCTGGCCTTTTCGTAATTGAATGAGACGTCGGCGACCAAGTCGCGGATCACCGGGAAGGCACGCAGTGGCGTGACGGTAACCACCTCGTCCTCGGCGAACGTCGACATCCGGGTCATGCACATCAGCCGAGGTCTGCCGTTGATCTCCGCCGAGCAGGACCCGCACTTGCCGGCCTTGCAGTTCCACCGCACGGCAAGGTCAGGCGTCTGGGTCTGCTGCAGCCGGTGAATGACGTCGAGCACCACCTCACCCTCGTTGACCTCGACGGTGAAGTCGCGCAGTTCGCCGCTGCCCTCGTCGCCGCGCCAAACTCGCAGGCTCGCGTTGTAGCCCATTACGGTCTCCGTCCTGGATGGTCGGCCAACTCTTCGTCGGTGTAGTACTTCTCCAGTTCGGAAATGTCGAAGAGCTCCAGCAGGTCCGAGCGCATGGGCACCTGCGGCTGGCGGGTGATGGTGATGTGGGCACCGTCGCTGGCGTGGTCTGCGGCGCGGCACACCAGCAAGGTGTTGCGCCAGTTGGCTTCCATGCTGGGATGGTCGTCGCGGGTGTGGCCGCCGCGGCTCTCGGTGCGTTCCGATGCGGCCCGGGCCACGCACTCGCTCACCATCAGCATGTTGCGCAGGTCGATGGCCAGGTTCCAGCCCGGGTTGTACTGGCGATTCCCCTCGACCTGCACGTTCTCGTATCGCTTCCACAGCTCGTCGAGCAGGGTCAGCGCCTTGGTGATCTCGTCGGCATTGCGGATGATGCCGACCAGGTCGTTCATCACAAACTGCAGGTCCATCTGCAGCGCGTACGGGTTCTCCGGTGCCGAACCGCCGGTTGGCCCTTCGAAAGGCTTCAGCGCTTGCTGGGCCGCAGTGTCGACCGCCTGGGGTGAGACGGTCGGACGGCTGCTCAACGCCCGCACGTAGTCGGCGGCGCCCAGGCCGGCCCGGCGTCCGAAAACCAGCAGATCAGAAAGTGAGTTGCCGCCCAGCCGGTTGGAGCCGTGCATACCACCGGAGCACTCCCCAGCGGCGAACAGCCCGGCAACCGTGGCCGCACCGGTGTCGGCGTCGACCTCGACACCGCCCATCACGTAGTGGCAGGTCGGCCCGACTTCCATTGGTTCTTTGGTGATGTCGACTCCGGCCAGCTCCATGAACTGGTGGTACATCGACGGCAGTCGGCGTTTGATCTCCTCGGGCGTCAGCCGGGATGCGATATCGAGGTAGACGCCGCCATGCGGGGTGCCCCGGCCGGCTTTGACCTCGGAGTTGATCGCGCGCGCGACCTCGTCGCGGGGTAGCAGGTCCGGGGTGCGGCGGGCCGAGTCGTTGTCCTTGAGCCAATGGTCGGCTTCTTGCTCGGTTTCGGCGTACTGGCCTTTGAACACCAGCGGGATGTAGTCGAACATGAAGCGCTTGCCGGCGGAGTTTATTAACACCCCGCCGTCACCGCGTACACCCTCGGTGACGAGGATTCCTTTTACGCTGGGCGGCCACACCATGCCGGTCGGGTGGAACTGGACAAACTCCATGTTGATCAGAGACGCGCCGGCCCGGAGCGCCAGCGCGTGCCCGTCGCCGGTGTACTCCCATGAGTTGGAGGTCACCTTGAACGATTTGCCGATGCCGCCGGTGGCCAACACCACCGCCGGGGCCTCGAACAAGATGAAGCGGCCGCTTTCCCGCCAGTACCCGAATGCGCCAGCGATGGCGTCTTGGTCTTTGAGCAGCTCGGTGATGGTGCATTCAGCGAACACCTTGATCCGTGCCTCGTAGTCGCCGAGTTCGGCGTAGTCCTGCTGCTGCAGCGAGACGATTTTTTGCTGCATGGTGCGGATCAGCTCCAGGCCGGTGCGGTCGCCGACGTGTGCTAGCCGCGGATAGGTGTGCCCGCCGAAGTTGCGCTGGCTGATCTTGCCGTCTTGGGTGCGATCGAACAGTGCGCCGTAGGTCTCCAGCTCCCAGACTCGGTCCGGCGCTTCCTTGGCATGCAATTCGGCCATGCGCCAGTTGTTCAGGAATTTCCCACCGCGCATAGTGTCGCCAAAGTGGGTTTTCCAATTGTCTTTCGGGTTGGTGTTGCCCATCGCAGCCGCGCAACCGCCCTCGGCCATCACCGTGTGGGCTTTGCCGAACAGCGATTTGCACACCACCGCGACCTTCAAACCCCGTTCGCGCGCTTCGATGACTGCGCGCAAGCCTGCGCCGCCGGCACCGATCACCACTACGTCGTAGGAGTGCCGCTCGACCTCAACCATAAAACCTCGCTCAGCTTCTATTTCTCAATGGCTTGTCAGCCAACAAATCTCAAGTCCGTGATGGCGCCGGTGGACACCAGCATGATGTAGAAATCGGTGAGCGACAGGGTGCCCAGGGTGATCCACGCGAACATCATGTGCCGAGTATTGAGCGTGCTGACCTGAGTCCAGATCCAGTACCGCACTGGGTGCTTGGAGAAATGCTTGAGCCGGCCACCGGTCGCGTGCCGACACGAATGGCAGGAAACGGTGTAGGCCCACAGCAATAGCACATTGGTTACCAAAATGACGTTGCCCAAACCGAAGCCGAAGCCGGACGGTGAGTGGAACGCCGTGATCGCGTCATAGGTATTGATCACCGACACAACTACGGCAACGTAGAAGAAGTACCGGTGGCTGTTCTGAATGATCAGCGGAAACCTGGTTTCGCCGGTGTAGTGCGCGCGTGGTTCCGGTACCGCGCAACTGGTCGGTGATTGCCACACCGACCGGTAATAGGCCTTGCGGTAGTAGTAGCAGGTCAGCCGGAAACCGAGCAGGAATGGTAAAACCAGACTTCCCAATGGAATCCACCATGGGAAGTGACCAAACCAGACGCCGAGGTGGCTTGCCCCGGGCTCACAGGACGCACTGACGCACGGAGAGTAGAACGGTGTCAAGTAATGGTATTTCGCTACCCAGTAGCCGCTGCCCCAAAATGCCCGGGTGGTCGCATAGACGATGAACGCCAAGAAGCCGAGGTTGGTAACAAGCGGTGCCCACCACCAATTGTCGGTGCGCAGCGTCCGCTCAGGGATTCTCGCCCTGGCAGCCGAGAAAACGCCGGTACCAGGACGGTTCGCCGTGGGTGCGCTCATCAGGTGTAGTCCTCTTCGAGTGGTATCTCGTCGAAGGGTACACAGATAGAGGACCCTCTTTTCGGCCGGGCTTGGTTGTCAGAATCGGCTGTGACCCCCAACACCTTCGTCGTCCACGTCCCGCCAGAAATCGCGGTCGTAGTCGGTGTCGGGGATGGCAATTTTCTCGCCGGCGTACTGAACGGTGGCGCGATCCAAATCCAATTCCGAGACGTCGGTGTCGAGTAATTGGATGTCGGTGAGGATTCGGTCGGCGTCAATGACGATGCGGCGCATGGCCGGATCCTCGCCATATCGCGACTTCAATAAGGTCACGCACCGCCGCAAGCCACCGATGAGGTCGTGCAGTTCGGCGATTTCAGCGGAGGCGGACAACGTGAACTCCCTGGGGACGATGGTGTTACGGATCACAGTACGCCCCTCGATAGTATCCATAGTCTGAGCCAGCCGTCGCACAACGGAAGTCTCAATGCGCCTCGAAGCGGCGCACAGCATCTGGGCGCAACGTGCGCGGGCCTCGTAGGAGCTGCGCCAACCCGGCACTCCCGTCGGCCTGTCGACGGTTGCACACCGCACTGTCTAGCCGGCCAGCAAACTGTTGGTCCGTGGCAGCTGGCCGATGTGCTGGGCAATCCGGCGGAGCCAAACGGCCCCGCCGGATCGGCCCCAATCCAGGTGTTACGTGGTGATTTCGATGCGCTGCGGCCGAGTCCCGGCGTAGGCACCGGCGACCCGCACAGTCAGCACGCCAGCGTCGTAGCAGGCCGTGATGGCCTCGCTGGTCACATGTGTCGGCAGCTGGAACGACCGGCGAAACGCCCCATACCGAATCTCGCGCAAGGTGCGGCCGTTCTTTTCTTCCGCGTGCTCGTCGCGGTGTTCGCCGTGGACTACCAGGCGCCCGTGCTCGACCTCGACATTGACGTCCTTATCGACGTCAATACCGGGCAGTTCTAAACGCACTACCGCGTCGTCGCCGTCCTTGACGATGTCTGCGGCCGGCCTAAATCCGCCGTCCGCTGGGCGATGCCAATCCGTTGCTGCGGCGGGACCGAAGAAATCCCGTAGCCACCGGTCAGTGTCCCAGGCCGGACGCGACCACAATGCGAGATTGCTCATGGATGACTCCTTATGCTTCCTTGTGAGTTAGCTGTGTCCGGCGCTTTGCCGGTCGCTACCACTAAGAACATGAGTCGATCACGCTAAAGTTCCACCTGCGAGTTCGCCGATGGCGAACAGCGTCACCGCAGGTTGTTGCCAGGTGTGAGCACAGCGTCATCGGGGTGTCACATTCTGCGCTGCTGCGGTAATTTCATGCCCTTAACCTGCATTCATGGCTTCGTTAGATGGCCGAGCCGGCAATACCCGCGCGCGCGAGGCGCGGCGCCACGTCGTCGTGGTGGGACACGGTATGGTCGGGCACCGGCTGGTCGAGGCCCTGCGGGCCCGTGACACCGACGGCTGCTGGCGGATCACGGTGCTTGGCGAGGAAGCGGATGCGGCCTATGACCGGGTGGGCCTGACGTCTTACACCGAAAGCTGGGACCGCGGGCTGCTCGCCTTGCCCGGCAACGAGTACGACGGCGACGAGCGGGTTCGGCTGCTGCTTAACACGCGGGTGACCGAGATCCACCGCGCCACCAAGTCGGTGCTCACCGCCGATGGACAACGGCACAGCTACGACGCCCTGGTGCTGGCTACCGGGTCGTACGCCTTCGTCCCGCCGGTGCCCGGTCACGATCTGCCGCAGTGCCACGTCTACCGGACGCTTGACGACCTCGACGCCATTCGCGCATGCGCCCAGCAGACGCTGGAGGCCGGTCATACCGGGGCCGGGGTAGTCATCGGTGGCGGCCTACTGGGCCTCGAAGCGGCCAATGCATTGCGCGAGTTCGGGTTGCAGACCCATGTGGTCGAGATGATGCCGCGCCTGATGGCCCAACAGATCGATGAGGCCGGGGGGGCGCTGCTGGCCAGGATGATCGCCGACCTCGGGATTGCCATCCATGTTGACACCGGCACCGAATCGGTTGAGCCGATTGAGCATTCGGATGGTACAGCGTCGCTGCGCGTAACCCTGACCGGCGGCCTGGACAACGAGCGAGTGATCACCGCCGGCCTGGTTGTTTTCGCCGCTGGTATCCGTCCCCGCGACGAGTTGGCCAGGGCCGCGGGACTGGCCATCGCTGAACGAGGCGGCGTGCTGACCGACTTGTCCTGCCGGACAAGTGATCCTGACATCTACGCCGTCGGGGAGGTAGCCGCGATCGAGGGGCGGTGCTACGGCCTGGTTGGACCCGGGTACACCAGCGCCGAGGTGGTGGCCGACCGGCTGTTGGGCGGCGCCGCGGAATTTCCCGAAGCTGACCTGTCGACCAAACTCAAGCTGCTCGGGGTCGACGTCGCCAGCTTCGGGGACGCAATGGGGGCCACCGCGGATTGCCTCGAGGTCGTCATCAATGACGCGGTCAAACGTACCTATGCCAAGCTGGTGCTCTCTGATGACGCCAAGAAGCTGCTGGGCGGCGTACTGGTGGGTGACGCCTCGTCGTACGGGGTTTTGCGGCCCATGGTCGGCAGCGAGCTGCCGGGGGATCCGCTGGCGCTGATCGCGCCGGCCGGGTCCGGCGATGGCGCAGGCGCGTTGGGGGTTGGAGCGCTGCCAGATTCGGCGCAGATCTGCTCGTGCAACAACGTCACCAAGGGCGATTTGACGTGCGCGATCGCCGATGGTTGCGCCGATGTGCCCGCTCTCAAGGCGTCCACCGCGGCCGGCACGTCGTGCGGGTCCTGCGTGCCGCTGCTCAAGCAGCTGCTGGAAGCCGAGGGTGTGGAGCAGTCCACGGCCCTGTGCGAGCATTTCAGCCAGTCGCGGGCGGAGCTTTTTGAAATCATCTCGGCCACCGAAATTCGGACTTTCTCCGGCCTGCTGCAGCGCTTCGGCCGCGGAATGGGTTGCGACATCTGCAAACCCGTTGTCGCCTCTATCCTGGCGTCCACCGGGTCCGACCACATTCTGGACGGCGAGCAAGCCGCACTGCAGGACTCCAACGACCACTTCCTGGCCAACATCCAAAAGAACGGCAGCTATTCAGTGGTGCCGAGAGTGCCAGGCGGCGACATCAAGCCCGAGCATTTGATTCTGATCGGGCAGATCGCGCAGGAATTCGGGCTCTACACCAAGATCACCGGCGGCCAGCGGATCGACATGTTCGGTGCCCGGGTGGATCAGCTGCCGGCAATCTGGAAGCGGCTGGTCGACGCCGGCATGGAGTCCGGCCACGCCTACGGCAAGGCGCTGCGCACGGTGAAGAGCTGTGTGGGCAGCGACTGGTGCCGATACGGACAGCAGGATTCGGTGCAGCTAGCGATCGACCTGGAGCTGCGCTACCGCGGCCTGCGCGCACCGCACAAGATCAAGCTGGGCGTCTCGGGTTGTGCGCGGGAGTGCGCCGAGGCGCGCGGCAAGGACGTCGGCGTCATCGCCACTGAAAAGGGCTGGAACCTGTATGTGGGTGGCAATGGCGGCATGATGCCCAAGCATGCCCAGCTGCTGGCGAGCGACCTCGACACCGCGACGTTGGTCTGCTACATCGACCGGTTCCTCATGTACTACATCCGCACCGCCGACCGGCTGCAACGCACCGCGCCCTGGGTGGAATCCCGTGGGCTCGATCACGTCCGCGAGGTCGTCTGCCACGACTCGCTCGGTCTCGCTGAAGAATTTGAGGCGGCCATGGAAAGGCACGTCGCGAACTACCAGTGCGAATGGAAGGGGGTGCTCGAGGACCCGGAGAAGCTGTCCCGGTTTGTCTCCTTTGTCAACGCCCCGGGAGCTGTCGATTCGACGGTGGCATTCACCGAGCGCGCCGGGCGCAAAGTGCCCGTGCCCATTGGCATTCCGCGGGTACGTTCAGAGTCAGGGAGGGAATGATGACACTTCTTAACGACATTGCGGTGTGGACCACCGCGTGCCCATACGACCACCTCATTCCGGGGCGTGGTGTCGGTGTGCTGCTCGACGACGGTAGTCAGGCGGCGCTGTTCCGGCTCGATGACGGCTCGGTGCGAGCGGTCGGTAACGTCGACCCGTTCTCCGGCGCCGCGGTGATGTCGCGCGGCCTCGTGGGCGATCGCGGCGGGCGCGTCACCGTCCAATCGCCGATCCACAAGCAAGCTTTCGCACTCGACGACGGTCGCTGCTTGGACGACCCGCGCGTGTCGGTGCCGGTGTACCCCGCCCGGGTGACACCCGAAGGCCACATCCAAGTCGCCCGGATCGCGGCCTGAATCTCGGCTACTGACCCCGGCTGATATCACCGACGAGGTAGCGCTGCATCGTCGGGCCGATGGCGTCGACCAGCGCCTCCACCGACATCGAGTGCAGCGGTTCGGAGCGGACCCCGTACCGCATGATGCCCAGGCCAACCAGTTGGGAAGCGCAGAGCGAAGCCCGGACGGCGACCTTGTCGGCGCCCAGCATCTTGAGCAGCGGATTAAAGACCGGGCCGACGAACATCGACTGCACGATTTCGGCGGTCTTGGCCAGCCCGGTGGATGCCACGGCACTGGCGGCAAAGGGGCCGCCGCCGGCCGCGTCCCAGGTGGTAATCAGCAGGTAAAGAGTCCGCCGGCCCACCTGGTTGACGCTTCCGGTCACGATGTTGTCGATGAAGTCCGGTGTGCTGAATGGCAGCCGCAGCATCTTCGCTACCGGGTCGAGGAGCCCGCGTGAGGGCTCCTGATGACGGGCCATGCTGCCAGGATTGCCTGGATGTGATCAAAGTTCAAGCGTGCGTTACCGCGGCGAGCCTTGCGGCAAGACCTCATTGGCGCCTACTTCGGCATGTGTTGCATTTGTCGGCTGCCGAAGCGACACGGCATTGCGCGGCGGAAACGCTGTGCAATCAGTTGCGCCAACCCCGGATGGTCGCCCAACGGCGGGGTCACCAGATCGGCGCCGCTGGCGCGCAGCCGTTCTTGAAACAGGCCTTCGGCTAGCAGATAGGAGACGACCACGACACGGCGCGCACCGCGGCGGCGAGCGCGGGCAACGGCCGCGCGTACATCGGGGCGACCGGTGGCCGCGAATGCCAGCTGAACGTGCGATCCGATGAGCGCGGACAAACGCGCCCGAGCGGCGTGCAGGTCGGCCAACGCACGGTGATCGGATGTTCCCGCAGCTGCTAATACTACTGAATCTTCAGGGCGCCAACCGGATTCGACCAGCTGCCGGGCGAGGATTCTGGTGATTTGCCGGCTTGGCCCCAACGCCGGCGTGACGGTGACGTGAGGGTGGCCGCTGGCCGCGACATGAGCAGGCAGATCGCAGCGGACATGGTATCCCCGAGACAGGAAGGCGGGCACCACGATTGCGGGTTGTGCAGATTGGGCTGGGGAAAGCTGCGGCAGCCGGGCGAGTACTTCGCTGGGCGTGGGACCCAGCACGTCGACGAATGCGACGTGCACTGTCTGGTCGACCAGCGCGCTGACTTGCGCCGCGAGGTCGCCGATCATGGCGACGCCGCCGGGTCTGCGGGTACCGTGGGCCGTCAGAATTAGACTCATGGGGCGCCGTGCTGCGTGTCCACCGCAAGCCGGTAACCACGTTTGACCACCGTTGCGACGATATTCTTGTCCCCTAGCGCCGTTCGCAGCCGCAATACCGCAGTGTCCACGGCATGGGTGTCGCCACCGTTGCCGGGTAGCACGTTCAGCAGTTCACCACGCCCGACGACGTCGCCGGGGCGATGCGCCAATGCGCGCAGGATCGCCATTCCCGACCCCGAGAGCGTCTTGATGGATCCGTCGACCAGCACGCAGGTCCCGCGGATATCGACGACGTGCCCTGCCGCCGTCACGGTGCACGATCCCAGCAGCGGTAGTTCTTCGGCGATATGTCGGGCCAAGGCTCCCAACCGCATTCGCTCTGGGGAAGACGTGGGGACACCCTTGCGGATCAACGGCCGGGAGGTGACCGGGCCCACGCACATCGCATGCACGTCACTGCGCAGCGCCGCCAACAACTGGTCCTCGATACCGAGCTCTCGGCTGCGTTCCAGCACCGCCGCCGCAGCTGGCGCCGAGGTGAAACTGACCGCATCGAATTGGCGTCGGGCAATCCCGGTGACTATTTGGTCGAATTCGCCACCCAGGGGTGTTGGGGTCCAGCGGTACACCCGGATGGGCACCACGTGGGCACCCGCGGAACGCAAGCCACCCAGAAATTCCGGGAACGGATCCCAGCCGTCGGCGGCGCCGTGCAGCTGGACGGCGATCCGTTTCTCGGATACGCCAGCGGCCAGCAGGTATTCGAGTACTTCTAGCGACGATTCGGATTCCGGCGACCATTCCTCGCGTAGCCCAGCGGCGCGCAGCTCCCCTGTCGCTTTCGGGCCTCGAGAGATAACTCGAGCTGACGACAATGCCTCGATGAGCTGGCCGGCCAGTCCCCATCCCTCGGCCGCGGCTACCCAGCCCCGGAACCCGATACCGGTGTGCGCCACCAGAATGTCGGGCGGATTGGTAGTCAAAGCCACTGTGTTGCTGTGCAATTCGTCGTCGTCGGGCAGGGCGATCATGTTGATCGCCGGTGCGCTGCAGACCTCGGCGCCCTGGCGGCGCAGCAGTGCGCACAGCTCATCGGCGCGACGAGCTGACGTCACCGCGATACGGTAGCCGCGTAGTGGCTCAGGGTTTCGCGGCGCCATAGAAACTGTTTATGCGGGTGAAGTTGCGGATGCGTTACCCGGCAATTGCCGCCGCATTGCCCTCTTTTCAGACGTGCTCACATGCTGACGAGTGAGTACGTGAGCTTCGGCACGGGCAGGGTTGCGGTTCACAGGGTGTTGCGCTCGGCATGTAAACGACATGAACTCTGACCCCCGTCGAGCGAGCTGTCCCACCATCGCTCATTGCTGTTGGCGTCGAGATGGAGGCATTCGCGGTTTAGAGGCAGCCGCCGTCATTTCGATGCTCACTTCGAGTATGCAAGTGTGTCAGCGTGATTAACGCGATGTTGCCTGTACGTTGACTCCCGGTTGCCTGGTAACACCCTGATAGGAGCAGCGGCCAAGCTAACTCTCGGAAACCCGCCGGCACCCATCACCACACGTCTCCCGCGCGCCAATCACACATCAGTTCCAGCGACGTATCCAAGCTGACCTCGACCGGCAGGACGTACACCGCTCCGTCGTCGTCCGGTGTCCGGGTCGGTCCTCCGGGCGCCAGCACCGATGTCGGGCCATGCCAGGGTAACCAGCCCCGCGAGGCGTACAATACGCGCGCCCGTGCCGAGGAGCTGAGCGCCCCGAGTTGATAGCCGCCGCGTATCACCTGCTCGCAAGCGTCCAGAAGCGCTTTGGCCAGTCCTTGACCGCGCCAACCTTCGTGTACTGCGACACCTTCGACATAACCGCAGCGCAGCGCGCAGCCGTTGTAGATCAGCCGTCGCTGCACCACCGCCGCATGCCCGATGATGGCGCCGTGCCGCCAGATCAGGGCATGCATGCCGCCCAGCGCGTGCTCCCAGTCGTTCTCGGTGAAGTCGCCGGCGAACGCGGCGGTCACCATCTGGTGGATGCGCTGGCGTGTCTGGCTGTCCAGATCGGAGGTGTGCACCAAGCGTGCCGTATGGACCCGGGGATGCACTGTGCCTACAGCCGAGGCCGTGCCCAGTGCAACCGTAGGTGCTGGCCGGGTCGCAGCTGGGCGACTTTGTCGACGTCCTCGTCGATCACCACGCCCACCACCGGATAGCCGCCGGTGAGCGGGTGGTCGGGCCCCAAGATGAGCGGTAGCCCGTTGGGTGGCACCTGGATAGCGCCACGGGTGGTGCCCTCGCTGGGCAGCTGTCGATCCGGGTTACGGTGGCCCAGTGGCCGCCCGATCAATCGCGTTCCCACTCGGTCGCTGTGATCGGAGACCACCCAGTCGGTGTGCACGAGGGCGTCGGGATCGACGAACCAATCGTGGCGCGGGCCGGGTAGGGCGCGTAGCTCGACAATGCTTCCCGAGAGCGCGGCCACCGGTGCCTGATCGAGTTCGGGGTAGTCGTCGGTGTGCTCGCCAATCGGCAGCACATCTCCGGCTCTCAGCGGTGCCGGACCGATCGCCGACATCACGTCGTAGCTGCGTGAGCCCAGCACCGGGGTGGCGCTGATGCCGCCGCGCACCGCCAGATACGTCCGCAGTCCAGTGCTCGGAGTGCCCAGCGAGATCACTTCGCCATTATGGACATGGTGAATGCTGTTAGTGCCGAACATCGTTCCGTTGACAGTCGGGTCGGTGTCAGCGCCCGTCACGGCGATGTCGACATCGCCCCCGTGAACGCGCGCCGCAAAGCCGCCGAACATGATTTCTACGGTGGCCCGGTCGTCGGGATTGGCGACCAGCCGGTTGGCCAGTGTGTGGGAGCGGCGGTCGGCGGCCCCGGAGCGGCCGACACCGAGGTGGGCGAGCCCGGCCCGGCCGAGATCTTGGAGTATGGCCAGCGGGCCGGTGCGCAGGACTTCCAGAGTCGGCACGGTGCGTTCTCCTCGTTATGTGGCGCGGAATCGGACCCACATGCCCTGGGTGAGCAGCGCCGGGATGGGGCGGGCGATGTCCCACAGGACGGCGTCGGTGTGGCCGATGATTTGCCATCCGCCGGGAGATTGACAGGGATATATGGCGCTGTATTCGCCGGCCAAGGCCACTGCGCCGGCAGGTACCGAAGTCCGCGGCTCTAATTTGCGCGGGACTCGCAGTCGTGGGTCGCCGCCGATCAGGTAGGCAAAACCGGGCGCGAAGCCGTGGAATCCCACGCGCCACCGGGTGGCGGTGTGGGCGTTGATGACCTGTGCGGTGGTCAGGCCGGTGTGGCTGGCGACCTCGGCGAGGTCGGGACCGTCGTAGATGACATCGATGACGGGATGGTAGCCCTGGTGATCAGCTGCTGAGGCAGCAGAGCGCAGCGGCAAGCGGCGGAGCCGCTGACGGGTAACCCCCTGAAAGCGAGGCGCGGCGAGTTTCACCAACACACTCCGCGAAGCCGGAACGATATCGATGACGCCGGGCAGGGCAGCGGCGCGCAGCGCATCCGTCCACACCAATACGTCGGCAGGGGCGTCACATTCCACCATCAGGGCCTGGTCGCCGTAGTCCAGAACCGTGCGGGTCACTATGGTGGCTGCGAGGTCGGTTGAGATGTCCGTCACACTCATCTTTTGACGGTAGTCCCGAGATTGGCGGTACCGCGAGGGATTTTCGAGCACTGCCAGAGGTGCCTTAGCAAACGCTCAAGAGCGCCACGGCCAGCGCCGTTGCTGACGTGAAATTCAGCCCAAGACCTTACCGATCAGCAGGGGCAGTTGATCGGCCACCAAGGGATAACTTAGCGGCGACGCGAAGGCGATGGCTCCGGCCTGGTCTTTGGTGGTGAAGATGTGGCGCCGCTGCGCGGTCGCCTCCGATCTTGCGATTTCCGGATCAGCCAGCAACGTCTGTTCGTCGTCTGGGCTTTCGGTCGACCAGATCAGCACGTCGGCGGAATCGAGCACCTCTTTGATGTGGTCGCGCGGGATGACGGCGCGGTGATCCGCGGCGTAGGGCTTGATGCTGTCGAGGATGGCCAGCAGGCCCATCTGGGTCAGGAACTCGGTCCGCCAACCGGGCATGGTGGCGACTACATTGCCTTGCCAGAGCTTGCCCTGCAGCAGCAATGCCTTCTTGTCCTTCCACTGCGGATTCTTCTGGGCCACGTCGAGGAACTTGCGGTCGACGGCGTCGATCAACGAATGCATCTGGTCAGCCTGGAACACTGCCTGGCCGATCGTGGTCGCCTGGGTCTTCCACGGCTCGAAGAAAGCGTCACCGTCCGACTGCGCGATAGTCGGCGCGATCGCCGACAGCTTCTGATAGGTATCGGCATCCAGGCCGGCGTTGATTGCCACGATCAAGTCCGGCTTGAGACCCGCGATCTGGTCGACCTGAATTCCGGTGTCCAGGTTCAAGACAACCGGCTGCGCCGATCCGAGTTTGGGCTGAGCCCACGGCCACACCGCAAACGGCTGGTCGCCGAACCAGTTGGTCACGGCTACCGGCACCACGCCCACCGCCAATAAGTCGTCTTGCTCGGTGTAGCCGGCGCTGACCACGCGTTTGGGCGGCTCTTTGACGACGGTCTTGCCGAAGAGGTGCGAGACGGTCACCGCGCCTCCGCCGGGTGTACCTGGCTTCGGCTCGGGTGACGAGCATCCCGCGACCCCGGCGGCGAGCAACCCTGCGGCCCCAGCGACCTGCAGGAATCCTCGCCGACTCCATCCGTGTTGCATCGCGTGAGATTATCGCGTGCCAGGCAGTGATCGTTCCTAGATCGTTCTTAGATCGTTCCTGGTTCTTACAGACGGGCCAGGACCGCTGTGATTATTGCTTTTCGGCGGCGTAACTGCGGGCACCTAGGCCGGTAACACCGCGTCTTTAGCGTCTAGCCATGACCATTACCTCGGTTAGCCCGGTAGTTCCGCTAATCGCGCCCGCTGCGCCGCGTGAGCCGCGTGCCGGCGATCACTGGATTCACGACTGGCGGCCCGAAGACCCCGAGTTCTGGGAAGCCGTTGGGCGTCCGATCGCCCGGCGCAACCTCATCTTCTCTATTTTCGCCGAGCATGTGGGTTTTAGCGTGTGGATGCTGTGGAGCATCGTGGTCGTCCAGATGATGGCGGGCGCACCTGGGCACCCGGCGCCCTCCGGCTGGGCCCTTTCGGCGAGCCAGGCCCTGTGCTTGGTCGCCATTCCCAGCGGCGTGGGTGCGTTGCTGCGGTTGCCCTACACCTTCGCGATCCCCATCTTCGGTGGCCGCAACTGGACCACCATCTCGGCGGCTCTGTTGGTGCTGCCCTGTCTGCTACTGGCCTGGGCGGTAAGCCATCCCAACATTCCGTTTGGGCTGCTGACGGTCATCGCCGCGACCGCTGGGTTGGGTGGCGGCAATTTTGCTTCCTCGATGGCCAACATCTCGTTCTTCTACCCGGAGCAGGAGAAAGGCTGGGCGTTGGGCCTCAACGCGGCCGGAGGCAACGTGGGCGTGGCAGTGGTGCAGAAGATCATTCCGCCGATCGTGGTCGCCGGGGGCGGGGTGGCGCTGGCACGTGCTGGACTGTTCTTCGTTCCGCTGGCGGTTGCCGCCGCGGTGTGTGCCTTCCTGTTCATGAACAACCTCGCCGAGGCAAAGGCTGACGTGAAGCCGGTGTGGCAGTCCTTAAGGCACGCCGACACCTGGATTCTGGCGCTGTTGTATATCGGCACCTTCGGATCCTTTATCGGCTACTCGGCGGCGTTTCCGACTTTGCTCAAAACCGTGTTCGGCCGCGGCGATATCGCATTGGGCTGGGCTTTCCTCGGTGCTGCCATCGGGTCTGTCTGCCGTCCGCTGGGCGGCAAGCTCGCCGACCGGATCGGCGGTGCGCGCGTCACCGCCGTCAGCTTCGTCATGCTTGCGGCCGGGGCTGCAGCGGCGCTGTGGTCGGTTCAGGCGGTCAACTTGCCGATGTTTTTCCTTAGCTTCATGTTTTTGTTTGTGGCCACCGGCATCGGCAACGGATCGACCTACCGGATGATCTCGCGCATCTTCAGCATTAAAGGTGAGCTCGCGGGCGGCGACGCCGACACCCGGGTGCACATGCGCCGTCAGGCTGCCGGTGCGTTGGGCATCATCTCCGCGGTCGGTGCCTTTGGCGGGTTTATCGTGCCGCTGGCCTACGCCTGGTCGAAGTCTCAGTTCGGCAGCATCGAACCCGCCCTGCGTTTCTACCTGGTGTTCTTCGTCGCCCTGCTGATCGTGACCTGGTACTGCTACCTGCGTCGCCACTCCCTGATGGGGCAGCTGGGGGTGTGATCTAGCTGGTCTGGCCCCGCCAGGGGCTGTAGTCGGCGATCAGCTCCTCTTGGGGCGGGCGCTGCTCCGAAGGCACGTGTTGCAGGTTGATCCGGATCCGGTACCAGATCGAACTGGGCCCGCGCATGCCGTCGACCAGCACGTCGGTGGGCTGCAGCCGATCGGCCACGGCAGGGTAGCGCTCACGCCAGGTCTCCAACGCGGCCAGCGCTTCTTGTTTGGTCTTAGTGCGGGCGATTTCGATGAGTGGCATTGTGGACTGGCGGCGGCCGTCGGCGCGCTTGCCAGTTGCTTTGGGAGCCTTCTCCGGGGGCCCCAATTCTTCGGACAACATGAGCAGGCGGTCGAGTCCACCCACCGAGTCGTCCATCCCGGCCCACGGATCGCCCCGATCGGCGAACCGGGCGGGAACGGTGTCCATGGTGAAATCAGCAGGATCGCAGTCGGGCACCTCGTCCCAATCCAGCGGCGCTGACACCCGGGCATCGGGAGTGGCCCGCACCGAGTAGGCCGACGCCACCGTGCGGTCCTTGGCGTTTTGGTTGAAGTCGACGAACACGCCATCGCGCTCTTCCTTCCACCAGCGGCTGGTGGCGGCGTCGGGGACGCGGCGTTCCACCTCCCGCGCCACGGTTTGGGCGGCCAGCCGGACCTTCGGAAACGGCCAATGTGGTGCGATGCGGGCGTAGACGTGGAAGCCGCGCGAACCGGATGTCTTCGGCCAGGCTGTCAGGCCGTAGTCTTCGAGCACCTGTCGGGTGACCAGCGCCACGTCGACGATATGGCGCCACCCGACGCCGGGCATCGGGTCGAGGTCGATCCGTAGCTCGTCAGGATGATCGAGCTCGCCGGCCAGCACCGGATGCGGGTTCAGGTCGATGCAGCCCAAGTTGATCACCCACGCCAGTCCGGCGGCATCGTGGATGACGGCCTCCTTGGCGGATGTGCCCGACGCGTAGCGCAGCTCGGCAACGTCGACCCAATCCGGCCGGTTAGCAGGCGCTCGCTTTTGGAATACCGCTTCTTGAGAGATGCCCTGGACGAACCGCTTGAGGATCATCGGCCGACCGGACACACCACGCAGCGCGCCGTCGGCCACCTTGAGGTAGTAGCGGACCAAGTCGAGCTTGGTATGCCCTGGTCCGGGAAACACCACTCGGTCGGGATGGGTGATGGTGACGTGGCGCCCGGCGATATCCAGGGACGCTGGACCGGTCATGGGAATTCATGGTAGTTCCGGGAGACTTTCTGCCGGGCTGCGACGGACGTCACATATGGTGAGGTTATGCCTAAGCTCAGTGACCTGCCCGGGGCCCCGAAGATTCAGCAGTATGTTGACCGCGGCACCGCCGAACTGCACTACGTGCGCAAGATCATCGAATCGGGCGCGATCCGGTTGGAGTCGCCGCTGAACTATGCCGCGATGGCAGCCGAAATCGCGAAATGGGGCGCGCTGGGCATGCTGCCCGCGCTGAATGCCAGACGTCATCCCGACCGGGCCGCGTGCATTGATGAAGAAGGCGTGTTTACCTACCGGGAGCTCGACGAGGCTACCCACGCGGTGGCCAACGGCCTGCTCGCCAGTGGCGTGCGCGCCGGCGACGGTGTTGCGATCCTGGCGCGCAACCACCGCTGGTTCCTCATCGCCAACTACGGTGCCGCCCGGGTGGGCGCCCGCATCATCTTGCTCAACAGCGAATTCTCCGGCCCTCAGATCAAAGAGGTCTCCGAGCGCGAAGGCGCCAAACTGATCATCTACGACGACGAGTACACCAAGGCCGTCAGCAAAGCTGAGCCGCCGCTAGGCAAGCTACGGGCGCTAGGCGTGAATCCCGATTCCGACGAGCCATCCGGCAGCACTGACGAAACCCTGGCGGAGCTGATCGCGCGCAGCAGTATCACACCTGCCCCTAAAGCCGCCAAACATCCGTCGATCATTATCTTGACCAGCGGCACTACCGGAACCCCGAAAGGGGCCAACCGCAGCACTCCGCCGACGCTGGCGCCGGTCGGCGGGATTTTCTCGCACGTTCCTTTTAAGGCTGAAGAAGTGACCTCGCTACCAGCGCCGATGTTCCACGCGTTGGGTTACTTACACGCGACGCTGGCGACGTTCTTGGGCTCGACGTTGGTGTTGCGCCGGAAGTTCAAGCCGCCGTTGGTTCTGGAAGACATCGAAAAGCACAAGGTGACCGCCATGGTGGTGGTGCCAGTGATGCTGTCGCGGATCCTCGACACGTTAGCGAAGATGGAGAAGAAACCCGATCTGTCCAGTCTGAAGATAGTGTTCTGTTCCGGCTCGCAATTGGGTGCCGAGCTGGCCAACCGTGCGCTCAAGGACCTCGGTCCGGTGATCTATAACATGTACGGCTCGACCGAAATCGCGTTCGCCACCATCGCTGGGCCCAAAGACCTGGAACGTAACCCGGCGACGGTAGGGACGGTGGTCAAAGGCGTGAAGGTCAAGATCCTCGACGAGAACGGAAAAGAGCTGCCGCAAGGCGAAGTTGGGCGGATCTTCGTCGGCAACGCGTTTCCGTTCGAGGGCTACACCGGCGGAGGTCACAAACAGATCATCGACGGCTTGATGTCGTCGGGAGATGTGGGCTACTTCGACGAGCACGGCCTGCTTTACGTTAGCGGGCGCGACGACGAAATGATCGTCTGCGGAGGTGAAAACGTCTTCCCGGCCGAAGTGGAAGATCTGATCAGCGGGCATCCCGACGTGGTTGAGGCCACTGCGATCGGCGTCGACGACAAGGAATGGGGCGCCCGGCTGCGCGCGTTCGTGGTTAAGAGGCCGGACGCAGACCTCGACGAGGACACCGTCAAACACTATGTGCGCGACCACCTCGCGCGTTATAAAGTGCCGCGCGAGGTGATCTTCCTCGACGAGCTGCCGCGCAACCCCACTGGCAAGATTCTCAAGCGGGAGCTTCGCGAGCTGGAGCTCTAGCTCCGCTCACTGGCTGCGTCTGCTGGCCAGGGAACTAGGGATCGCGGGGCAGGCCCAGTAGCCGCTCGGCGATGATGTTCAGCTGAACTTCCGATGTGCCGCCATAGATGGTGGTGGCCCGGCTGGCCAGCAGGTATTCGCCCCATCTACCCGGCAATTGGTCGGTGTCGCCGATCGCGGCATCGGTGCCGAACGATGACACTGCGTACTCCGCGTAGCCCTGGCCGGTGCGCATCGACAACAACTTGGAGATCGCGGCCGAAGGCATGGGGTCCCCGCCGGCAATGGTCAACAGCGTGGAGCGCAGGTTGACCAACTTGACGGCGTGACCCTCGGCTATCAATTGGCCGGCGCGGTGTTGGCCGACCTGGTCGAAATGGCCGTCGCGGACGAACTCAACGAATTGCGGCAGCGTGGCTAGAAAATTGGCGTCGCTGCTGCCAATAGAGACGCGTTCGGCCGTCAGGGTATTGCGGCTGACCTCCCAGCCACGGTTCACCTCGCCAAGCACGCAGTCATCCGGCACGAATACGTCGTCGAGGTAGACGGTGTTGAACATCTCGTGCCCGGTGAGTTCGCGCAGCGGTTTTACTTGTACACCTTGACTTTTCATATCCAGCAGAAAGTAGGTGATGCCATTGTGTTTGGGAGCGCTTGGGTCGGTGCGCGCCAGCAGGGCGCCTCGGTGCGAGAACTGGGCGGCCGTGGTCCAGATCTTTTGACCCGTGATGCGCCAGCCGCCGTCCACCCGGGTGGCCTTGGTGGTCAGCCCCGCCAAATCTGAGCCGGCGCCGGGCTCGGAAAACAGTTGGCACCAAATCATCTCGCCGCGGAAGGTCGGTGGCAGGAAACGCTGTTTCTGCTCTTCGGTACCGAACGCGACGATCGAGGGGGTGACCCAAGTCGCGATCCCGATTTGCGGCCGCTTAACCCGCCCGTTGGTGAACTCCTGCGCGATGATGATCTGCTCGACCGGGCTAGCCGCCCGCCCCCACGGCTTGGGCAGGTAGGGCAGCACCCAGCCGCCTTCGGCGATCGCGACCTTGCGATGCGCGCGGTCCATCGCCTTCAGCGCGGCTACTTCGGTCCGGATCTCGGCCCGCAGCTTATCGGTGTCGGGATCCAAGTCGATGTCCACCGGCCGCATCCCGGTAGTGGTCGCGGTATCCACCACGCGCTGCGGATAGGTCGTGTGGCGGCCAAAGCAGGCGGCCAGCATCAGCGCTCGGCGGTAGTACACATTGGTGTCGTGCTCCCAGGTGAAGCCGATGCCGCCGTGCACCTGGATGCAGTCCTGCATACACCGCTGGGCAGCAGTGGGTGCCAGCGTCGCCGCTACGGCGGCGGCGAACTCGACGTCCGGGCTACCCTCGCGCGCCTCGTCCACGGCGCGGGCGGCGTCCCACACCGCGGCGGTGGCCCGCTCGGTGTCGGCGATCATTTCGGCGCACTTGTGCTTGATCGCCTGGAACTGACCAATCGGCCGGCCGAACTGCTCGCGGATCTTGGCGTAGTCCGCCGCGCTGTCGGTGGCCCAGCGCGCCACACCTACGGCCTCGGCCGAGAGCAGCGTGGATATCAGCGCGTGCGCGGTGGCCATGCTCAGATTGCTCAACACGACGTCGTCGCTGACTTCGACGGCGTTGGCTTGCACGTTCGCGATGGGCCGTAGCGGATCCAGGCTGCGGACCGGCTCGATCTCGAGTTGCTCGGCGCGCAGCACCACCCACTCCTCGCCGCTGTCGATGGCCACCGGCAGCACCAGAATGGTGGCCTGAGCCGCGGCGGGAACCGCGCGGACTTCACCGCGGATCACCAGCACGTCACCCTGGCGGGTGGCGGTCAGCCCGGAATCCAGCGCATAGGCGGCAATCGCCGCCCCGGTGGCCAGCTCGGAAAGCACCTTGGCCTCGGGGTCGTGCGCTGAAATCAGCGCGCTGGCGATTGCCGACGGGACGAACGGTCCGGGCACCGCCCCGCAGCCGAACTCGGCCAGCACTACAGCCAACTCGAGGATGCCGAAACCCTGTCCGCCCACGGACTCGGCCAGGTGCACCCCTTGCAGCCCCTGTTCGGCGGCCGCCTGCCAGTAGCGCGGCGGGTTCTCGATGGGGGTTGCCGGGGTTGCCGCTAAGGCCGCATGCAGGACCTCCGACGGCGCGACCCGCGCCACCAGGGATCGCACCGAATCGGCGAGGTCTTGATGTTCAGGGGTAATTGCGATCGGCATTGTTCGCCTTCCCTTTCCCGAGTTCCCATCAAGCTACCAACCGGTGGGTTGGTTGACCAGGTTGGCTAACGGCCGCCCGTCGCGTAGCCGCCGGCAGTTGTCAACGGCTTCGGTCAGATAGCGTCGCATGGTGTCGGCGGTGTACCAGCTGACATGTGGTGTCAGCACTACGTTGTCCAGGGCTAACAGCGGGTTGTCGGGCGCAACCGGCTCGACGGCAAAAACGTCTAACCCCGCAGCGGCCAGCCGCCTGCCGCGCAACGCCTCAATCCAGTGCGGCTTCGTCGATCACGGCTCCCCGCGACGTGTTGACCAGCAGCGAATTCGGTTTCATCCGGGCCAGCGCGGCGGCGTCGATCAGCTGGTGGGTGTCGCTCGTCAACGGTAAGTGTAGGGAGACGATGTCGCTGCCCGCCAACAGTTCAGGCAGCGGCCGCCAGCCGGGCCGCCCGTCGTCGCGGGTGGTCGTGTGCAGCACGGTGGCCCCCATCGCGGCGAGGATGGCGGCCACGCGTTTGGCGACGCTGCCGTAACCGATGAGACCGACCGTGCAGCCGCCGATGTCGCGAACTGTCTCGCCCAGCCGCGGGTCGGCCGGCCAGCCTCGATCCTGGCGGACCGCGGCATCGAGCGCCGGCAGCCGGCGCAGTGCGGCCAGCATCAACAGCACCGTGCCCTCGGCTACTGACGGTGCGTTGGCGCCCGGCATATTAGCGACCGCGATACCGCGTCGAGTAGCCGTCTGCACGTCGATGGTGTTCACCCCGGCGCCGAACTTGTGCACCAGCCGCAGCTGCGGCCCGCGTTCTAGATCTGCGTGTGACAGCGCCCGCAGCACATGCCCAATCACTTGGGCTTCGGGCAACTCGCGGTAGAAACACGTGTCGTCATGGTCGGCGCACCAGCGGATGTCGAGCCAATCCCGTTCCGCAGCAATAAAATCCAGCACCGTGTCGCCCGGGACGAAGTGGGCGAGGACTCTTAGCGCCACCGGTCAGCAACCCAGTTTGCGATGGTATCGGCCTGCTGGTCGCGCGCCCCGGGTGTGGTGAAGTAGTGGTCGGTGTCGATCGAGCTTTGGGTCTTGTCGGTGCTGGCCAGCGCGTCGTAGATGCGTCGAGCGTCAGAGGGATAGACTCCGGTGTCGGCTTCGGCGTTGATCACCAACGCCGGGCAGGTGATGCGGGCCAAGTGCGGCTCGGCCCGGGTTTGCGCCACCCGCAGGCTCCACATGCCCAGCCAGTTGCGCAGCGTGCAGGCCGCGGCGATGCCGCGCGCGGAGCGGTTCGCCCTAACCGGCGTGCCCGCGTAGCACAGATTGGGCGGGCGCTTGGTCGGCTCGATGCTGGGATCGACCATGCGCGGGTCGGCCCAGGTTCGCATCACGGCAAACGGCCGATCAGAGAATCCAGCTGTGCGAACGCGTTTGAGCTCCATCTCGGCCCAGGCGGTGATGCGCTCGTTGCGCGCTACCTGCGCCGCCCGGTAGCGGTTGAGAAACTCGGCGGAGTATGGGGGCCCGTTGGCTTCGTTGAACAGATCCAAGTCGTAATCCGTTGCCAACGGGTCGTTTTCGTCGACGACAGCAGCGTCCATCCAGGCGGTTAGTACATCCGGGCGTCCGGGATGCGCGGCGGTGGCCACGTAGCCGTCGGCGACCGGCAGTTCGGTCAGCCCAGCCGCCGGGCGCATCCCTTCCAGCGGTGTGACGTTGGGATCGACTGCCTGAGACTGATAAGCGGCCATCAGCGAACCACCTCCGGAATTACCCAGCAGCACCACCGTTTCCGCGCCCTTGGCGTCGCGCAGCCAACGCACTCCGACTCCGATGTCGACCAACGCGTGGTCGAGCAGAAAGTTGCTTTCGAAGCCCCGGAACCGGGTGTTCCAGCCCAGGAAGCCGATCCCGCGGTTGGCCAGGTATTCGGCGAGATAGTGCTCAGAGAAATCGATTTGGTAGTGCGTGGCGATGAACGCCACCGTCGGCTTCCTTCCCGCGCCATGATGGTAGAGCCCTTGGCACGGGTGCCCTCCCGCGCCGGCGCGTCCGGCGGTCGGCGCGGACAGGCCGACGAACTCGCGCCTGACGTCAGCCAAGTCGGTGAACCTCCTCGCCGTAGATGGCTCGGTAATAGATGTTGGCCAGGGTCTGAATGCAGGCCTGGTCGTCGGGCTCTTTGGCGTGGGCTCTGCTGAGTTGGATGTAGCAGAACTGGTTGAACATCGCCACGATCGCCTCGGCGATCAGTTCGGGGTCGTCGCCTGGGCAATACCCCTCAGATTGGGCGCGCTTGACCGTACCGGTAATGAAAGTTAGCGGAATGGAACACATCTCGGCCCAGTACTGGGCGAAGTCGTCGCTGACCATCGCCAACTGCGACACGCTGATCATCTCCGCGAGGCGGTGGCGGTAGGTGTGCCAGTGCGCGGCCGCGGCCTCGTAGGCGCGCTCACGGTCAGACAGGCCATGCCGGGTCACGGACTGTGCTCGCTCTTTGGCTTCGTCGCGAAAGCGCACGGCCCACTGGCGGACCATCGCTTCTTTGGAGTCGTAGTAGTTGTAGAACGAGGCCGCCGAACGGCCGGCTTCGGCGGCGATCTCGGCAATGGTGGTGGCCAGGATTCCTTTGCGCGCGATAACGGTTCGAGCGGCGGTGTCAATCGCGGCCTGGGTCCGCCGCCCGCGGTGCGTCGGGAACTCCGGCACCGGCGCCACCTCCTCTGGAGCGAAACTGAATCTGATGTTAGATTCAGAATCAAGTTTGGGCCAGGCCGGGGCCGATCGGAGCCGCACGATGATCAAGCCGCACAACACCAATGCCGAGTTCGAGCTCGGCGGAATCAATCACGTCGCACTGGTGTGTTCTGACATGGCGCGCACCGTAGACTTTTACAGCAACATCCTGGGTATGGCGCTGGTCAAGTCGCTCGACCTGCCCGACGGTCGGGGGCAGCACTTCTTCTTCGACGCCGGTAACGGCGACTGCGTGGCGTTCTTCTGGTTCGCCAACGCGCCGGACCGGGTTCCGGGTATGTCGTCGCCGGGCGCCATCCCGGGCATCGGCGATATCACCAGCGCGGTGAGCACCATGAACCACCTGGCCTTTCATGTTCCGGCAGAGAAGTTCGACGCCTATCGGCAGCGGCTCAAGGACAAAGGGATACGCGTCGGCCCGGTGCTCAATCACGACGAAAGCGCGACGCAGGTGTCGGCCACGGTGCATCCCGGGGTGTACGTACGCTCGTTCTACTTCCAGGATCCCGACGGTATCACGCTGGAATTTGCTTGTTGGATAAAGGAATTCACTGAGAACGACACGCCGGCCGTACCTAGGACGGCTGCCGACCGGCAACCTGCGGTGGTGGCTGGGCAAAAGTGACGCACGGCATTTTGACCGACGATCAGATCGCGGCGCTGACTCCAGAGCAACGGCGGGAGTTGATCATGCGGATCCAGCAACCCCTCGACGACCTGTTGCCGGCGCCGGTGCTAGCACGTATGCGGCGTATCCGGTTGAGTTTGATGGCCGGCGGTGCGGCAGCGCTCATCCCCTGGACTGTGCTGCTCGCCGTCACGCTCCCGCAGACCTACACCGCGCACAATTGGTCGCTAACCTGGGTCGGATTCGACATCTTCTTGGTGGCGTTCATGGCGACGACGGCGGTGCTGGGTTATCTGCATCGACAATTGGTGGTGCTCACGGGATTTGCCACCGGGGTGTTGTTGATCTGCGATGCCTGGTTCGACCTGATGACGGCGGGATCGCGCGAGTTGTGGGTTTCGGCCCTTTTGGCGGTGGTCGAGTTGTCCGTGGCGGCGATCTTGGTCAGCGGCGCCTTGCGCGCGCTGCGCGTGATCCTGGCCCGGCTGTGGTTATTGGAGCCGGGGATGCGATTGTGGCGGGCGGAGCTCGCGCCGTGACCGTGGATGAGCCCGTCGGACATGTTGAGCGCGCGCTTACCGATTCGCGTCCGGGCTCGGCGCGGCGCCAGGCTGGCATTGGCGACGGGTTGATGGGTATTGCGCTGCTCGCCGGCCCGGCGAATGTGATCATGCAATTGGCCCGGCCGGCAGTTGGCTACGGCGTGGTAGAGAGCCGGGTGGAAAGTGGCCGCCTGGACCTACATCCGATCAAACGGGCACGCACCACCTTCACCTACCTGGCGGTGGCCACCGTCGGCACCGATGCGCAAAAGGCCGCTTTCCGCCGGGCCGTCAACCGGGCGCATGCGCAGGTGTACTCCACACCCGAAAGCCCGGTGCACTACAACGCGTTCGACCCCGACTTGCAGCTGTGGGTCGCAGCATGTCTGTACAAGGGCGCCGTCGACGTGTACCGCACCTTCATCGGTGAGTTGGACGACGCAGCGGCCGACCGTCATTATCGCGACGGCATGGCGCTGGCCACCACCTTGCAGGTGCCCCCGAAGATGTGGCCCAAGGACCGGGCGGCGTTCGATCGGTACTGGCAGGAGTCCCTGGACCAGGTGCACATCGACGACGCTGTCCGGGAATACCTCTACCCCATCGCGGCGGCCCGGCTGCCGGGTGTAGCTTTCCCGGGTGCGCTGCGCAAGATCCCGGAAAGTATCGCGCTGCTGATCACCACCGGCTTTCTGCCGCAACGGTTTCGCGACGAGATGCGGCTGCCGTGGGACGCCGGCCGGCAACGGCGTTTCGATCAGCTGATGGCCGTGTTGGGCACGGGAAACCGGGCGATGCCGCGGTTCGTCCGGCAATTCCCGTTCAACCTGATGCTGTGGGATTTGGACCGGCGGATCCAGACCGGTCGTGCGCTGGTGTAGCGGGACGCGGGCACGCGCCCCTGTCGGGCGGGTCAACCAAGGGATCGCTGGCAAGCAGCTGCGTCAATTGCACTCGAAGCGGCTGACCGCCGCATGAGCGGCGCTGCCGTGACGCTGGAATGGCTATCAGCCAGGTGTGCCGGCCTGCCCTGCGGCACCGGTCGCGCCCTTCGCGCCAGTTGCGCCGGGTGATCCCGATGATCCGCCGCTGCCGCCCGCGCCCCCGGCACCGCCGGTGCCGCCGGTGCCGCCGCTACCGCCGCTACCGGCGTCTCCGCCCGCGCCGGGGCTACCCGAGAAGCCGATCAACCCGCCGGCGCCCGCGGCGCCGCCGTTTCCTCCGTTCCCTCCGCCGCCTCCGGCACCTCCGGTTCCGCCGTCACCGCCATCGCCACCGTCCCCGCCATTGATGCCGCCAGCGCCAGTGCCGCCGAGGCCGCCGTCGCCCCCGGCACCGCCGGAGGCGCCTATCCCGCCGCTTCCGCCGATGCCGCCAGCACCTCCGCTACCGCCCGCGCCGAATAACAGCCCGCCACGGCCACCGGCACCTCCGTCGCCACCATTCGAACCAGTACCAGCGGTAGCGCCGGTGCCGCCGATGCCGCCGGTACCGCCGAAGCCGCCAAGCGTGACGTTGCCGAAGGAATTGCCCCCGTTGCCGCCGTTCCCGGCGGAGGCGCCGAGGCCGCCGTTTCCGCCGGCGCCGCCGCCACCCCCGGCACCGCCGGATACATCGCCGGCGTTTCCGTTTCCGCCATTTCCGCCGTTCCCGCCCGGCGCACCGATGCCGCCGTTACCTCCGACACCGCCGCCGCCACCACCGTTGCCGATGCTGTTGCCGATCCCGCCTTCCCCGCCGCCGTTGCCGCCGCCATTGCCCCCGCCGCCCTGGAAGCCGCCGATGCCACCATCGCCCCCGCCGCCCTTGCCGCCAACGGGCTGGCCCTGCCCGGCGCCGTCGCCGCCGCTGCCGCCGGCGCCGCCGCCGCCCCCTCCGCTGGCTGAGGGACTGTTCGAGTTAAATTTGCCGCCAACACCGCCGGCCCCACCGGGCGCACCGGGGCCGCCATTGCCACCACTACCGCCGCCGCCACCGCCGCTGCCGCCGACGATGTTGTCGCCATCGCCGCCAGTGCCTCCGTTGCCACCGGCCTCCCCGATGCCGCTGCCGTTGCTGCCCGGCTGTCCACCACCGCCCCCGACTATGCCGAAGCCGTCGACGCCGTCGGCGCCGTCAGGCGCCGGAGTGGTCGGAGTGGCGGGCCCAGGATTGACCCCGGGCGTGCCGATGGCCCCGGCCCCGCCGTGGCCGCCGGCGCCGCCGGCGCCGAATAGCCCGGCGCTACCGCCGGCTCCGCCGTTACCGCCGTTGCTACCGGGTCCTGGTGCGGCGCCGCCCGCCCCGCCCGAACCGCCATTGCCCCACAGCCAGCCCCCTGCGCCACCGGCGCCGCCTGCGGCGCCCGCCCCACCCGTGCCTCCTACTCCGCCGTTGCCGATGAGGCCGCTGGGTCCGCCGGCCCCGCCGGCCACCCCGGCGGTGTTGCTGGTGCCGCCCTTTCCGCCGTCGCCGAACAGCAGACCGCCGGGGCCACCGGGCTGGCCTGGTCCGCCGTCGGCGCCGTTGCCGATCAGGGGACGACCCAGTAGCGCCTGGGTGGGCGCGTTGACCGCGTTGAGCAGAGCCTGCTCGATGTTGGCGGCTTCGGCGGCCGCATATGAGCTTCCGGCAGCGGCCAGCGAGCGCACAAATTGGTCATGGACCGCTGCCGCCTGGGCGCTCAGCGCCTGATAGGCGTTGGCGTGTGTGCGAAACAGGGCAGCAATGGCGACCGATACCTCATCCGCGCCGGCCGCCAACAGTTGCGTGGTGGACATGGCTGCCGCCGACACCTAACAGCCTGCCGACACCGACGTCCCCACCGACTTTGGTGGCGGCCGATGTCATCCCGCCGGCCCCGCCGCGACCAAGTAGGCGGGTGACCCCGCCGGCGCCGCCTTTCCCGCCGTCGGAAAAATCGTTGCGGACCTTCCGGACCCGCCTGCGCCGCCGTTGCCGACCAACCACCCGCTGAGCGTTCCGTTTTGCCCCGTCCCGGCGCGCCGTGCCTGCCGGCTCCTGACAACGACTGGTGAAGTCAGACTTGCAATGCGACCGTTCGTGGGGTCGAATACCAATAATGAAAATCATGTTCATCTCGGGCAGACGTTGCTCGTGACAGCCCCGGTGTGGATGGCGTCGCCGCCGGAGGCGCACTCGGCGTTGCTCGGCAGCGGCCCGGGACCGGACTCGTTGTTATCGGCCGCAACGGCGTGGTCGGTGTTGAGCACCGAATACACATCGGTGGCAGATGAGCTTATCGCCATATTGGGCGCTGCCCAGACCGGCGCCTGGCAGGGGCCAAGCGCCGAGCGGTATGTGAGTGCCCATGTGCCGTATCTGATGTGGTTGACGCACGCCAGCGTCACGAGCGCGCAAGCGGCTGCGCAGCACGAAACCGCGGCTGCCGCCTATACCACTGCATTGGCGACTATGCCGACGCTCGCCGAACTTGCCGCCAATCACGCCATCCACGCGGTCTTGGTGGCAACGAACTTCTTTGGGATCAACACCATCCCGATAACGCTCAACGAGGCCGACTACACACGAATGTGGATCCAGGCGGCCACCACGATGGCCACCTACGAAGCAGTGTCAGGCGCCGCGGTGGCGTCGACGCCGCCGACCACCCCGGCGCCGGACATCTTGGCTTCCGCAGCCGCAGACGAAGACGACCATGGCGCCGAAGACGACCATGGCCACGAAGACGACCATGGCCACGAAGACGACCATGGCGATGATCACGACCACGCCGAGCCCACCCCGATTGACTACGTCGTTGCCGAGATCATGCGCGTCATCACCGGCGGCCGGGTGATCTGGGATCCCGCCGAAGGCACCCTCAACGGAATCGACATGCATGACTACGTGGACGCAACTCAGCCGCTCTGGTGGGTTGCCCGCGCCCTGGAATTCAGCCAGCAGTTCCAGACTTTCGTCCAGGAATTGTTCACCAACCCGGTGGGGGCGATCCAATTCGTAGTCGAACTGGCCTTGTTCGACTGGCCGACCCACGTCCTACAGATCGCTCAAGCGCTCAGTCAATCCCCGCAGTTACTGGCGGTCGCGGTGAGCGGCGCCATCTCCAACTTGGGCGCCGTGACTGGCTTCGCGGGATTGGCCGGACTGGGTGGGATACCGCCGGCCACCGTCTCCGCGGCGCTGCCAGCGGTTGCGGCCGAGCCAACGATATTGCCGGTCGTCGGGATGGCTCCCGCCGTTGTCGCAACCGCGGGGTTAGCGGCGCCGGCCCCGGCGCCCGCATCAGTGGCAAGCACTGTCGCCGGGGCCGGTCCGGCACCGGCACCGCCACCGGTCTCGGCCGGCGGTGGGTTCGGCTATCCCTTCCTGGTGGGCGGCGGACCTCGCCTTGGGTTGGGCGAGGCGATGAGCGCCAGCGCGAGCGCCAGCGCCAAGAAGAAGGCACCAGAACCCGATTCGGCCGCTGTGGCGGCCGCGGCAGCCGCACGGGAGCAGGCTCGCCGGCGCCGACGGCGGCGCGCGGGGTTGCGCAGCTACGGCAACGAATACATGGACATTGAGGTGGACCCAGATTGGGGTGCCCCGCCGGACGGAGAGCCGTTTAGGTCGACGACGGCATCGGATCGCGGCGCGGTGCACATGGGCTTCGCCGGCACGGTACGCAAAGATGCGACCGCCGGAGTTGCTGGACTAACCACGCTGGCCGCCGACGAATTCGGCAGCACCAGGATGCCGCTGCTGCCGGACTCGTGGGACCCTGACTGCGATTCGCCACGCAGTTAGCCGGGTAATCTCGTAGAGGTGCGTAGCGAAGGTGACCGCTGGGACATCACCACCAGCGTCGGATCAACGGCGCTATTCGTGGCCACGGCACGGGCGCTCGAGGCGCAAAAGCCCGATCCATTGGCCGTCGATCCCTACGCGGATTTATTCTGCCGCGCCGTCGGCGGCACTTGGGCCGACGTGCTCGACGGTAACGCTCCCGAGCACGACTTGAAAAGTGCTGACTTCGGCGAGCATTTCGTCACCTTCCAGGGTGCCCGCACCCGGTATTTCGACGCGTACTTCCGCCGCGCCGCCGCCGCCGGCGCCCGGCAGGTGGTGATCCTGGCAGCCGGACTCGACGCCCGCGCCTACCGGCTGACCTGGCCGGACGGGACGACAGTCTTCGAGCTGGATCGCCCGCAGGTCCTCGACTTCAAGCGGGAGGTGCTCACCGACCGTGGTGTGCAACCGCGCGCCCAGCGTCGCGAGATCGCTGTCGACCTGCGTGACGACTGGCCGCAGGCATTGCGGGACAACGGCTTTGATCCCTCCGAGCCGTCGGCGTGGATCGCCGAGGGTCTGTTGATCTATATGCCGGCCACCGCGCAGGAGCAGTTGTTCACCGGCATCGACAGCCTGGCCAGCGCCGGTAGCCACGCCGCTGTGGAGGACGGAACCCCGCTTCCCCCGGATGAATTCGCCGCCAAAGTGGCAGAAGAACGCGCTGTCGTCGCGGCAGGTGGCAAGAGTCCGTTTTTCCAGTTGGTCTACAACGAGCGCTGCGCACCGGCCACCGAATGGTTCGGGTTGCATGGTTGGACGGCGGTGGGTACCCCATTGATCGAATACCTTCGTGAGGTGGGCCGGCCGGCGCCCGAGCCGGGCACCGAAGCGGGGGCGCTTTTCGCGCGCAACACGCTGGTCAGCGCGACCAAACCGTAAGCGCACGAGCGCGCCCAAGAACGCGATGAATGCCTGGGGTCACAAATTGGCCGGACCCGGCGTCTGACGACGGACAGCTGGCGCTAGGACCATCCGACTGCGGCGCGGGCAGACGCAACCCTCAAGGCCAGCGTTGATCAGTTTCACTTATTGATCGAGTCAACAAAAGTATTGGCGGACTGTTGCCGGGTTGCGTGATGCTGTGCTAGGTGCTAGGTCCATCGAAGATGCCACGCATTTGGCGTGATGTTTGACGGCCGCAATGTCGGAAAGCACGGAAAGCACGGAAAGCACGGAAAGGATGTGGCTTTGACGTTATGGGTGGTTCCTGGGGGTTTGGCGGGCGCGGCTGCGTCGGTGGAGGCGTTGAGCGCTCGGTTGGCGGCAGCGCATGCTGCTGCGGGTCCGGTGATTTCGGCGGTGGTGTCCCCGGCGGCCGATCCGGTGTCGTTGGCTACTGCGGCTGGGCTGAGCGCCTGCGCGACATGGCCGAAGCGGCCAAATCGGGCGCATAACCTAGCGGTAGTGGTTGATAACCACCTCGTTGGGGCCGCTCGGGCAAATTGGGTCGGGTTGCGGCTGTGAGTCACGTCAGCGACGCCACCGCTGATCGCCGTGCCGCCAGGTCGAGCAGCCCCGGCGGGTCATCGGGCCCAATGAGGTTTATCGGCGCCGACCCCAGCCCATAAGCTGCTGTTGGGCGGGCGGCGGGGAGTTCGCAACGACGTCGGTGCTCGCGCCGTTGAGGCGAGTATCGCTGTTCGAGCGAGTGTTGGCTGCGACACACAGTTGCCCGTGGGCGTGTGGATCGCGCCTAGCACTGCGCGGACTACCAATCACGGGTGCGTCGAAGGCCCTGGTCCCGAGCGCCCAACGCGAGCCCTCTTTTGATAATGAAAACCATATCCATTACGCTGGCCTCCGGAAAACGTGGTGAGATGACGCAACCGGTGGGCGGGATTCCCGAGCAGCCGGGCTAGGGGATGGCCATGTGCTTAAACCTGCGATGTCGCCACACCATCCGTACCGGCGAGACCAGTCGCCAAGCCGCCCAAGGCCTTCCAGATGCTTCCAGGATGGTTCCAGTGGACTGAGTGTGAGGAGGAACGTCTGTTCTCGGATGCCGAGCCGCGCCCGGAAACGGCCCGCGGCGACACCATGGTCAGTGCGCCCAGGAGCTGGTTTTCCTGATGAACACAACAGGCTCCGCCGCCTCGACAGTTAGCTTATGCAATGCTAACTTCGGGAAGCCAACTGCAGGCGGATTTTACTCATGATGACCTTAGGCCCAGGAGACGGCGCGGGCATGGAACGCAGCGATATCAGCATGCACGCAACCCGGCCGGTTGCGTCCGGGGCCAACGGCAAGGTAGACAGCGACATCGTCAGCCGGTTCGCCACCTGCTGCCGGGCTCTGGGCATCGCAGTCTACGACCGACGCCGCCCAGCCGACCTGAATGCCGCCCGCTCTGGATTTACCGCACTTACCCGTATCGCCAGCGACCAGTGCGACGCCTGGACCGGATTGGCTGCCGCCGGTGACCAGTCCATTGCGGTGCTGGACGCCGTTTCGCGAACCGCGCCAACGGCCGGGGTGTTGCAGCGCCACGTGGAACTCCCGCCGAATGCGCTGGGCTTTCACTACGATACTGGGTTATACCTCCGGTTTTTTGCCACCAGCCCGGACGATTTTCATCTGGCATACGCGGCAGCGCTGGCTGCAGCAGGCGGGGCTGGGGAGTATGCCAAAGCCCACGACATCGTTTCGGACATCAGTGGGCGCCGGCCGGGTTGGCGGGAAGCCCGCTGGCTCGCGATGGTCGTCAACTACCGTGCCGGACGGTGGCCCGACGTCGTCAAGCTGCTCACCCCGATCGTCAATGATCCCAATCTTGACCAGGCTTTCGCCCACGCCGCCAAAATTAGTCTGGGCACCGCGCTGGCCCGGTTGGGTATGTTCGCTCCGGCATTGTCGTATCTCGAGGAACCCGAGGGCCCGGTCCCTGTCGCTGCCCTCGATGGCGCCCTGGCCAAAGCCCTGGTGCTGCGCGCCCACGTTGACGAGGAGTCGGCCAGCGAAGTCCTGCAGGACCTTTACGCGGCCCATCCCGAGAACGAGCAGGTCGAGCAAGCCCTGACTGACACCAGCTTTGGGATTGTGACCACCACCGCGGGTCGGATCGAGGCGCGCACCGATCCCTGGGATCCGAACACCGAGCCCAGCGCAGAGGATTTTGTCGACCCCGCGGCCCACGAACGAAAAGCTGCGCTGCTGCACGAGGCCGAACGCCAGCTCGCCGAATTCATCGGGCTCGACGAAGTCAAGAACCAGGTGTCGCGGTTGAAGAGTTCGGTAGCGATGGAACTGGTGCGCAAGCAGCGTGGGCTCACGGTGGCCCAGCGCACGCACCACCTGATCTTCGCTGGACCACCCGGGACGGGTAAGACCACGATTGCTCGCGTGGTAGCCAAAATCTATTGCGGGCTTGGTCTTTTGAAGCGAGAGAACATTCGAGAGGTACACCGCGCCGACCTCATCGGCCAGCACATCGGTGAGACCGAGGCGAAAACCAATGCGATCATCGACAGTGCGTTGGATGGCGTTCTGTTTCTCGACGAGGCCTACGCTTTGGTGGCCACCGGCGCCAAGAACGACTTCGGTCTGGTGGCTATTGACACGTTGTTGGCCCGGATGGAGAACGACCGCGACCGGCTGGTGGTGATCATCGCCGGTTACCGAGCCGATCTGGACAAGTTCCTGGACACCAACGAGGGTTTGCGGTCGCGGTTCACGCGCAGTATCGACTTTCCGTCGTATGCGTCCCATGAGCTGGTGGAGATCGCGCACAAGATGGCCGAACAGCGCGATAGCATTTTCGAGCAAGCGGCGCTGGACAATCTGGAGTCTTTGTTCGCGAAATTGGCGGCAGCGTCGACCCCGGACTCCAATGGAGTCTTGCGGCGCAGCCTTGACATCGCAGGCAACGGGCGGTTCGTCCGGAACATCGTCGAACGCTCGGAAGAAGAGCGAGAATTCCGGCTCGACCACTCCGAGCATGCGGGAAGTGGCGAGTTCAGCGATGAGGAGTTGATGGTCATCACCGCCGAGGATGTGGATAGGTCCGTCGAGCCGCTGCTGCGCGGGCTGGGACTCGCGGTGCCGACATGACCACCCGCGAACCGGATTCAGAACGCCGGTCGTTCACCTCACGTACCCCGGTCAACGACAACCCTGACCGGGTTGTCTACCGACGTGGTTTCGTTACCCGTCACCAGGTGACCGGTTGGCGCTTTGTGATGCGCCGGATTGCCTCCGGTATCGCTCTGCACGACACCCGGATGCTCGTCGACCCGTTACGCACGCAGTCGCGCGCGGTGTTGATGGGTGCGCTAATCCTGATCACCGGATTGCTGGGTTGCTTCGTGCTCTCGCTGATCCGACCCAATGGGCAAGCGGGTACCAACCCGGTGCTGGCCGACCGGTCCACGGCCGCACTCTATGTGCGGGTCGGCGACGCGTTGCACCCCGTGCTGAATCTGACGTCGGCCCGACTTATCGCCGGCAAGCCAGTCAACCCCACGACGGTGAAAAGCGCTGAGTTGGACCGGTTTCCGCGCGGCAACCTGATCGGCATCCCGGGAGCGCCGGAACGGATGGTGCAGAACACCACCCGCGACGCCAATTGGACGGTATGCGACTCGATCAGCGGGGCGGGCGGGCGCGGCGCCCATAGCGCCGGCGTCACGGTCGTCGTGGGACGCCCGGACAGCGACGGCGCGCGGGCGGTCGCGATCGGCTCCGGCCAGGTGGTCCTGGTCGATAACGGCGCCGGCAGCTGGCTGCTGTGGAACGGCAAGCGCAGCCCGCTCGATTTGACCGACCACGCGGTCACCGACGCGCTCGGCCTGGGTACCGACCTGCCCGCGCCGCGGCCCATCGCGTCGGGATTGTTCAACGCCATACCCGAAGCACCGCCGCTATCGGCGCCGGCCATCCCCAACGCCGGCACCCAGCCGAGCTTCGACGTCACCGCGCCGATCGGCGCAGTGGTCGAGGCGTTCACCCTCAATGGCACCCAGACTGCCGGCACCGCCCAGTACTACGCGGTGTTACCGGACGGCCTGCAGCCGATCTCGCCGGTCCTGGCCGCCATCCTGCGCAATACCAATTCCTATGGACTGCAGCAGCCGCCACGCCTGGGCGCCGATCAGGTTGCCAAGTTGCCGGTGTCACGCCTGCTGGACACCACAAGCTATCCGGCGCAACCGGTCAGCCTGGTCGATGCCGCCCGTGATCCGGTTACCTGCGCCTATTGGAGCAAGCCAGCCGGGGCGGCCACCAGCTCGCTGAGCCTGTTGGCCGGCGCCGCGCTGCCGGTGCCGGAGGTGGTACGCACAATCGACCTGGTTGGCGCCGGTGAGTCAGTAGCCACCCGGGTTGCGATGGCGCCGGGGACGGGCTACTTCACTCAGAGTGTGGGCGGGGGCGTAGCAGCACCGGCAACTGGATCGTTGTTCTGGGTTTCCGACACCGGGGTGCGCTACGGCATCGACACCGACGGCGAAGCCGGACGCAAAACGGTTGAAGCACTTGGCTTGCAGGCCCCGCCGCTGTCCATTCCATGGTCAATCCTGTCGCTGTTCGCACCGGGCCCGACGCTGTCGCGCGCCGACGCATTGTTGGCGCACGACGCCTTGCCGCCGGACAGCAAGCCCGGGCATGCGGTATCGGCCGATGGAGGGCCCCGATGAGCAGACTGATCTTCGAGGCTCGCCGACGGCTTGCCCCGCCACGCAGCGCTAAGGGCACCATCACCATCGAGGCGCCTCCCCAGCTGCCTAGGGTCATTCCGCCGTCGCTGTTCAAGCGCGCCATGCCTTTTCTGATCGTGATGCTCATCGTCGGCATGGTGGTGGCAATGTTTGCCACCGGCATGCGACTGATCTCGCCGCAGACCCTGTTCTTCCCGTTCGTCATGCTGTTGGCGGCCACCGGGCTCTACCGCGGCAACGACAACAAGATGCGTACCGAGGAAGTCGACGCCGAGCGGGCCGACTACCTGCGTTACCTGTCGGTGATTCGGGACAACATCCGGGCTCAGGCTGCCGAGCAGCGCGCGGCCGCGCAGTGGTCGCATCCGGAACCGGAGGCGCTGGCTGCCGTGCCCGGCTCTCGGCGCCAGTGGGAGCGCGACCCGCACGACCCAGATTTCCTGGTGCTGCGGGCCGGGCGGCATTCCGCGCCGCTGACGACTGCGCTGCGGGTGAACGACACCGCCGACGAAATCGACTTGGAACCGGTGTCGCACAGCGCGTTACGCAGCCTGCTCGATACCCAACGCACCGTCCGCGATGTCCCCACCGGAATTGACGTGACCAAGGTTTCGCGGATCACGCTGCTTGTCGACGCTGGGAGCGCCGCAGCCGAGGTGCGCGCGGCGTTGCGGGCATGGCTCGCTCAGGCGGTCACCTGGCATGACCCGACGGTACTCGGGGTAGCACTGGCCGCCCCTGATCTGGAGAGCCGCGACTGGTCCTGGCTGAAGTGGTTGCCGCACGTCGACATCCCCGGACAGGTCGATGGCGTAGGCCCGGCACGTTACTTGTCAACCGAACCCGACGACCTGATTGACCTACTGGGCCCGGTTCTGCTTGACCGCCCAGCGTTCACCGGTGCGTCAACAGATGCGTTGCGGCACTTGCTCATCGTGGTCGACGATCCAAACTACGACTTGGCGGCGTCGACGCTAGCTATTGGCCGCGCCGGGGTCACCGTCGTGCACTGCTCGCCTACACCGCCACACCGGGAGCAATATTCGGATCCGGAAAGGCCGATCCTACGGGTAGCCGACGGTGCCATCCAACGCTGGCAGACGGGGGGCTGGCAGCCCTATATCGATATTGCGGACCAGCTCGGCGCGGACGAGACCGCACACCTGGCCCGCCGACTGTCGCGGTGGGACTCCAACCCGACGCACACCGGTCTTCGCTCAGCGGCCACCCGAGGTGCGAGTTTCACTACGCTGCTGGGTATCCCGGACGCATCGCGGCTCGATGTGCCGGCACTGTGGGCTCGGCGCCGCCGCGATGACGAGTTGCGCGTTCCGATCGGTGTCACCGCGACTGGTGAGCCGCTGATGTTCGATCTCAAGGACGAAGCTGAGGGCGGGATGGGTCCGCACGGCCTGATGATCGGCATGACCGGTTCAGGTAAGTCGCAGACCCTCATGTCGATCCTGTTGTCGCTGTTGACAACTCACTCGGCGGACCGGCTGATCGTCATCTACGCCGACTTCAAGGGTGAGGCTGGTGCTGACAGCTTCCGGAACTTCCCGCAGGTTGTCGCGGTGATCTCGAACATGGCGGAGAAGAAGTCGTTGGCCGACAGGTTCGCCGACACGCTGCGCGGTGAAGTCGCCCGTCGCGAGATGTTGCTTCGTGAGGCAGGGCGCAGGGTCCAGGGTAGTGCGTTCAACTCGGTGCTCGAGTACGAGAACGCAATCGCGGCTGGACATGACTTGCCGCCAATCCCAACACTGTTCGTGGTGGCGGATGAGTTCACCCTGATGCTGGCCGATCATCCCGAATATGCGGAGTTGTTCGATTACGTGGCCCGCAAGGGACGCTCGTTCCGGATCCATATCTTGTTCGCGTCGCAGACGCTAGACGTTGGCAAGATCAAAGACATCGACAAGAACACCTCCTACCGCATCGGGCTCAAAGTAGCCAGCGCCAGCGTGTCTCGCCAGATCATCGGCGTGGAGGACGCCTATCACATCGAGTCGGGCAAGGAACACAAAGGCATTGGCTTTTTGGTGCCCGCGCCCGGCGCCAGCCCGATCAAGTTCCGCAGCACCTACGTCGACGGCATTTACGAGCCCCCGCAGAAAGCCAAAACGCTGGTGGTGCGCTCCGCGCCGGAACCGAAGCTCTTCACCGCCGGGGCGGTGGAGCGGGATCCGGATACGGTGATTGCCGAGACGGACACCGAGCAGCCAGCCGGCCCACCACGCAAGCTGATCGCGACCATCGGCGAACAACTGGCCCGCTACGGTCCACAGGCGCCACAATTGTGGCTGCCGCCGCTCGACCAATCAATCCCGTTGACCACGCTGCTGGCCCGGGCCGGGGTAGGGCAACAGCACTGGAGGTGGCCGCTGGGTGAAATCGACAAGCCCTTCGAGATGCGCCGCGACCCGTTGCTGTTCGACGCCCGGTCGTCAGCTGGGAATATGGTCATCCACGGCGGACCCAAGTCTGGTAAATCGACTGCGCTGCAAACGTTTATCTTGTCGGCCGCTGGCCTGCACTCGCCACGCCAAGTGACGTTCTACTGTCTGGACTACGGCGGCGGACAACTGCGCGATTTGGCGGATCTGGCGCACGTCGGCAGTGTCGCGTCGGCTCTGGAGCCCGAACGCATCCGGCGCACCTTCGGTGAGTTAGAACAGCTGCTGCTGTCCCGACAACAGCGCGAAGTATTCCGGGAGCGCGGTGATAACGGTTCTGCCCCCGACGACGGATACGGCGAGGTGTTCCTGGTCATCGACAACCTGTATGCGTTCGGCCGCGACAGCACCGATCAGTTCAACACTCGTAATCCGTTGCTCGCCAAGGTGACAGAGCTGGTCAACGTGGGTCTGGCGTACGGCATTCACGTCATCATCACTACCCCGAGCTGGCTGGAGGTGCCGTTGGCGATGCGTGACGGTCTGGGGCTGCGTCTCGAGCTCAAGCTGCACGACGCGCGCGATAGCAATGTGCGGGTGGTGGGGGCGCTGCGCCGTCCAGCCGATGCGGTACCGCACGACCAGCCGGGCCGCGGATTAACCATGGCCGCCGAGCACTTCCTGTTCGCGGCACCGGAGCTAAGCCAGGTGGCCTCGATCAACGCCCGCTACCCCGGCGCGGCCGCCCCGCCGGTGCGGTTGCTGCCCACCAGCCTTGCGCCCAACGCAGTCGGCACGCTGTATCGGGGTCCGGACCGAGTGGTTATTGGCCAGCGTGAAGAAGATTTAGCGCCGGTGGTACTCGACCTCGCCGAGAATCCGCTGCTGATGGTGTTCGGTGACAGCAAATCGGGTAAGACCACGCTGCTACGCCACATCATTCGTACCGTCCGAGAGCATTCCACCGCCGACCAGGTGGCCTTTACTGTGCTCGACCGCCGGTTGCACCTCGTCGAGGAGCCGCTGTTCCCCGACAACGAATACACGGCCAACGTCGACCGCATCATCCCGGCGATGCTCGGGTTGGCCAATCTCATCGAGTCGCGGCGGCCGCCGGCGGGCCTGGCTCCACCCCAACTGGCGCGTTGGGCATACCACGGCCACACCCACTACCTGATCATCGACGATGTCGACCAGATACCGGATGCGGCGGCGATGACAGGTCCCTACATTGGACAGCGGCCATGGACCCCGCTCATCGGACTGCTTAGCCAGGCAGCCGATTTGGGACTGCGGGTGATCGTCACAGCGCGGGCGTCCGGGTCTGCGCATGCGTTGATGACCAGCCCCTTGCTGCGCCGGTTCAACGACTTGCAGGCGACCACATTGATGCTGTCCGGCAATCCGGCCGATAGCGGCAAGATCCGCGGTCAGCGCTTCGAGCGGTTGCCTGCTGGACGTGCGATGTTGTTGGGCGACAGTGAGTCTCCAACTTACGTGCAGCTGGTCAACTCGGTGGTCGGCATGGTCGCAGCATTTGGTGAAACGCAACAGAAGGGGAGTTGATCGATGACGTTGCGAGTGGTTCCGGCGGGATTGGAAGCAGCCAGCGCTGCGGTGGAGGCGCTGACGGCGCGGTTGGCTGCCGCGCATGCGGCAGCGACGCCGTCAATTACTGCGGTAGTTCCGCCTGCGGCGGATGCGGTGTCGCTGCAGACTGCTGCTGGGTTCAGCGCCCAGGGCCAGGAGCACACGGTCATTGCGGCTCAAGGTGTTGAAGAGTTAGGGCGCGCCGGTGTCGGGGTGGGCGCATCCGGCGTCAGCTATCTTGCCGCCGATTCAGTGGCCGCTGCCTCGTACGGGATTGCAGGCAGCTGACTATGGTTCTGCCCTTGGGGCCCATCTGGATGGCTTCGCCGCCGGAAGTACATTCGGCGTTGCTGAGCAATGGACCTGGCCCCCGTTCGTTACTGGCGGCGGCCGCGGCCTGCAACGCGCTCAGTGCCGAATATGCCGGGGTGGCAGCAGAACTCAGTGAGCTGCTGGGGGCGGTGCAAGCCGGGACGTGGCAGGGAGTCGGCGCCGAGCAGTATGTGGCCGCACATCTGCCCTACGTGGCCTGGTTGCTGCAGGCCAGCGCCGACAGCGCAGCAATAGCCACCCAATACGAGGTTGCTGCGGCCGCGTATACGGCCGCGCTGGCGGCGATGCCGACACTGGCCGAGCTGGCGGCCAATCACCTCATTCACGGTGTCCTGGTAGCGACGAATTTCTTTGGCATCAACGCAATTCCGATCGCGCTGAATGAAGCCGACTACATCCGGATGTGGATTGAGGCTGCCGTGACCATGGGTCTTTATCAGGTGACCGCCGGTGCGGCGTTGGCATCCGCCCCGCGCGTTACCCCTGCGCCGCCCGTGCTGAAGCCTGGCGGCGAAGCGGCCGCGAATGCGCTGGCCGGCGTTGCCGCATCCAACCCGTGGCAGTGGCTGTTGCAATTACTCGAGCAATTTTGGAATGCGTATCTCAACTCCTTTTTGTGGATGTACAAACTGATCTTTGAGTTCCTGCAGGATCCCATCGGTAACTCGATCAAGATCATCATCGCCTTCCTGACCAACCCGGTGGGTGCCATCATCACCTACGGTCCATTGCTTTTCGCGCTCGGCTACCAGATTTTCTTCAATCTCGTCGGCTGGCCGACCTGGAGCGTGATCTTGAGTTCGCCGTTTCTGATTCCGGTTGCTCTCAGCCTGGGCTTGAGTGCGATAGCGTTGGCGCCCACTGCGGTTGCGCTGGCGGCAGCACCGGCGGCAGGAGCTCCGCTGGCTATTGTCGCTGCTACCGCATCCGCCGCCTGGCCGGCCGTGACTCTTGCGTCAACGGTTACCGGCGCCGGCGGGGCTGCGGGATCGGCGGCCGGGGCGAGTGCTTCGGCCAGTACCGCGTCGGCCCCGGCTGCGCCGGCCACCGCGAATCTGGCATACGTGATCGGTGGCGTTGATGATTGGGGGCCCAGCCTGGGGCCGACGGTGGGTGGCCGTAGCGGAGTGAAGGCGCCGGCGGCGACCATCCCGGCCACCGGTGCCGCGGCGGCAAGCCGTGCGACATACCGGGCGCGTCGACGCCGGCGTACCGAGATGCGGGATCATGGCGACGAATTTCTGGACATGGAATCCGGTGCGGGCATTGATCCTGCCGAATCAGATTGCCGTGCAGAGGTTTCCGGACAAGGCGCGGGACGGCTCGGATTGGCCGGGACCGCGCCCACCGAGATGGCGCTGCCGGCAGCGGGATTGACGGCACTGGCCGGTGATGAGTTCGGCGGTGGTCCGCGAATGCCGATGATGCCGGGTACCTGGGACGGCCTACAGAGAGGGGCAGGCGACGGTTCACAACGCGACGGTCAGTAACCGAAATCCGGATCGAGTGAAACGAGAGGGTCTGTTATGAGTTTGTTGGATGCCCATATTCCGCAATTGGTGGCGTCGCAATCGGCGTTTACTGCTAAGGCGGCGTTGATGCGGCACACAATCGGTCAGGCCGAGCAGTCGGCGATGTCGGCGCAGGCGTTTCACCAGGGGGAGTCCGCCGCGGCTTTCCAGGGCGCTCACGCCCGATTCGTCGAGGCAGCCGCCAAGGTCAACACCTTGCTAGATATCGCCCAAGCCAACCTCGGCGATGCCGCAGGCACCTATGTGGCCGCCGATGCCGCCGCTGCGTCCAGCTACACCGGATTCTGAAGTCGCCCGAAATTTCTGAAAGGACGAAAGGACGTTGTGATGTCACAGATCATGTACAACTACCCGGCGATGATGGCGCACGCCGGAAACATGTCGGGCTATGCCGGCACCCTGCACAGCCTGGGCGCCGATATCGCCAATGAGCAGGCCGCGTTGTCCAATGCCTGGCAGGGCGACACCGGAATGACCTACCAGAGCTGGCAGACCCAATGGAACCAGGCCTTAGAAGACCTGATGCGGGCCTATCAGTCGATGGCCAGCACGCACGAAGCCAACACGATGGCGATGATGGCCCGCGACCAGGCCGAAGCCGCAAAATGGGGCGGCTAGTCCATAGATGCAGTCCGAGCCTAGAGAACCCAACGCCGTCGAGCTGACGGTAGACAACGCCTGGTTTGTTGCTGACACCATCGGGGCCGGCAGCTTTCCGTGGGTGCTGGCAATCACCCCGCCGTATTCCGATTTGTCACAACGACATGAGTTTGCTGGCCGTCAGCACGACGAGCTAAGCCGACTGGGTTTGTTGTCGCCCGACGGTGCGGTCAATCCCGCGGTCGCCGATTGGATCAAGGTGGTGTGTTTCCCCGAGCGCTGGTTGGATCTGCGTTACGTGGGCCCGGCCACCGACAACGGGACCGGGGAGTTGCTGCGTGGCATCGTCGCCCAGCGTGCCGGCGCAAGCGGTAAGACCCGCCAGACCTTCAATACCGTCGTCGCGCTGCGCAACGCTCAGCTGATCACTTTCACCGCCATGGAGATCGACGATCCCCGGGCGCTTGTTCCGGTTCTCGGAGTGGGGCTCTCGCAGCGGCCGCCGGCCCGTTTCGAGGAGTTCAGCATGCCCATGCGCGTGGGTGCCCGCGCCGACGAGCGGCTGCGCTCCGGCCTCCCGCTCGGCGAAGTACTTGATTACCTAGCCGTTCCGGCTTCGGCGCGCCAGGTGGTGGAAGCAGTCTTCTCCGGGCCGCGCAGCTACGTCGAGATCGTGGCCGGCTGTAACCGGGACGGCCAGCACGCCATCACCGAGGTGGGACTGAGCATTGTCGACAGCACCGCGGGACGGGTGCTGGTCAGTCCGACTCGAGCCTTCGACGGCGAATGGATCTCGACGTTTAGCCCCGGGACGACCTTTGCCGCTGCGGTCGCGATCGAGCAACTCACCGCCCTGCTGCCCGATAGCCAATGGTTCCCCGGGCAGCGGTTGTCCAGGGATTTCTCGGGACAACCCTCGTAACAGAAACCAGAAAGAGAGCATGATGTCCACAGTGACGTCCGGCGCCGTGGTGCCGATCGTCCGCGTCGCGATTCTCGCGGACAGCCGGTTGACGGAGATGGCCCTGCCGACGGAGTTGCCGCTGCGCGAAATCCTGCCTGCGGTGCAGCGTTTGGTCATTCCCGCGGCGGAAAACGAACGCAGCTTCACCGACGGTGAAGCTGCGTTCGGTGCGGCGCCGCACCTAAGTCTGGCACCTATTGGTGGGGCACCGTTTAGCTTGGACGCGAGCCTGGACACCGTGGGAGTGGTGGACGGCGACTTGCTTGCGTTGCAACCGGTGCCCACCGGCCCGGCTGCGCCGGGCATCGTGGAGGACATCGCCGACGCCGCCATGATTTTCTCGCACTCGCGCCAAAGTCCTTGGGGGGCAACCCATATCCAGCGCGGAGCGCTGTCCGCGGTGATCGGGGTGGCGCTGGTGGCGACCGGCCTGGCGGTCACCCACCGGTTGGCCACCGGCGCACTAGCCGGGCTTCTCACGGTCAGTGGCATCGCGGCGGTCCTGGCGGTGGCCGGCTTGCTGGTCACCGCTCGTTCGGCGCTTACCGGAAGTGCGCTGTCGATCGCCGCCGTGGTGCCTATCGCCGCTGCGTTGGCGCTGG
>NZ_VTZN01000040.1 GCF_008370645.1 Mycobacterium simiae
GAGCGCAATACTGATCGTCATCGCTTTCTACGTGCGTCTGAAGATTAGTGAGACCGCGGTGTTCGCCAGCGAGACTGCCAACGCCAACGCTGACGAGCCATGCTCAAACGCCGCGCCGCTCTTGGCGGTGCTGCGCTGGCAGCGTCGCAAAATCGTGCTGGCCGCAGGCAGTGTGCTCGGTGGCTTCGGCTTCGTCTATCTGGCCAGTACCTATCTGACCTCTTACGCGCAGACTCATCTCGGGTATTCGCGCAATTTCGTCTTGATAGTCGGTGTGCTGGGCGGGTTGACCAGCATCGTGTTCGTCTGGCTTACCGCCTCGCTCTGTGATCGGTTCGGGCGCCGGCGCGTCATGCTGACTGTGTGGGCAGTGGCCTTGCCCTGGTCGTTAGTGGTGATGCCGCTGATCGATTCCGGCTTTCCCGCTCTGTTCGCCGCGGCTGTTCTGAGCCTCTATGCAACCGCGGCCGCTGGTTTTGGGCCTGTCGGTGCGCTTATGCCGGAATTATTTGCCACCCGCTACCGCTACACGGGCACCGCCCTTGCCTTTAACCTCGCGGGCATCGTCGGGGGAGCCGTGCCGCCGTTGATCGCTGGCACATTATTGGCCTGCTGTGGCAGCTGGGCGATTGGTCTGATGCTGATGACCCTGGTTGCGGCCAGCCTGGTGTGCACGTATCTGCTTCCTGAAACCGTCGGCACGATCCTTGCTAGGCGCTAGTTGGCGTGTAGATCCTCGTTCAGTGTGATGCCCTGACCGCCGCGGGGCACCACCTCAACCACCCCCGTCACCGAATTGCGGCGGAATAGCAAGTTGCTGCCGCCGGAAAGATCGCGTGCCTTGACCGCGGTGCCGTCCGGCAAGGTGACCTTGGTGCCGGCGGTGACGTACAGGCCGGCCTCCACCACGCAGTCGTCGCCCAGGGATATGCCCAGACCGGCGTTGGCGCCGAGTAGGCAGCGCTTGCCGATCGAAATGACTTCGGTGCCGCCGCCCGACAGGGTGCCCATGATGGACGCTCCGCCGCCGATGTCGGATCCGTCGCCCACCACCACGCCGGCCGAAATACGGCCCTCGACCATTGAGGCGCCCAGCGTTCCGGCGTTGTAGTTGACGAAACCCTCGTGCATCACGGTGGTGCCCGGCGCCAGGTGGGCGCCCAGCCGCACTCGATCGGCGTCGGCGATGCGCACTCCAGTGGGCAGAACGTAATCAACCATCCGTGGGAATTTGTCGACGCCGTACACGGTCACCGGTCCCTGGCGTCGCAGTCGTGCCCGCACTGCTTCGAAACCGTCGATGGAGCAAGGACCGCGGCTAGTCCACACCACATTCGTCAAGACCCCGAACAAGCCGCCGGCGTTGAGCCCGTGCGGCGCCACCAATCGGTGCGACAACAGGTGCAAGCGCAGGTAGGCGTCATAAGCGTCGGCGGCGACCTCGTTCAGCGAGCCGATGACCGTGCGGACCGCGATCACTTCGGTAGCTCGATCATCGTCGCGGCCGACCAGCGCCGCTAATTCTGGGGTGACGTCCGACAGCGCCAGTCGCGAGGTGGTGCTAGTTCCAGATTCCGTCAGCTTCGGAGCGGGGAACCAGGCGTCGAGCACCGATCCGTCCGAGGCCAGGGTCGCCAGACCAATACCTGCTGCTCCAGTCACGGTCGACAAGGGTACTTCGGTCGCCGAGCAGACACAGAATCGCATCCCGCTGCCCTTGGGCGTGCGATTCTGTGTCTGCTCGGCACCCAAGGGGTGACCCACTACCCTGGTCGCTGTGCTCGACTTACGCGGGGATCCCGTTGAGCTGACCGCGGCGCTGGTTGATATTCCCAGCGAGTCGCGGAACGAGACGCTCATTGCTGACGAGGTCGAAGCTGCCTTGCGGGCGCAGACAACTGGCTTCGACATCATTCGCAACGGCAACGCGGTGCTGGCACGCACCTGCCGTAGCCGGCCTTCGCGCGTGCTGTTGGCCGGACATCTCGATACCGTGCCGGCCGCCGGGAATCTGCCCAGCCGGCGCGAGGACGGCCTGCTGTATGGCTGCGGCAGCGCGGACATGAAGTCCGGTGATGCGGTGTTCCTTCATCTGGCCGCCACGGTGGCCGAGCCGGTGCACGACTTGACGCTGGTTTTCTACGATTGCGAGGAAATCGATTCTGCGGCAAACGGTTTGGGCCGCATCGAGCGCGAGCTGCCAGAGTGGTTGTGCGCCGACGTGGCCATTCTGGGCGAGCCAACTGCCGGCTATGTTGAGGCCGGCTGCCAGGGCACCCTGCGGGTTGTCATTAGTGCTCACGGGACGCGTGCCCATTCGGCGCGATCGTGGTTGGGTGACAACGCGATTCATAAGCTCGGCGCGGTGCTGGACCGGTTGGCGGGCTACCGGGCACGCAGCGTTGACATCGACGGTTGCACCTACCACGAAGGTTTGTCCGCAGTTCGCGTGGGTGGCGGCGTTGCCGGCAATGTGATTCCCGATCATGCATCGGTCACGGTCAACTACCGCTTTGCCCCCGACCGCTCGGTGGCCGCCGCCCTGCAACACGTTCACGAGGTGTTTGACGGTCTCGACGTGCGCATCGAACAAACCGACGCCGCGCCGGGCGCCCTGCCCGGGTTGTCCCAACCAGCTGCCAAAGCACTGGTCGACGCCGCCGGTGGGCAGGTCCGGGCAAAGTACGGTTGGACCGACGTGTCTCGCTTTGCGGCCCGAGGCATACCCGCGCTCAACTATGGGCCTGGCGACCCCAACCTGGCGCACCGCAGCGACGAGCGGGTGGTGGCTGGCCAGATCGCGGCCGCCGTTGACATGCTGCGCCGCTACCTGAGCGGCTAGTCGAACTGCTGCGCAGCCTTGGCGGCGTCTGAGGCCGCCGCCGCCATTCCCATCGCAGCCAGTTCGTCGGCCACCGCAGACAGCGCGACGGCATTACGGTCGGCCAGGGCATGGGCATGCTTGACGACGAGATAGCCTACTGGACAGTCGATTTCAGCGGCCAGCCGGGTGACCGGGACCGCTGCCCGGATGTCGCCCAGCCGTACTGCGTCGTGCCAGGCGCGCAACGCTACCGCCGACTGCCCGCCGCGCTCGGCGGTGCGGGCCGCCTCGCGGGTATCGGCGATAGCGCCCGCCTTGTCCCGGGCGGCCGCTCTGGTCCACGCCCGTGCCAGACCCAGCTCAGGTGCGAACAACGCTGACTTGGTGCCGTGGCGAGTTTCAGCACGCCGCAATGCCTTTGCGGACTCGGCGATATCGCCCTGTTGTGCAATGGCCGTCGCCAGCAGCATCAACGACAGTGGGCCCCAGGAATAGCCGGTGCGCTCCAGTTCCGCGGCGGCAGGTTCCAAAAGTGATGTTGCAGCATCGAATTCGCCTTTGATAACTAGCACGTGCGCCAGTAACACCTCGCCAATGGCGCGGCCCGGCTGCTGCAGCTCGGCGAAGTCGGTGAACTGTTGAGCGAGGGCCTGCGCCTGTCTAGCATCGCCCGCCATCAGCAAGGACGTGATCTGAGCTAGGCCTACGGTGAACCGCAACAGCCCGGGATGCTCGGCGGCCGCAGCCTGTTCGGCCTGGCGTTCCACGTCGCCGAACCGGCCCATCCGCGCCGAACACAACGCGGCGGCACTAGCTGCCCAGGCCACCGCCGTGTCGCCAGGGGACGGCTGGGACAGCACCTCGGTGGCCAGGGTGATGGCTCGCGGCAAGTTCCCGGCGTTCATAGCGAACGTTGCGGTCAACGCATCGAGGGTGGCCCGCACCGTGGGGTCGCTGACCCGGTTACGGGCGGTCTGCAAGAACGCGGTGGCCTTCTCGGGCTCGCCGAGCATCCAGAACTGGTTTGCCGCCCGCGCCACTGCCCAGGCCATCAGCTCGGCCTCCGATAGTTCAGCGGCATCCACGGCTGCCAGTATGGCGCCGGCTTCGCGGCCACGGCCCTGCCAGCTCAGCGCCTGACCCAGAACAAGTCGGGGGTCCAGTCCGCCCGACCGATCCAATGCCGCTCGTGCCAACCGTTCGGCAAGCCGCACGTCGCCCAGCCGCAGCGCCTGCTGGGCGGAAGCGGTGACCTCACCTACTGGCTGGGCGGCGTCGCTGTCCAGTGCCAGCGACGCGAGCCGTAGCCGGTCGCTGAGATGGTCGGACGGATGCTGCGAAAACAGTGTGACAATCTCGGTACGCCGGCGCCGCGCGCCATTGTCGCCCAGCGCGGCGCGCGCGCGTTCGCCGAACAGTGGGTGCGCCGTGTAGACCGACGGGTCGTCCGCGCGTCCGCCCCGAACCCGGGTTTCCGCCGCACCCAGTTCCGCTGCCTGTTTCACGGCGCCGTCACCGGCCAAGACGGTGAGAACGGCCAGCGGCAGCGGTTCCTCGACGGCCAAATAGTCGAGCACCGAACGGGCGGCGCCGGGTAGCTCGGCGAGGAAAACGTCGACCTGTGCCGCCTCAGCTGGGTTAGTCGCCCCGCCCGGCGGCTTGACGTCAATCCGAGCCAGCAGTCCGTCTGTCCACAATGCCGCGATGGCCTCGGGTGCTGCGTCTGCGCGGGCGGTGACGATCATCCGGGCCGTGCCCGCCAGCGCTAATTGGTAAACCAGGGTGGCAGACAGGATGTCCAGGTCGTGGGCCTCGTCAACGATGAGCAGCAGGTCCCCATGCTGATCGTCACGGCTCAGCGACGCCCGGGCTGCCCGCAGCAAAGCAGCCGGCTTCCCGATTTCGGCGATATCGACCAGATGACCGAAGGCACCGAACGGAACCGTGCGCTCGGTAGGGGTGCCGATGACCCAGCGGGTTGTCGCGGTTGGTTGGCGGCGGCAGAACTGTTCGGCGGCCAGTCGGGCCAATGTGGATTTGCCGACGCCGTCCGGCCCGAGTATGACGGCCCCACCGGGCGACGATGCATCACCCAACGCATCGTCCAGCCGCTCCAACGCGGCCGCATGTTGCGGGACGTTCCATCGAATTGGCACCGCTGGCATCTTATGGCGCTCGATGTGACGGGACACAATGGTGGCGCGATTCTGCTCGCTTTCTGCAGCCTTTGGTCTACGTTTCGGTATATGCGCCCAGAAGTCGATAAGGCTAGCGGCGAGTGGGCGGTATGTGTCTATTGCTCGGCCGGGCCAACGCACCCCGAATTGCTCGAACTCGCCGCGCAACTCGGGCAGGCCATCGCCGATTGCGGCTGGACCCTGATCTGGGGCGGCGGCAATCTCTCGGCAATGGGTGCGGTCGCCGGGGCGATGCACGCACGAGGTGGTCGGACCGTCGGCGTGATTCCCAAGTTGCTGATCGGCCGCGAACTGTCTGACGCTAAGGCGGCCGAGGAGCTGATCGTCACCGACACGATGCGTGAGCGCAAGCAGGTCATGGAGGAGCACGCTGACGCGTTCATCGTGCTGCCAGGGGGTTTAGGCACCCTGGACGAGTTGTTGGATGCCTGGACTACCGGCTATCTCGGAATGCATCGCAAGCCCATCGTCATCGTTGACCCTTGGGGGCACTACGACAAACTGTGGGGGTGGCTGAACGGGCTGGTCGACAGCGGTTACGTCGCGGCGGTGGCGATGGAGCGGCTAATCGTGGTCGACAAGGTGAGCGCGGCGTTGGACTGGTGCGCACCTGCGTGAGCGAGCACAGGCGTCGAGCTGACGATAAGGGCGAAAACGTTGCTACCACTCAGGTGGAAGCCGCGGTGTCGGCTGACCCGACTGTTGAGCAGCGGCGCGCCCGACCACCTTCGGGAGCCGCACAGTGGAGCTGGGCGACCAGGCGTACGGTCCTGATGCCGGTGGCCCGCTGTACGTCCTGGCCGTGCTAGGCCGCATTCCCCGATGAGGTAGCGGCGGGCCAGTGACCCGCGCGACGAGTGCGCTGACGTCGTCGAGCCTGCGTGCTCGATGGTGGTGAGCACGGGCAGGCACTATGGAGGCGTGCAATCAACATGGTGCGGCCGCCCGGTCGCCCGGGATCGCCCGCTGATCATGGCGATCGTCAACCGCACCCCGGATTCGTTCTATGACAAGGGTGCGACCTTCGGCGATGAAGCCGCCAGGGAAGCCGCACACCAGGCCATCGACGAGGGGGCCGACGTCATCGACGTCGGTGGCGTCAAGGCAGGCCCCGGTCAGGACGTGGATCCCGATGCCGAGATTGCCCGGTTGGTTCCGTTCATCGAATGGCTCCGAAGCGCCTATCCCGACCAGCTGATCAGCGTCGACACCTGGCGCGCTGAGGTGGCCCGGGTGGCCTGCGCAGCCGGCGCCGACCTCATCAACGACAGCTGGGGCGGTGTCGACCCAGCGATGCCCGCGGTGGCCGCCGAGTTCGGTGCGGGTCTGGTCTGCGCCCACACTGGGGGCGCGCTGCCGCGCACGCGTCCGTTCCGGGTGAGTTTCGGTGCGACTATCCGCGATGTGGTGGACGATGTGATTCGCCAGGTCACCGGTGCGGCCGAGCGGGCAGTTGCGGCCGGAGTGGCCCGCGACCGGGTGCTGATCGACCCCGCCCACGATTTCGGCAAGAACACCTTCCATGGGCTGGTCCTGTTGCGACATGTGGATGATCTTGTTAAGACCGGGTGGCCGGTGCTCATGGCTTTGAGCAACAAGGACTTCATCGGGGAGACTCTGGGGGTGGACGTGACCGAACGGTTCGAGGGAACACTGGCAGCTACCGCCCTGGCAGCGGCCGCCGGGGCGTACATGTTTCGGGTGCACGAGGTCGCGGCCACCAGGCGGGTGCTGGAGATGGTGGCCTCCATCCAAGGCACGCGGTCGCCGACGCGGACGGTGAGAGGACTCGCATGACGGCATCGGAGCTGGTCACTGCCGGTCACAGCCACGATGCCGTCCTGGCTGCACGGCCTGGTGACACCTGGCTGTCCGACCGCAGCTGGGACCGCCCGCGCTGGACGATCAGCGAACTGGTTGCGGCCAAGGCTGGGCGGACAGTTTCGGTGGTGCTACCGGCACTTGACGAAGAAGAGACCATCGAATCGGTGGTGGAGAGCATCGCACCGTTGGTCCGGGACGGCGGAGGACTGGTCGACGAGCTGATCGTGCTGGACTCCGGCTCCACCGACGACACCGAGATCCGCGCCATCGCGGCCGGGGCTCGCGTGGTTACTCGCGAACAGGCGTTGCCCGAGCTGTCGACGCGTCCGGGCAAAGGCGAGGCGCTGTGGCGCTCGTTGGCCGCCACTAGCGGCGACATCGTGGTGTTCATCGACTCCGACCTGGTCAATCCGCACCCGATGTTCGTGCCGTGGCTGGTCGGGCCGCTGCTCACTCGCCAGGGGCTTCACCTGGTCAAAAGCTTCTATCGCCGCCCGCTCCACGTCAGCGACGCCGGTGGGCCCGCCGGCGCCACCGGCGGCGGCCGGGTCACCGAATTGGTGGCCCGACCGCTGTTGGCTGCCCTGCGGCCCGAGTTGGGCTGCGTGCTGCAACCGTTGGGCGGTGAGTATGCGGCTACCCGAGAACTGCTGACCTCGCTGCCGTTCGCGCCCGGCTACGGTGTGGAAATCGGTCTGCTGGTGGATACCTTCGACCGGTTGGGCCCGGACGCGATCGCTCAGGTCAACCTTGGCGTGCGGGCGCACCGCAACCGGCCACTGGCCGAGCTGGGCGTGATGAGCCGCCAGGTCATCGCTACCCTGTTGTCGCGGTGTGGGATCCCCGACTCTGGGATCGGGTTGACTCAATTCTTTGCTGTTGGTGATGGCTATAGCGAGTGCACGTGGCCGGTCTCGCTAGCAGACCGGCCGCCGATGAATATGCTCAAGCAACTGTGAGGCAAGATCGACGACGTGGCGTTGGTGTTGCTGTACCTGCTGGTGCTGGTGCTGGTCGCGACCGTGTTGTTCGGTGCGGCAAGCCTGCTTTTCGGTCGCGGCGAACAACTGCCGCCGCTGCCGCGGGCGACGACTGCGACCGTGCTGCCGGCCTATGGCATCACTGCCGCGGACGTCGCCGCGGTCAAGTTCACCCAGGTACTGCGCGGCTACAAGACCAGCGAGGTCGATTGGGTGCTGGACCGTCTTGGTCGTGAGCTTGATGCGTTGCGCGGGCAGCTGGCGGCCCTCCAGGCCTCATCGACCAGTAAGGCCAGCGTTGAGTTTCAGAGCACGGCGGTATCTGACGTCGAGGCTGTCGCCCGAGAACGTCCTAACCCCACGTGAGCGCCCCCGGAGTGGTCCGCTGTGGCTGGGCGGAGGTCCGCGCCGGGCCCGACGCCGAGATTTACCGCAACTATCACGACCAGGAGTGGGGCCGTCCCGTGTACGGCGGAGTGGCGTTGTTCGAGCGGATGAGCTTGGAGGCGTTCCAGAGCGGCCTATCGTGGTTGACCATCTTGCGCAAGCGGGAGAACTTCCGGCGCGCGTTTTGCGGGTTCGACATCGAGACGATTGCTAACTACACCGACGTTGACGTGCAGCGGTTGTTGACGGACGAGGGCATTGTGCGCAACCGGGCCAAAATCGAGGCGACGATCGCCAACGCGCGTGCCGTTGCCGAGCTCGGGTCGGCAGCAGACCTGTCCGATTTGCTGTGGTCCTTCGCGCCCCCGCCGCGGCCACGACCCGCAGCCCTACCCGAAATCCCTTCAGTCACTGCGGAATCGACCGCAATGGCGCGCACGTTGAAGCGTCGCGGGTTCCGATTTGTTGGGCCCACCAGCGCATATGCGTTGATGCAGGCCACCGGGATGGTCGACGATCACATCCGCGCTTGCTGGGTGCCGCCCACAGTCCGATGAGGCCCCAGAACCGGGTCTCGTGCACGTGGCGGCCCCGATAGGGAACAATAGGGGGGTGTATTGGCAGTTCAATGTCGGGTATGGCTGGAAATCCACCTACGGGGCATGCTCGGCGCCGGCCAGGCCCGTAATGGCGGGTCAGCTCGAATTTGGAGGGAGCACTCGATGGCGGCGATGAAGCCCCGGACCGGCGACGGTCCTCTGGAAGCAACAAAGGAGGGGCGGGGCATCGTGATGCGGGTACCACTTGAGGGTGGCGGCCGTCTCGTCGTCGAGCTCACGCCCGATGAAGCCGCGGCGCTCGGTGACGAACTCAAGGGTGTCACCAGCTAGGTCACCTCAACGGCCCGCGATGTGTCACAGGCATACCTTCCGATAGATGTCTAGGGTCTGCTCGGCGACGCGTGTCCAAGAGAACTCGTCGATACAGCGCTGACGTCCGGCCTGGCCGTAACTGGCCGCTGTGGAAGGGTCAGCGACCAGTGCATTGATCGCTGTTGCCAACCCGGCCTGATAACCGACCGGGTCTTCGGGCTGGTAATGCACCAACGATCCGGTGATCCCGTCGGCGACTACCTCCGGTATCCCGCCCACATCGGAGGCCACCACAGCGGTCGCGCAGGCCATTGCTTCCAGATTCACGATACCCAGCGGCTCATATATTGATGCACAAACGAATACTGTTGCTGCAGAGAGTATTTCGCGCAGCTCCACGGTCGGAAGCATGTCGCGAACCCAGAAGACTCCGGTGCGGACGCGAGCCAACTCGGCTACCGCGGACCCCACCTCCTCCGCGATCTCCGGGGTGTCGGGAGCACCTGCGCACAGCACCAACTGGATATCCGGGCTGAACTGGTGTGCCGCTGCCAGCAAATGCCGAACACCTTTTTGTTTGGTGATGCGCCCGACAAAAGCCACCATGGGACGGTTCGGATCGACCCCGAGCTCGGCCAGTACCGATCCGGTGTGGGCGGGTCCGGCCGGGTACCACACCTTGGTGTCGATCCCGCTGCGGATCACGTGCACTACACCCGGATCCAATGCAGGGTAGAGGCGCAGCATGTCATCGCGCATGCCGGAGCTGACCGCGACGACCGCGTCGGCGGCCAGGACCGCAGTGTTTTCCACCCAGGACGAAATCCGATAGCCACCGCCGAGTTGTTCGGCCTTCCAGGGGCGCAGCGGCTCAAGCGAGTGCGCGGTCAAGACATGGGGGATTTCGTAAAGCAACGCGGCCAGATGCCCCGCCAGGCCGGTGTACCAGGTGTGGGAATGCACGACTGTGGCCGCGCTGGCGGCTTTGGCCATCATCAGGTCGGCGGACAACGTCGACAGTGCCGCGTTGGCGCTCTGCAGCCGCGCGTCGGGCTGATGAGTGAAGGCGCCCGGGCGTGGTGCGCCCATGCAGTGCACCTCGACTTCGCACAGGTGGCGCAGCTGGGATACCAATTCGGTGACATGTACCCCGGCTCCGCCATAAACCTCCGGTGGGTACTCCCGAGTCATCATCGCCACCCGCATACTCCGCACCGTAGTTCGGCGAACATGCGGCCCGCATGCCGGGCCGAGGTGGAGCCGGACAGTGCGGTTGCGTCGGTGACGATGCGGCCCGCATGTCGGGCCGAGGAGCTGGGCAGGCGTCGCATCGGATCAATTACCTTGACGGACAGTCCGTCAGAACAGGGACGAGTCGGGAATGCCCCTGGCAGCGGTTGGCGGCGGCCGATAGGTTTGAGGCCATGAGGGAAGCGCCACACGTGCTGGGCATCGTTTTGGCCGGCGGTGAGGGCAAGCGGCTTTATCCACTGACTGCGGACCGGGCCAAACCCGCCGTTCCCTTCGGCGGCGCATACCGCCTGATCGATTTCGTGCTCTCCAACCTCGTCAACGCCCGGTACCTGAGGATCTGCGTTCTCACCCAATACAAGTCGCATTCATTAGACCGCCACATTTCGCAGAACTGGCGTTTGTCGGGTTTGGCCGGAGAGTACATCACTCCGGTGCCGGCCCAGCAGCGTCTGGGCCCGCGCTGGTACACGGGCTCCGCCGACGCGATCTATCAATCACTCAACCTCATCTACGACGAAGATCCCGATTACCTAGTGGTTTTCGGAGCTGATCACGTGTATCGGATGGATCCCGAACAGATGGTTCGGTTTCACATCGATAGCGGAGCCGGCGCTACGGTAGCCGGCATCCGGGTGCCGCGTGGTGATGCGAGCTCGTTCGGTTGCATTGACGCCGACGAATCCGGGAGTATCCGCAGCTTCGTGGAGAAGCCGCTGGACCCACCCGGCACTCCGGACGATCCCGCCACCACCTTCGTGTCAATGGGGAACTACGTTTTCACCACCAAGGTGCTGATCGATGCGATTCGCGCCGACGCCGACAATGACCACTCCGATCACGATATGGGTGGCGACATCGTCCCGCGCCTGGTGGCCGACGGAATGGCTGCGGTGTACGACTTTTCCCACAACGATGTGCCGGGTGCCACCGACCGCGACCGCGCCTACTGGCGGGATGTGGGGACCCTGGACGCGTTCTACGACGCGCATATGGATCTGGTGTCGGTGCATCCGGTGTTCAACCTGTACAACCGGCGTTGGCCGATCCGCGGCGAGTCGGAGAACCTGGCGCCGGCGAAATTCGTCAATGGCGGCTCCGCTCAGGAGTCGGTAGTTGGTGCCGGCAGCATTATTTCGGCGGCCTCGGTGCGCAACTCGGTATTGTCGTCCAATGTCGTGGTCGACGACGGCGCGATCGTAGAGGGCAGTGTGATCATGCCGGGCGCCCGGGTTGGCCGGGGCGCGGTGGTGCGCCACGCGATCCTGGACAAGAATGTCGTTGTCGGGCCCGGCGAGATGGTTGGAGTGGACCTGGAAAAGGACCGGGAAAGGTTTGCTATCAGCGCCGGGGGCGTGGTGGCAGTGGGCAAGGGGGTCTGGATCTAGGCGGTCGCTGGCCGTAGGGCCTGCCCGGGCCGAAGACCCCGGGCGCCAACAACCGCGAGCAGAGGCCATGACGACTTGCTGGGCGCGCCAAGGCTGTCCAGCTATCCACGGCGGCGGTCGCCAGTTCGGCATTGCCTTCGACGGTCCGGCGACGGTAAGGCGGCCCGGGCGATAGACGGCGACGCACCCTCGGGCTAGGCGCGTCCGCGCCCCGCCCCGCCGCACAATCACAGTCTGTCACCAGACATGCGGTACCAACCGATAGCGCACCTGCTGCATGTATGCGCGGTACCCGTCCAGCTCCTCAGCGAGCGCCTTCTCCTCGTCGAGGATGCGGAAAACCAGAGTTAGCAGGCTGGGCGGGACAAGCAAGAGCCCCGAGTAGGAGCCCAGTGCCAGGGGCAGACCCACCATCATGATGACGTTGCCGGTGTACATCGGGTGCCGCACCAGCCCGTAGAGACCCGTGCAGACCAGCTTCTGTCCCGCCTCGACGGTGACTGTCGCGGCCGCATAACTGTTCTGGATAATCACCAGCATGGCGGCACCGAGGCCGCAGGCCACCAGCAGGTCGCCCACCAACGAGATCGCCGCTGGCACCCGTGACCAGCCAAAACGATGGTCAAGGACGCTGACCACGGTCATCGCTGCCAGCGACGCAAGAGCGAAAACCATGACGACCTTCTGCACCGGCCTGGTTTCAGCTGTCGGTCCTGCGCGCATGCGCCGCTTGAGCACCGCCGGGTTGGTACGCAACAAGTAAATGCTGGGTATCCACGTGATCAGGGCAAACACCGCCAAAAACAACCACGCCTGCCAATAATCGAACGTCCCCGCCGGCACGAACAGCAGCAACCCGAAGACAACCAGTCCAGCGACCCCAAACAGCACTGTTCGAAGAATCGTTCTCATGGATGCTCCTAGCAGCCCAGATCGCGTCGCCGAAATGCTAAGGCCCCCAACATGATCAGTGCCAGATCAAGGGCAAGCAGCCACAGCAGCGGCGCGGGGGTGAAGTTGTGACCGACGCGCGGCATGTGCGCGAACGGCTCGAGGTCAAGCACCCATTGCGGGAATCCGGACAACGACCCGAGCAGATACATTGCAACGAACCCCACCAGCACGCCCCACGCCACCGGGGTGAGCCGGGGCGCCAGACCGAACAGCATCACCGCCACCCCGGCGAGCAGCCAAACGGCCGGCAGCTGCACTGCGGCGGTGGCGACGCCGTTAGACAGCTTGCCGGCTATATCGCGCGCCGCGATTCCGTAGCTGAGTCCGGCCACCACCCCGGCGAGCAGTATCGCCACTGCGGATCCGGCCAGCGCGATCACCAGATGGCTTGCCAGCCAACGGGTTCGGGAAGGCCCGCCGGCCAGCAGTGTCTCAGCCCGTTGCGTGGCCTCCTCTTGGTGCAGCCGCAACGTCAGTGAAATGGCGAAGGCGGCTGCCATCATGGCCTGCATCGAGAACGCAATCGCGATGAACGCGTGCTCCAGCTCGGTGCTGCCGCCTAGTCGCGCAACGATGTCGCGCACCGCGCTGCTGCTGCCCAGCTGGCCGCTGATACCGCGCACCACACTGCCGATCACCAGCCCGTACAGGCACAGTCCTAAGGTCCACAGCAGTACCGCACCGCGGTCGAGCCGCCACGCCAGCCCGAAGACGCCGCGCAGGGCAGGTGCGGCGGTGCCGGAGCCGGAGCGTTCGGCGATGAGCCCGGCGCCGACATCGCGGCGTCCCAGCAGGTAGTAGGCCAACACCGTGAGCACCACGGCAGTCCCCAGGTGCAGCAGCAGCACCCACCAGCGCTCGCTCGCGTATGGTCTGACCTGCAGTGACCAGCCGAGCGGCGAGAGCCAGGACAGCGTGCCGGAGCCGGCATCGCCGAGGGCGCGCAGCGTGTAGCCGGCTGCGAGCACAGTGAACGCGGTGCCACGGGCGAACCGCGCGCTCGGCGAAAGCTGCGCAGCTACCGCCGCTACGGCGGTAAAGACCAGGCCAGAGGCCGTCACCGCGGCCCCAAACGCTAGCGACCCGGCCGGTGCGACGTCGGTGGTGAGCAGCCCCACCGCGCCGATCACGCCGGTGGCCAGGCAAGCTCCGAACGTCATCAACAGGGCGGCGGTGAGGCTGGCGTAGCGGCCGACCACGGTCGAATCGATGAATTCGGTACGGCCCGTCTCTTCCTCGGCACGGGTATGCCGGATCACCGTGAGGATGACTGCCACCCCGATGAGTAGGTGAAACATTCCGGCCTTCCAGATTCCGACCGCGCCGAGGCTGTCGTTGTAGACCGGTCCATACAGTGCCCGCTGAGCCGGACTGGCCATGATGGTGGCCGCGAACATCCCGCGGTCCGCCTGCGTGGGGTAAACCCTTGCGACACCGACGATGTAGACCGGGGCCAGCGGCACCGACAGCAACAGCACCCACAGCGGTAATACGATGCGGTCACGGCGCAGGCACAGCCGAAGCATCCCGAGCGTGCCGGTGAAGTTCGAGCCGCGCCGTGGTGCCTCGTGCGCCGGATGACGTGGCCGATCCAGAATTGCCGTGCTCATCGCGCCGGCACCTGCTGTGGGCTACCTGCCCGCCGTCCGGTGCCGCCGTCCCCGACGTCATAGTGGCGCAGGAACAGCTCCTCCAGCGTCGGGGGCTGGCTGACTAGGCTGCGCACACCCGCATCGCCGAGGACCCGGATCAGTTCACCGAGGCTTTCGCTGTCGACTTGGGCGCGCAGCATGTTGCCGTCGATGCTGACGTCCGCTACCCCTTTGATCCGCGTGAGATCGCCAGGGTCGCCGATCACCTCAGCCTTGATCGAGGTGCGGCTCAGGTGGCGCATCGAATTTAGCGACCCGCTTTCGACTGTCTTGCCGGCCCGGATGATCGTCACCCGTTCGCACAACGCCTCTGTTTCGGCCAGGATGTGGCTGGACAACAGCACCGTTACACCGCGGTCGCACGCTTCCGCGACGCACTGCTGAAATACGTTTTCCATCAACGGGTCCAAGCCGATGCTCGGTTCATCCAAGAGCAGCAGCCGGGCGTGTGAGGAGAAGGCGGAGATGAGGGAGACCTTCTGGCGGTTGCCCTTTGAGTAGGCGCGGGCCTTCTTGTAGGGGTCGAAGTCAAAACGCTCAATCAGCTCTGCCCGGCGCTGGCTGTCGATACCGCCACGCATGCGGGCCAGCAGTTCGATGGTCTCGCCACCGGTCAGTGTCGGCCACAGCGTGACATCCCCTGGAACATAGGCAATGTGGCGATGCAGCTGGACGGCATCCGCCCAGGGGTCGCCGCCCAGAAGCCGCGCGGTTCCGCCATCGGCCTTCGCCAAGCCCAACAGGATGCGGATGGTTGTCGACTTCCCGGCACCATTTGGCCCGAGAAACCCGTGGACTTCGCCTTCGCGCACCGTGAGGTCGAGGCCGTCGAGCGCGCGCACCGACCCGAAATCCTTAGTCAGGCCCCGGATATCGACAAGTGCGGGGCCATGTTCACTCGGCATCAGTTGCTCCTTGCTTGGCTTCGGCGAGGAAAGCGTCGTACATGGCGCGGTCGGCCAACAGGCCCTCAGTGAATACCTCGAGGGCGGGCAGCGTCATGTCGCGTGCGTAATCACGTAGCACTGCACGCAGATCCGTTGGAGTTTCCTGCATTTGCAGGTAGAGAAGAAACGCCCCGCTGCCGGCGAGCGCCAGGTACCTGGCCCGGGCGTGGGGATCCCGGCTGGGTTTTATGGTGCCGGCCCGCACGCCGTCTTGCAGATATTGCTCGGCATCCTCAATCATCTTGTGCCACAACATCTTCGCTAAATCGCCACCGGATTGCATGCTGCGTACCAGGTAGGCCATCAACACTGCGTAGGACTCGATCTCGGCCAGCTGTGAGAGCCAGGTCGTCGGATCGTCGGACTGGAGTGCAGCGGACTTGGTGCTGCGGATCTCTTCGGCGGCGTAGTCGTCGCAGGCCTTGCGTAGACCCTGCTTGGAGCCAAAGTGATGGATGACCAGGGCGGCGCTCACTCCCGCGGCTTCGGCGATGGTTCGCAGTCCGACGCCGAAGCCATGCTGACCGAACTGCTCGATCGCCGCACCTCTGATGCGGGCCGCCGCAGTCAAGTCGACTGAACGCACGTTCAGTACATTAAACGAGCGTTCAGTGCGACGTCAAGGAGTGAGCCTGAGTTAGCCCGCAACATTCGTACCGCTTTCATGGACGCGGCCCAGCTACCGAAGCCGCACGAGACCCGGCCGCACCATCAGCTAGACAACGCCACAACGAGTCGGTAAGACATGCCGCCCAGACCCGAGCCTGGGAAAACGTCGCGGCGACCCTCTGGGAATTATCTGCCGGTCGACAACTTGCGATTACGTCAATTTGGGATCGGTAGCGATGCCGCCGGCGTGTACGTGACCACGGAAAGAACCCGCGGCCTGGGGACGGGCGCGAAATGCCGAGAGGAACACGATACGGTCAGCACGGTCAAGCGGACTCTTGCGGGTGCTCTGATTTCAAGCTTCGGAGCGGTGGCTACATTGTGGCTGGCCGCCTTGGGGCCCGGCGCCGCGACTGCGCGCGCCGATGTTCGGCGCGACCCGGTCTGCCACGGCACCTGGTGTCCGGGAGACCCAATTGATTTTCGGACTCGATACCTGGCGGCTGGTTGGGACATGAGCACCTGCCACGAATACCACCCGGTATCAGGCCAACCAGGGGTCTATGCCGAAGGCCCACTTCCCCCGGGCACGTTTGTCTGCCCGCCGATTTCGTTTAGGTGTCCCTGACCGTTGGTCGGTGCGCCTCGCTGGATTATCAGTTTGAGCAGTGAAACGGGTCGCAGCCGGGTATGGAGGTGGGCGGCCGGGAACCGCTGGGCGCGGAGGCTCTAGTTGGCCACCCGCTGGCTGAGGCAGCAGGTTCGCGTTCTCGGCCGCCTCCCGCCGGAATCTGTTCGGCGACGAAGTGTTCGAGGACCTGTTCCTTTCAAGTGGGTAACGGCCGTCGATCCTCTGCGGCGGCCACGGGTGGATTCACGGTGGACGACCGACGCTAGCGTCGCGGAACCTGGGCGAGCACTCGCCCGAAGCCCAGCTTCTGTCCTATTCCCGGACGGCGGCCAGCACGCCGTCACCCAGCGGCACCAGCGCCGGGGTGAGCCGTTCGTCCTCGGCGATCAGTCGCGCCGCTTCGCGGACGGCGATTACCTCGGCATCGCGCGCATGTGGGTCACCGGCCCGTCCGCCCAGCGCCGCTCGGTGCACCACGATGACCCCCCCAGATCGCAGCAACCGCACCCCCTCGGCCAGGTAATCCGGCTGGTCGATCGGGTCGGCGTCGATAAACACCAGGTCATAGGCTTCGTCGGCGAGCCGGGTCAGCACCTCCTGGGCGCGACCGCTGATCAGCCTGGTGCGCGACGGTCCGATGCCGGCCTCGGTGAAGGCCTGCTTGGCGAGCCGTAGGTGTTCGGGCTCGATGTCGATCGTGGTCAAGACGCCATCGTCGCTCATACCGGACAGCAACCACAGTCCGCTGACACCGGCACCGGTGCCCACCTCGGCAACCGCCTTGCCGCCGCTGAGCTTGGTCAGCAGGCTCAGTAGAGCGCCGACGGCGGGTGTAATCGCGCGCGCGCCAATGTCTGCGGCGCGCTCGCGCGCGGCCGTCAGGATGGCATCTTCAGATATTGACCCCTCGGCATGCGCGGACATCAGTTCGGCGCGAGTGGGGATCTGCTGGCCTGGAGTGACCACGCTGTTACCGGTGCCGTCCATGTCGGCAGCGTATGTCGGATCGGCGACGCAGCCGGGCAGGCGCGCCCGCTGCCATAACGTGACCCGCCGGCTTGGTCAGGTCATCGGCGGCAGCGACACGCCCGGAAGATGAACCGCGACGAAGGTCACCCGGAGCTGGAAAGGCCCAGGAAAAGATATGTAACGAAATGGTTTCTCAGCTTGCGCTCAGATTGTTCATACCTGGGCCATACGCGGGTACACGACGGTATGGCTATGGAAGGCGGAGGCCGCGCGACGGGGAATAGGAATCGGCAACTTCGCGTTGCCGCAGACGAACTACAAGCAGTCGATGGCAGGGATTATCCGGAGGACAACATCACTATCGTGAACACGACCACCATGTCTCACCCCCAACAGGTCCGCGACGATGAATGGGCGGAACCGGCCGAAGGGTTGCTGGGTACTGCGGTATTCGACGCGACCGGAGACAAGGCCGCGATGCCGTCCTGGGACGAGTTGGTGCGTCAGCATGCCGACCGGGTGTACCGGCTGGCCTATCGCCTCTCCGGCAACCAGCACGACGCTGAGGACCTGACCCAGGAAACCTTCATCAGGGTCTTCCGGTCCGTCCAGAATTACCAACCGGGCACCTTCGAGGGCTGGTTGCACCGCATCACCACCAATCTGTTCCTCGACATGGTGCGCCGGCGCGCACGCATCCGGATGGAAGCCCTGCCCGAGGATTACGACCGGGTACCCGCCGATGATCCGAACCCTGAGCAGATCTATCACGACGCACGGCTGGGGCCTGACCTGCAGGCCGCCCTCGATTCGCTGCCCCCGGAGTTTCGGGCCGCGGTGGTGTTGTGCGACATCGAAGGCTTGTCCTATGAGGAGATCGGCGCCACTCTCGGCGTCAAGCTGGGAACCGTGCGGAGCCGCATCCACCGCGGACGCCAGGCGCTACGGGACTATCTTGCCGCGCATCCTGAACACAGCGGGGCGTACAGCAGGCCGGCGCGTAGCGCCGGCTAAGTCACCAGTCACGGGCCGAACCATCAGTTTGGCCACTGCATGGTTGCCAACTGGTCCCAAAACCTGCTGTTTTGGCCGCCGATGATGGTTATCGGACAGCCGGCCGCGCTACATTCAGAAGATACTGAAGGCTATATCGGGCCTCGAGAATGTGGGGAAGGAGCTGGTGATGGCCGACCGGGGACATGTGTTTCGGCGCGCGTTCTCCTGGCTTCCCGCCCAATTCGCCTCCCAAAGTGATGCGCCGGTCGGCGCACCGCGTCGGTTCCGGTCCACCGAGCATCTATCCATCGAGGCCATCGCGGCGTTTGTCGACGGTGAGCTGCGGATGAATGCCCACTTGCGGGCCGCGCATCATCTTTCGTTGTGCCCGCAGTGCGCCGCCGAAGTGGATGACCACAGCCGCGCCCGCGCCGCGTTGCGTGACTCGCGTCCAATCCGCATCCCCAGCGCGCTACTCGGGCTGCTGTCCGAGATTCCGCATCAGCCGTCCGGCGAGGCGGCGCCGTTGGCAGACTCTTTCGTCCAGGGCGATGTCCGCGACCAGCGGAAGCGCCGCTAGCTTGCCCGCTGTTAACCGGAGCGCGCGGCGCATCGGTTGCTGCGATTGGAGCCGTCAGAAGCTGTCAGAGATGTCCCGGATACTAGGGTGGAAAACAACGCCGCGTCCGTAGCGCGGTCCATAGTGTGTGTATTTCGAATGCTCAGCACAGGATGTAGAAGAGGATCATGTGACCTCCGACCAAGGCAATAACCGTGACGGTACCAGCGTCGGGGATGCCGGTCCCCGCTTGGCGCCGCGTCCCATCTCCCGGCCACCGGTCGACTCCGCATCGCGTCAAGCGTTCGGGCGTCCAACTGGATTGCAAGGGTCATTCGTGGCCGAGCGAGTGCGCCCACAGAAGTATCAGGACCAGGTTGAGTACCGGCCGCACGATCAACAGGCTGACCCGGTGCTGGAAGAGGCGTTTAGCCGTCCACCCGGTGGCGTCGAGTCGCTGCAGCGCCACCCCATCGACGCCGGCGCGCTGGCCGCCGAGAAAGACGGCCAGCAGGACGAGTTTGACGACCCGTGGCGCGATCCCGGGGCCGGGGCCGCTTTGGGTGCTCCGGCGATTGCGCCATCGGTTGCCCACAGCGGAGCAGGTCGTGCCGGCAAGCTCGGCGTCCGCGACGTGCTGTTCGGCGGCAAGGTGTCCTATCTGGCGCTGGCCGTCCTGCTGCTGATTGCGCTGGTGATAGGGGCCGTCGGCGGTGTTATCGGGCGCAAGACTGCCGAAGTCGTCGAAGCGTTCACCACATCGAAGGTGACGTTGAGGACCAGCGGCAATGTCGAAGAGCCCGCTGGCCGGTTCACCAAGGTGGCATCGGCGATCGCGGACTCCGTGGTGATGGTCGAGTCCAAGAGTGACCAGGAAGGTATGCAAGGTTCCGGCGTCATCATCGACGGTCGCGGCTACATCGTCACCAACAATCACGTGATTTCCGAGGCCGCCAACAACCCCAGCCAGTTCAAGACGACCGTAGTGTTCAACGACGGCAAAGAGGTGCCCGCCAGCTTGGTGGGCCGCGACCCCAAGACCGACCTGGCCGTGCTGAAAGTTGACAACGTCGACAACCTCACCGTGGCCCGGCTCGGTGATTCCGGCAAGGTGCGAGTCGGTGACGAGGTGCTGGCTGCTGGTGCGCCATTGGGATTGCGTAGCACCGTGACACACGGCATCATCAGTGCGCTGCACCGCCCGGTGCCGTTGTCGGGTGAGGGCTCGGACACCGATACCGTGATCGACGCCTTGCAGACCGACGCCTCGATCAATCATGGCAACTCCGGCGGCCCGCTCATCGACATGGATTCGCAGGTGATCGGCATCAATACCGCCGGCAAGTCGCTGTCGGATAGCGCGAGCGGACTGGGCTTTGCGATTCCCGTCAACGAGATGAAGGTGGTTGCGCAAACCCTGATCCAAGACGGAAAGATCGTGCATCCGACGTTGGGCATCAGCACCCGGTCAGTGAGCAACGCGATCGCGTCGGGCGCGCAGGTGGCAAACGTGAAGGCAGGAAGTCCCGCGCAGAAGGGCGGGATCCTGGAAAACGATGTCATCGTCAAGATCGGCAACCGCAACGTCGCCGACTCCGATGAGTTCGTGGTCGCCGTGCGCCAGCTGACTATCGGGCAGGACGCTCCCGTCGAGGTGGTTCGCGACGGCCGGCACGTCACGTTGACGGTCAAACCCGACCCCGATACCAGCTCGTGATGATCGCAAGCGCGGCGCAGCCGGGCGCAGCGGGTCATCACCGTCCGATCTGATGTTCGCCAACGTCGGCTGGGGGGAGATGCTCGTACTGGTCGTGGTCGGGCTGGTGGTCCTGGGCCCGGAGCGACTCCCCGGTGCTATTCGGTGGACTTCGGGTGCGCTGCGCCAGGCGCGCGACTATCTCAGCGGGGTGACCAGTCAGCTGCGCGAGGACATGGGACCCGAATTCGACGACCTTCGTGGGCACATCAGCGAACTGCAGAAACTGCGTGGCATGACACCGCGCGCGGCGCTGACCAAGCACCTGCTCGACGGCGACGACTCGATCTTCACCGGCAATTTCGACAAGCCGGCTCCAGGCGCACCCAGCGTTGAGCCGGTGCCGCCCCAGCCGGACGACGGTGAGCCGCGACAGCCGGACCGCCCTCCATTCGACTCCGACGCAACCTGATCGGCCGCTTAGCGCCGGGACGGATCCAGCCCCAGCGACATGCCGGCCAGCCCGCGCCGGCGCGAGGCCAAGCTGTCGGCGATGCCGAGCAGAGCTTTGCCCACCGCCGAATCGGGTGCACTCAAGACCAGTGGTAAGCCCGAATCACCAGCGGACACCAGCGCGGGGTCCAGTGGGATCTGACCCAGCAGCGGAACATCAGCGCCGACCGCCCGGGTCAGCCGTTCGGCGACCTGCTGGCCGCCGCCCTCACCGAATACCTGCAGCGTGGTGCCGTCCGGCAGGGTAAGCCCGGACATGTTCTCCACCACGCCAACGATCCGCTGGCGGGTCTGCAGCGCAATGCTGCCGGCCCGTTCGGCGACCTCGGCCGCGGCCAGCTGAGGGGTGGTAACGACGAGGATTTCAGCGTTCGGGATCAACTGAGCCACCGAGATAGCGATGTCGCCGGTTCCTGGCGGCAGATCGAGCAGCAGCACGTCCAAATCGCCCCAGTACACGTCTGCCAGGAACTGTTGCAGCGCCCGGTGCAGCATCGGCCCGCGCCACACCACCGGCGTGTTGCCCTGGGTGAATTGGGCGATCGAGATGACGCGTACCTCGTGGGCGATGGGCGGCAGGATCATCGACTCGACTTGGGTGGGCCGGTCGGTGGTGCCCATCATCCGGGGAATGGAATGGCCGTGGATATCGGCGTCCAGCACGCCGATCGACAGCCCACGGGCGGCCATTGCCGCGGCCAGGTTGACCGTGACGGTGGACTTGCCCACGCCGCCCTTGCCCGAAGCGACCGTATACACCCGGGTGAGCGAGCTGGGCTGGGCGAAGGGAATCACCGGCTCGCGAGCATCTCCGCGCAGTTGCTTGCGCAGCTCGGTGCGCTGCTCGTCGCTCATCACATCCAGGCTGACCCTTACCGACCCGGTGCCGGTAACGTCAGACACCGCCCGGGTGACGCGTTCGCTGATCTCGGACTTCTTTGGGCACGCGGCGGTGGTCAGGTAAATCTCGATATGGACCGCGCCAGCAGAGCCCAGATTGATGCTCTTAACCATCCCGAGCTCGGTGATAGGGCGCCGTAATTCGGGGTCAATCACTTTTGCCAGCGCCGCGCGGATCGCTCCGGCAAGGTCAGTTAGGTCGGTGGGTTCATGAGTTCCGGACATCACCGCCGAGTCTATGCGGGTGCGGCTTCGGCCGAGGGGTCAGTTCACCGGTGTGAGTATCGGTCCGCCGGGCGCCGGCCCAGTGGGAGCCGGCGGCTGGGATGGCCCGGTTGGCTTGGGTGCTGATGACGCGTTCGGAGCCGGGGCGGGGGCGGCCGGCGCGGGCGCAGCCGGCGGGGCAAACGGATCTGGGAAAACTGGCGCGGCGGGCGGAACCGGCGGTGCGACCACAATGCCGCCGAATGGCACCGGGGGACCCGCGGGCGAAACCGCGTCGGCTGGGTTCTGGGAGGTGATGCAGATCAACGTGCAACCAGGCTGCGGTGCCTGGGGCTGTGGGGGAGGTTGTTGCAGCCAGGGCCATAGCAGCGGCGGCGCGTTGGTGAGCTGCGGCGGGCCGAAGTCGATCAGTGGTACGTGCTGGCTCAGCGGGTCGCCGGGCCCGAGCCCGTTGACGTTCAACGGCAAGTTCGGTCCGAGTCCCTCCGGATGCTCCAGGTGTGCGTCGCCGATCGGCGGTGGCGGCCCGGTGATCGGCGGCAGGTCGACCGGGACCACTCCGGTGGCGTAGGCCGCCGCCCAGCCCAGCACGTTCTGCGCGTAGGGCATCGAGTTGTTGTAACGCAAGATGGCCGCCATGACTTGGGCGGGGTCCCGCAGGTTGAGCCCGCCGCTGCACAGGTATCGGGCGGCCGCCAGCGTGGAGTCGAACAGGTTCTGCGGGTCGGGCACACCGTCGCCGTCACCGTCGACGGCGTAGCGCGCCCAGGTGCCGGGCAGGAACTGCATGGGACCCATCGCCCGGGCGTAGGTGACGCGATTGCCGACGCTGCTTTGGATGATGACCTCGTTGCCCGGCAGCGTGCCGTCCAGTGCGGGCCCATAGATTGGACTGACCGCGGTGCCACGCGCGTCCACAGCGCCGCCACCAGCGTGGCCTGATTCGATGCGGCCGATCCCGGCCAGCAGGTTCCAACTGACGCCGCAACCCGGGGCGGCAACGGTCATCTTCTGCTCGGCATTGCGATAAGCGGACAACGCCATGATCGGAATGCCAAGTGCACCAGGCGCATTGACGACCATAGGCGGCGGCGGGGCCGAGCTGGTGGCTGCGGCGACATGGAAGCTAGCCGGCCGATGCGCAACGGCGATGACCGTCGGTCCGGACAGGTCCAGCACCGGCGAGTGCGTCACCGCTGCCACCGGGGTAACGCCGGCACGTACCGTTGACGTCGACTTGCCGTGGACTGCGGGAGCCGCGGCGCCGACCGCGCCGGCGAACACCACCGGGATAATCATCGCAATGCCGAATGCCGGCCGGCTCAGGCGAAGTGCCCGCTGCCGCACGGTCTCCCACAGCTGGGTGGCGCCTTCAGTAACGGCCGGATGAGCACTCCAGCGGTCCCAAATGCGCACCTCGACCGTCCTCAGTTATGCGAGAGTCATGCGAGTCGTCGGGAAAACTACGTTTCTTAGCTTCGTGAACTAGATCACCATACATAACTCTTGTGACGGGAGTGGCGCAATGGGGGAGTTGGTTCTCACAGGGATTTCCTGGCCCGCCGGTCGGCTCCGTTCGTCGTTCGTGCCGAGTCGGGCTCCGCACCGACCGGCTCTAGATCCGTCATCAGAGCACGCAGGCTCTCCAATTCATGTCGCAGGTAGTCTCGTGTCGCGACCTCACCGATGGCCAAGCGCAGGGCGGCCAGCTCGCGGGCCAGATACTCGGTGTCGGCCTTGGTCTGCGCGGCGCGCCGGCGATCTTCTTCCAATGCGACGCGGTCGCGGTTTTCCTGGCGGTTCTGGGCCAGCAGAATCAGTGGCGCCGCATAGGCAGCCTGCGTGGAAAAGGCCAGATTGAGCAGAATGAACGGGTAGGGATCCCAGCGCCAGTGTGCAGCAGACAAGTTCACCGCGATCCAGGTCAACACCATGAGCGTCTGTAGCAACAGGTAGCGCCCGGTGCCGAAGAAGCGTGCGATGCGTTCGGTGGTCTGCCCGAGCGCCTCAGGGTCCAGCCGCGGGGCGAACCGGCGCGACGTCCGCGGGGTGTACAGCCGCCGCGGCGGCGCTGAGGACTTGTTCACGAGGTTCCTTCGGGTCGGGCGGGTCGGCCCGCCGGGTCGAGTTGAGGTACGTCCATCCGCCAGTCCTGCGGCAGCAGGTGATCGAGCAGGTCGTCGACCGTCACCGCGCCCAACAAATGGTTCTGGTCGTCGACCACCGGACCGCAGACCAGGTTGTAGGCGGCAAAATAGCGGGTCACGGCGGCCAACGGGGTATCGGGCGTCAGGGTAAGCAGGTCGGTGTCGACGATTCCGCTGACCAGTTCGGCCGGCGGTTCACGAAGTAGGCGTTGCAGTTGCACGATGCCCAGGTAGCGGCCGGTGGGGGTGGCCGTCGGTGGTCGTGCCACGAAGACCATCGACGACAGTGCCGGTGTCAGGTCGGGATCGCGGACCCGGGCCAGGGCCTCGGCAACCGACGTGTCGGGGGTGAGTACCACCGGATTCGAGGTCATCAAACCACCCGCGGTATCGGGCGAGTGCTTCAGCAAACGTCGCACCGAATCCGAGTCGTCGGGATCCATCCGGGTTAGCAGCATCTCGGCATCGGTTGGATTGAGCACGCCGAGCAGATCCGCGGCGTCATCAGGATCCATCTCTTCGAGCACGTCGGCCGCGCGATCGGTGCCCAGTTGGGACAGCACCTCCGCCTGGTCGAGCTCGGGCAGCTCCTGCAGAATGTCGGCCAGCCGCTCGTCGTCAAGCGCTTTGAATACCTCGTAGCGGCGTTTGGACGGAAGTCCGCGGATGGCGTCGGCGACGTCGACCGCCCGCCGTCCCTCGAATTGGTCCAGCAGTTGTGCTACACCCTGGCCCGGCATCGCCAATGCCGACGGCGTCAATCCGCGGACGTATTGCCAGTCCACGATGTGCACCGGGCCGCGTCGTCTCAGCCGTCGATAGCTGCGGACGGCGACCCTGGTCACCAGCCAGTCGCGGGTTCGGGTTGGCTCAATACCCAAATCGGTGACTACCAGATCAGCGTTGGCCAGCTCGGGCAGCGCGGGATCGTTGACCTTCACCGGTGTGTCGAGTATCTGGCCGATTGCCAAGACCTCGCCCGGCCGCTGCTCGAAATGGCGTAGCGACACGTTGCCGGTGCTGAGCGTCACCGCGTCCGGCTCGATCGCAGCGACCCGCAGGATTGGTATGAAGATGCTGCGGCGGGTCGCCAAATCGACGACCAGCCCCAGAACGCGCGGTTGCTGCCGGACGATGCTGATGCTGATCACGACGTCACGCACCCGGCCGAATGATTCGCCCAGCGGGCCCAGCACCATCATCCGGGCCAGCCGCGCAACGTAGACCCTGTTGACCGATCCCATGACTCAGAGCGTAGGCAGCCGATCGCGGGATGGCCCTTGCTAGTGGGTTGCTCTAGTGCGAAGGAATGCTGAAGATCCCGACGATCATCCACATCAGCAGCGTCGCGACGCCGATCACGATGCCGGCCACTGCCAGGCCAAAGCCGTCCTCCCGAGTTCGCTTGATCTGGTTGAGCGCGATCGTGCCGACCACAACGGACACGATCGAGCCGATGCAGCAGAACACCCCGGCGAACGACGACACCAGCGAGACGATGGCCATGGTGTTGGTGCCTGGTAGGGCTGGTCCGTAGCCGCCCATGTAGTCCGGCGGCGGGTAGTACCCGCCCGGATAGGAGGGCGGTGGGTAGCCGCTCGAAGATGCGCCGTAGGCCGACGAGGGCGATGCCATGGGCGGCGGGTAAGGCGTGCCGTATGTCGGGTATTCAAGCGGCGAATAAGTGGTAGGCGGGATCGGCGGTGGATATCCGGTTGCGTAATCGGGCGGATAGGCCACCGCTGGTGGCGGGAAAGCGGGTGGGTACCCGGGCGGCGGATACGCCGGAGGTGGAGAGTCGGCTACCGGCGAGGTTTCCGGTGCTGCCCAGGGTGCCCCATCAGAGGGGGGAACGGGCTGCGCAGCCGGCTGCTCATCGCCTGGGCGGGCGGGAGCCGGACCGTTGTGCGTGCCCTCTTCGGGGGAGCCGCCGGGAGCTGTCATGGTGCCAACCTAGCCTGACGACGATGCGGGGGGCGAAGCGTCCTGAGGAGGAGTCAGGCAATCAGGCCTAGCCAATGGGCAGCAGGCGTTCCGGCCGGTGAGCTGCCGCTCCCTGGGTCGCCGGCGACGGCTTAGTGGTCGCACCCGTAATTCGTCGAGGCCAGCGCTCACCCGATGAGCGCCGAGATCGACGCCAGCGCGGAGAAGTGCGAGAAGGTGTGACGGTGACGTCGATCTCAGCGCCAGCGCGGCGATCCCCACCCTCAACGAACTGACGAACCTCACGGCATAGTCAGCCCTGGCCAGGTGAAATGTGGGCATTTCAGGTCGTCTAGCAGCTGTTTCGCTGTCGACCGGATGGTGAGCGGACGTCCCGGAGATGAAACGATGGCGGACGCAGAGCAGAATAAGACCGATGACTAGCCCATTCCAGCCGGGACAGGTTCCCGGTTCGACACCGCCGCCCGGGCCTGCGGGCCGGCGTGGTGTACCAGGATTGCCCACTCCCCCCAAAGGCTGGCCGGTTGGGTCCTATCCCACCTATGCCGAGGCCCAACGCGCCGTCGACTATCTCTCAGAGCAAGAATTCCCGGTCCAGCAGGTGACCATCGTCGGCGTTGACCTCATGCAGGTAGAACGGGTGACCGGCCGGCTGAGCTGGCCCAAAGTGCTGGGCGGCGGCGTCCTCAGTGGCGCCTGGCTGGGCTTGTTCATTGGCCTGGTGCTCGGCTTCTTCAGCCCTAACCCGTGGGCGGCGTTGGTCACAGGTCTGGTCGCCGGGGTGTTCTTCGGGCTGATCACGTCCGCGGTTCCGTACGCGATGGCTCGCGGCACCAGGGACTTCAGCTCGACAATGCAATTAGTAGCCGGCCGGTACGACGTGCTCTGTGACCCGCAAAACGCCGAGAAGGCACGGGATCTACTGGCGCGTCTGGCTATTTGATGGGCCGCTGGCGCTTATGGTGGCCGCGGCAGTTGTGGGCGGGCGCACTGGCGGCGCTGAGCATCGTATCGGCGGTCTCGGCCTGCGGGTCCAGCGTCAACGGCGTGGTCATCAGCTTCTACACCCCAGCCACCGACGGGGCGACGTTCACCGCGGTTGCTCAGCGCTGCACCGAGCAAGTCGGTGGTCGGTACGTGATCGAGCACGTGAACTTGCCGAGGTCCCCGGATCAACAACGGCTACAGCTGGCCCGGCGGCTGACCGGTCACGACCACACGCTCGACGTCATGGGGATGGACGTGGTGTGGACGGCGGAGTTCGCCGAAGCTGGCTGGACCCTGCCGCTCTCGGACGATCCGGCCGGGCTGGCCGAAGCTGACGCCACCTCCGACACCCTGCCGGGCCCGCTCAAGACGGCGACTTGGAAGCACCGGCTGTATGCCGCGCCGGTGACCACCAACACCCAATTGCTCTGGTATCGCGCGGATTTGGTGCACCAACCGCCCGACAACTGGGCCGCTATGGTGGCCGAGGCGGCCAGATTGCGCGACGCCGGTCAGCCCAGCTGGATCGCCGCGCAGGCCAACCAGGGCGAGGGTCTGGTGGTGTGGTTTAACACCGTGCTCACCAGCGTCGGCGGCCAGGTGCTCGCCGCGGACGGCAAGCGCGTCACTCTGACCGACACTCCCGCGCACCGGGCCGCGACCGTCGCCGCCCTGCGCGTGCTGAAATCGGTGGCCACCGCACCCGGGGCTGACCCGTCGATCAGCCGCGCCGAGGAGGGAACGGCCCGGTTGGCGTTCGAGCAGGGTAAGGCGGCTCTGGAGGTGAACTGGCCGTACGTGTTTGCCTCCATGCTGGAGAACGCGGTCAAAGGTGGCGTGCCGTTTCTCCCGCTCAACCGCGTTCCCCAACTGGCCGCCAGCATCAACAGCGTCGGTACCTTCGTGCCCAGCAACGAGCAGTTCCGCATTGCGTATCAGGCCAGCCGGCAGGTGTTCGGGTTCGCGCCCTATCCCGGGGTGGTGCCCGGGCAGCCGGCCAAGGTGACGATCGGCGGGCTGAACCTCGCGGTGGCCAGCACCACCCACCACAAGGCCGAAGCTTTTGAAGCGGTCCGGTGCCTGCGCGATCTGCAGAGCCAGAAGTATGTTTCGATCGAAGGTGGTTTGCCTGCGGTGCGGACCTCGTTGTACTCCGACCCGCAGTTCCAGGCGAAGTATCCGATGTACGACATCATTCGCCAACAGCTCACCGACGCCGCCGTGCGGCCCGCGACGCCGGCCTACCAAGCGGTGTCGCTGCGACTATCGGCCGCGCTGAGCCCTGTGACCAAGATCGATCCAGAACGCACTGCTGACCAGCTCGCCGCCCAGGTGCAGAAGGCTATCGACGGCAAAGGCCTGCTGCCGTGACCATGTTGGCGCGCGCTGGTGATCGCCGAGCCGAGCAGCGACTGGCCTTCGTCCTCGTTGCACCTGCGGCGATATTGATGCTGGCGGTGACTGCCTACCCGATCGGTTACGCGGTGTGGCTGAGCCTGCAACGCAACAACCTGGCCACCCCGAATGACACCGCATTCGTCGGACTGGGTAATTACCAGACGATCCTGACCGACAGGTACTGGTGGACCGCTCTTGCCGTGACGCTGGCAATCACGGTGGTGGCGGTGACCTTCGAGTTCGCGCTGGGTCTGGCGCTAGCGCTGGTCATGCACCGCACTCTGATCGGCAAGGGATTGGTGCGTACCGCGGTGCTGATCCCCTACGGCATCGTCACGGTGGTCGCGTCGTATAGCTGGTACTACGCCTGGACCCCAGGCACCGGGTATCTGGCCAACTTACTGCCGCAAGGTAGCGCGCCGCTGACTCAGCAGATTCCGTCGCTGGGCGTCGTCGTGATCGCCGAGGTGTGGAAGACGACGCCATTCATGTCGCTGCTGTTGCTGGCCGGGCTGGCGTTGGTACCGGAGGACTTGTTGCAGGCTGCTCAGGTCGACGGGGCGGGAGCCTGGCGCCGGCTGACCAAGATCATCTTGCCGATCATCAAGCCGGCAGTCGTCGTGGCGCTGCTGTTTCGCACCTTGGACGCATTCCGCATCTTTGACAACATCTATGTACTGACTGCCGGCGAGAACAACACCGCGTCAGTGTCGATCCTGGGCTACGACAACTTGTTTAAAGGCTTCAATGTCGGTCTCGGCTCGGCGATCAGCGTGTTGATCTTCGGCTGCGTGGCCCTGATCGCGGTCGTTTTCGTCAAGTTATTCGGCGCAGCGGCACCTGGTGGTAATGCCAATGGGCGTTGAGGGGTTGGGCACCCGCCGCGCCCTATTGTGGTCTATCACGGACACATTGGTGGTGGTGTATGCGTTGCTGCCGGTGCTGTGGATCTTTAGCCTGTCACTCAAGCCGACGTCAACGGTTAAGGACGGCAAGCTGATTCCCTCGACGGTGACATTGGAAAATTACCGCGGCATCTTCCGGGGCGATTTCTTCAGCTCGGCGTTGATCAATTCCATCGGAATCGGATTGACCACCACTGTGATCGCGGTGGTGCTCGGTGCGATGGCCGCCTATGCCGTTGCCCGGCTGGACTTTCCGGGAAAGCAGGTGCTGATTGGTGTCACTCTGTTGATCACCATGTTTCCGGCCATCTCGCTGGTGACGCCGTTGTTCAACATCGAACGCGCGGTCGGCTTGTTCGACACCTGGCCCGGATTGATCCTGCCGTACATCGCTTTTGCGCTGCCGCTTGCCATCTACACGCTAGCGGCCTTCTTCCGAGAGATCCCATGGGATTTGGAGAAGGCAGCCAAAATGGACGGCGCGTCGCCGGGTCAGGCCTTCCGCAAGGTGATTGCGCCGCTGGCAGCTCCGGGCCTGGTGACGGCGGCGATATTGGTGTTCATCTTTGCGTGGAACGACCTACTGCTGGCATTGTCACTGACCGCTACCAAGGCGGCGATCACTGCGCCGGTGGCAATTGCCAACTTCACCGGCAGTTCCCAATTCGAGGAGCCGACCGGATCCATTGCGGCTGGCGCGATCGTGATCACGGTTCCGATCATGGTCTTTGTCCTTGTCTTCCAACGACGGATTGTCGCCGGGTTGACCTCTGGCGCTGTGAAGGGTTAGCGCAATGGCCGAGATTGTGCTCGAGCACGTCAACAAGAGTTACCCCGACGGAGCGATAGCGGTCAAAGACCTCAACATCACCATCGCCGATGGGGAATTCCTAATCCTGGTAGGACCTTCCGGCTGCGGTAAGACCACGACACTGAACATGATTGCCGGACTTGAGGATATCTCGTCGGGTGAGCTGCGCATCGATGGTGAGCGAGTCAACGAGAAGGCGCCCAAGGACCGCGATATCGCCATGGTGTTTCAGTCCTACGCCCTGTACCCGCATATGACGGTGCGGCAGAATATCGCGTTCCCGTTGACCCTGGCCAAAATGAGGAAGGCCGACATCGCGCAGAAGGTCTCTGAGACCGCCAAGATCCTTGATCTGACCCAGCTTTTGGATCGCAAGCCTGTGCAATTGTCGGGTGGACAGCGACAGCGGGTCGCGATGGGTCGGGCGATCGTACGGCGTCCCAAGGCCTTCCTGATGGACGAGCCGTTGTCCAACCTGGACGCCAAACTGCGGGTACAGATGCGCGGCGAGATTGCCCGGCTGCAGCAGCGACTGGGCGCCACCACCGTCTATGTCACCCATGACCAAACCGAGGCCATGACGCTGGGCGATCGGGTGGTAGTCATGTCCGGCGGAGTCGCACAGCAGATCGGCACCCCCACGCAGCTTTACGAGCGCCCGGCCAATCTGTTCGTCGCCGGCTTCATCGGTTCGCCGGCAATGAATTTCTTCCCGGCGAGGCTCACCCCGCTCGGGCTGACCCTGCCCTTCGGTGAAGTGACACTCGCACCGCAAGCGCACGAAATGATCGCCGGGCACCCTAAACCTGACAACATCATCGTCGGGATACGCCCGGAGCGTATCCAGGATGCTGCCCTGATCGACGGCTACCAGCGCATCAATGCACTGAACTTCGAGGCCAGCGTCGAATTGGTGGAATCGTTGGGGGCAGACAAGTACGTATACTTCACCACCTCAGGTCCAGCCGTACACTCGGCTCAATTGGACGAGCTGGAAGCTCACGGCGAGATGCGCGAAAACCATTTCGTAGCAAGAGTTCCGGCTGAATCGAAGGCCGCTATCGGACAGCCAGTAGAATTGGCTTTCGACACCACCAGGCTGGCCGTTTTCGACGCCGACTCCGGCGTCAACCTGACCATCCCTGCGCAGTGACCGCCCCGCCACTGTGATCAGCGTCCTGGGCGTCCAGCGTGCGAGTAGGGCGGGTCTGACGCGGACCGGCTGCCCGGTATGCACACTCGATGCCATGAGCGCACGCCCGCAAACCCTCAGAGCCAGTTCCTGTTGCGGAAACTGACGTAAAGGAATAGGCAGACGATGACCATGCTGCCGATCACCGTCGGGTAACCCCACTTCGAGTCCAATTCCGGCATGAAGTGGAAGTTCATGCCGTATATGCCGGCGATCATGGTAGGCACCGCGATGATACCGGCCCAAGCCGAAATCTTGCGCATGTCCATGTTCTGCTGCATACCGACACGGGCCAGCGCGGCCTGCACCAGGGAGTTGAGCATGTCGTCATAGCTGGCGATCTGCTCTGCCGCCTCGGTCTGGTGGTCGGCGACGTCGCGCAGGTATCGCCGGACTTCTTTGGAAATCACGTCTTTGTTTTCGGTCTGTATCCGCTGAAAAGCGGCCGACAAGGGGTACACACACCGACGCAATTCCAAAATTTCGCGCTTGAGCAGATAGATCGGTTCGACGTCGATCTTGCGGCCAGGCGCGAACGCCACTTCCTCGATGCTGTCGATGTCGGTTTCGATATGAGCAGTAACGGACAGGTAATGGTCGACGACGTCGTCGGCGATGGCGTGCATCACCGCGAATGGTCCCAGCCGTAGATGTTCGGGGTCGGCGTCCATCCGCTTGCGCACATCCGACAGCCCGCCATGTTCGCCATGCCTGACCGTGATCACGAAATCTTTGCCGACGAAGATCATGATCTCGCCGGTCTCGACGATTTCGCGGGCCAGCACCACCGATTCGTGCGGGACGTAGTTGACGGTTTTCAGGACAAAGAACAGCGTGTCGTCGTAGCGCTCCAGCTTGGGCCGTTGGTGGGCGTGCACAGCGTCCTCGACGACGAGTGGGTGCAGCCCGAAAACATCCGCCACATCCTGCATCCGTTGTTCCTCAGGCTCGTGCAGTCCGATCCACACGAACGCTTCCTGTCCCGCCAGCTGGAATTCACGAACCTCGCGCAACGCGTCGGCGTAGGCGTACTTGCCCGGCATGCGCCGACCTTCCACATAAACGCCGCAATCGACCAACGACTGGGCCGGTCGGTTGGCAACCGGATGCACGTGTTGGTTGCGCGGTCGCGCGACTGTTCGCAGTGATTCGGGCAGCGCGTCAAATCCCGGGAACATAGGAACCTCCGATCGCAGCGCGGGGCTGACCGGGCGGTGGTCCATGCTACGCCGTTTGACCACGTCATCGCGCCAAGGCAGGTGTCGGCGCGGGTCTGGCTATTTTGCGTCGGTACCGGTGCGCTAGTTTCGACCCGAAACCCCAACCACGCAGACTTCTCCATAAGGAGCACACCGACGTGAGCGCAAGTCCCCTCAAGGTCGCCGTCACCGGAGCTGCCGGCCAGATTGGCTACAGCCTGTTGTTCCGCCTGGCCAGCGGCTCGCTGCTGGGCCCCGACCGGCCAATCGAGCTGCGGCTGCTCGAAATCGAACCGGCGCTCAAGGCGCTCGAGGGTGTGGTGATGGAACTCGATGATTGTGCGTTCCCGCTGCTGGCCGGCGTCCAAATCGGCGCAGACCCGAACAAGATCTTCGACGGCGTGAACCTGGCCCTACTCGTCGGGGCCCGCCCGCGTACCAAGGGCATGGAGCGCGGAGACCTGCTGGAAGCCAACGGCGCGATTTTCACTGCTCAGGGCAAGGCCCTCAACTCCGTGGCTGCCGCCGACGTCCGCGTCGGCGTGACCGGCAACCCAGCGAACACTAACGCGCTGATCGCGATGACCAACGCCCCCGACATCCCGCGGGAGCGATTCACTGCACTAACCCGCCTGGACCATAACCGGGCCATCTCGCAGCTGGCTGCCAAAACCGGCGCCGCGGTCACCGACATCAAGAAGATGACGATCTGGGGCAACCACTCGGCCACCCAGTACCCCGACGTGTTCCACGCCGAGGTCAGCGGCAAAAATGCGGCCGAGGC
>NZ_VTZN01000400.1 GCF_008370645.1 Mycobacterium simiae
ATCATTGCGGTGGTCGATGAGCTTGCACGCTGACTTATCCCCCGTGTACTGGGGCAGGACCCCGTGTTTCCCCCCCAAGTTCAGGGGGGAGGGCGACACGCTCTACCTCGAATCTTGATCGATACCCGATCGATTTATCCACGCGCGCGGAGGGTTGATAGCGCCACAATCCCACAGCCGGCGATGAGTATGAACCGCCCCAGTACGTCCGGAGACTCCGGACTCAACCCGGAGCGGTTCAGCAATCCCAGTCTGCTGGGTGGAACGACGGCCGTGTGCGTGAGACTCAACGAGCGGTTGTTCGTCCTCACCGAAAAGTGACGCTCATACTCTAGTAGTCGGAGGGGGGCAGAATGGTTTTGAGCTATCCCCCGTGGTGCGGGGATGGGACCGCAAGGGTTTCTCGATACTCAAGCGCAGATGCGAGCTATCCCCCGTGTGCGGGGATGGGACTTCAATCGACATCAAACAGCCCTACCATTCCCGAGCTATCCCCGTGTGCGGGGGCATGGTTCGAGCTGTCAACAGCCAGTTTGATGTCCCCGCTGGTGGCCAATTGAAAGGTCCAACCGCCCCCGGTGAGTCCGGAGACTCTCTGAGCTGAGGGCGCTCAGCCGGTGGCTGGTCTCTGGCCGTTGAGGATAATAGGCAGCTTCGAGATCAACTGGTGGGAACGCTTCTCCATAGTTGGAAACCGAGGTGTCCCCTGTACGGGGGGGAGGGAAACTCGGTCTTGGCACGGTTGGTGGGAAACGCTTTCGAGCTATCCCCCGGGTGCGGGGATGGGACCCAAGAAAGACGAGCCGACCGAAGCGGGCTACCGAGCTATCCCCGGGTGCGGGGATGGGACTCATGGATGCGTTTCGCCTCAATCCACATGTCCGAGCTATCCCCGGATGCGGGGATGGGACACAACCGCCACAAGGTTTCCGTCAGTTGCTACCGAGCTATCCCCAGGTGCGGGGTGCACAGAACCGCGACCCTCTCATTGCCAAGCTATCCCCAGGTGCGGGGGATGGGACGCCGCGGCCCTCATGGAGTCGCACGAAGCCGACGAGCTATCCCCGGGTGCGGGGATGGGACGAGCTGTGGGTGGACCTGGTGCATGACTACGTAGAGCTATCCCCGGATGCGGGGATGGCCGAGTAAACGTCGGGCGTGCCTCCGAGCTATCCCCGGATGCGGGGATGGGACGGTTGGCGGCCCGGCGTCAGGCTTCATGTCCTACGAGCTATCCCCGGA
>NZ_VTZN01000401.1 GCF_008370645.1 Mycobacterium simiae
CGGCCGGTCCCCGGCACCCGGCGCCGACCGGCGCGATCACACCACCGAAAGGGAAGAACCATGGCACACGAACTCGACACCACCACCGGCGCAGACGGTATCGCCCACGTCTTTTTCGCCAACTCCCGCGCCGACCACTGGCACCGACTCGGCCAATCCGTCGGCCACGCCATGACCGCCCGCGAAGCCCTCGACGCCGCGCACCTGGCCGGCTGGAACGTGCGCAAGATGGCGCTGCAGGTGCCCCGCCAGCCCGTCGTCGACGACACCGGCGTCACCGCCCCGGCACCGTTGGCGGTGCCCGACCATTTCGCCACCGTGCGCACCAACCCCGTCACCGGCGGCCTCGACGTGCTCGGCGTGGTCGGCAGCAAGTACGAGCCGGTGCAGAACGAGGCCTCCTGCGCACTGCTCGACGCCCTGGTCGACGAGAGCGGCGCCCGCTTCGAGACCGCCGGGGCGCTGCGCGGGGGCCGCGAGACCTTCATGACCATGAAGCTGCCCACCGCCATCGTCTTCGACGGCCGCGACGGCGCCGCCGACCGCACCGAGCTGTACCTGGCGGCGCTGAACTCCCACGACGGGTCGTCCCGCTTCACCTTCCTGGTCACGCCCATCCGTATCGTGTGCGCCAACACCCAGTCCGCCGCCCTGCGAGAGGCGAAGGCCAGCTGGGGAATCCGCCACACCGGCGGGGCGCGCGCGGCCATCCAGCAGGCCCGCGACGCCCTGAAGCTGACCTGGCGCTACGTCGAGGCCTTCGAGACCGAGGCCGCCGCCCTGTATGCCCGCCCGATGGACACCGACGAGGTCCGCACCTTCGCCGACGCCCTGCTCGAGGTCGACTCCGCCACCAGCGCGGCCACCGCCCGGCACCGCCGCGAACGCGCCGCCGGCATCGTCACGCTGTGGACGTCCTCGCCGACCATCGCCCCGATCGCCGGGACCCGGTGGGCGGCCTACAACGCGGTCACCGAATACCTCGACCACCACGTGCCCGTGCGTGGCGCCAGAACCAGTAGCGCCGCCAGCGCCACCCGCGCCCTGCGCAACATCGCCTCCGCGGCCAGCCCCGGATCGCTGAAGGCCCGGGCCTTCCGGATGCTGCAGACCCGGTAACGGACGCGTCGCCCACCGGGCCCGGCCGGCTCTCCCCCCGAGGGCCGGCCGGGCCTCTTTCTCCTTCCCGGCCCGCTCCCGCGCCGGCGGCGCGA
>NZ_VTZN01000402.1 GCF_008370645.1 Mycobacterium simiae
CCTGGCCCAGGTTGACCGGGTGGCGCACCAGATGGGCGCCAGCCCGCAGGGCGATGTCGCCGGTGCCGTCGGTGCTGCCGTCGTCGACGCACACGACGTGATCGAAGACCGACCGCACATCGGCGATCACGTCGCCGATGACAGCGGCTTCGTTGAAGGCGGGAATGACGATCCAGGCGTCGAAGTGATGCGTGTCAGTGTCCATATCCAAGGTCCATAATTAAGGCCATTTAAGCGCACAAGCTACCCGCTTGGCCGGCACTGATCATCCAACGCGCGCCAGCGCCGCCAGGTGAGCGGCGATTCCCACCATCGGGCCGCACAACAGCCCGACGACCGTGCGGGTCTCCAACGGCAGCGGCAACATCAGCAGTAAGCTCGACGCCACCGTAGCGCCGACCCAGCCCAGCGAATACGCACGGTGCAATGCGGCCGCCACCGTGGCTGCGCCGGTGAGCGTGAGCATGGCGATTGCCACCGCAGCCGCCGTCAACCAGGCCAACAGCGCACTGCTGGCCTGGTATTGCGGGCCGAACAAGGCGCGCAACAACGACGGGCCCAGCACGCCGGCCGCCAGCACCCCTAGCGCGCCGATGCCGCCGACGAACGCCGCCGGCGAAATTAGCGCCCGAAGCCGGTGCGTGCTTTCGTCGACGAAATGGGCGATAAGGTTTCCTTGCATAGCCGTCAGCGGCACCAGCAGCGGCGCCCGGGTCAACGTCACGGACAGGATGAGGACGCCTCCTTGGGCCCCCAGCTGGTTGGAGGTGAGTTTCAGCAGCACCGGAAACCCCATCACCAGAATCGCGCTGGCTCCTGCCGCAGTGATCGAATGAGCGGCACCACGCAGGAACGTCGCGGCGCTTCCCGGCGTGAGTAGGCGTGCGGCAGCCCGCGCACCCGGTGCGCCCAGCAGCACGATCAGCCAGGCCACCGAGCCGGCCACGGTGGCCCACAAAAAGCCGACCAGGCCCCATCCGACGACGAATGTGGCCGCGGCCACCGCTACCCGGATGACGGCGTCGGTCACCATCAGCGATCCGTACTGAGTCCACCGGTTAGTGCCGGCCAGCAGGCCCAGCAGCGTGGCGTGCAGACAAAATCCGGCCAACCCCATGCTGAGCAGGCCGACCGACAACCATTGCGCGTCGACGAAAACCCTCCCACTCCACAATGGTGAAGTGCCTGCGATCGCCATGGCGGCGG
>NZ_VTZN01000403.1 GCF_008370645.1 Mycobacterium simiae
GTGCGAGTCGGGCGGCAACTGGAGGGCCAACACCGGCAACGGCGCCTACGGCGGACTCCAGTTCAAGCAAGCCACGTGGGAGGAATACGGCGGTGTGGGAAACCCCGCACACGCGTCTAAACAGGAACAAATCGCAGTCGCCAACCGGGTACTGGCCGGCCAGGGCCCAGGCGCATGGCCGAAGTGCGCCACCGCCGGTGGGTTGCCGCCGGTACCCGTGGCGGTGCCCCAGCCGGTCCGCCAGCTGGAGCAGACGTTGACCCAGATCATCTCAATCTTCGGGCCCAAACAGTGAATATCGGCGATTCTGCTCGTTTCGTTACAGTGGACGTGTTTGGATCTTGTTATGGAAGGTTCAGCAACAGTTCATATGGCTTCGCCGGCGGACAAGATTTGGCATTTGATCGCCGATATTCGTAACACCGGACGCTTTTCCCCTGAGACGTTCGAGGCGGAGTGGCTCGATGATGCGAGCGGCCCCGAGCTGGGTGCTCGATTCCGCGGCCACGTCCGGCGCAACGAGATCGGGCCGGTCTACTGGACGGTATGCAAGGTCACGGCGTGTGAACCGGGTCGTGAGTTTGGGTTTGCTGTGATGGCCGGGGACAGGCCGGTCAACAACTGGCATTACCGCTTGGAGCCGTCCGGTGACGGCACCGATGTCACCGAGTCCTTTCGGCTTCCCGCGTCGGTGTTCACTACCGCTTACTACTGGCTGTTTGGCGGCTGGCTGCGCAAGCGCCGCAACATCCGGGACATGACTAAGACGCTGCAACGCATCAAAGAGGTGGTCGAGGCTGACTGAGCGTACCGTCGCGCCGAATCGGGTGAGATCGATATTCATCACTACGCCAAGGGCTGGCACGTTGGTGCCTGTGCTCGCGTCAAGACGCCAGTAGAGTCTGTGCACGATGCTCGTCCCCCAGGATGGAGGTGGCTGGTGCGGAACTGCTGGGTCAGCGTGGCAGGGGCGGCATGGGTGGTGGTTGCCGGCGTTTCCGGGTGCGCGGCGGCCCAGACTGTGCCCCGCAAGGCCGCGCACCTGACGATCGACGGCTACACTCGCACGACGCGTCCCGCGGCATGCAGCCAGGAGCAGTCCTACCGCACGATTGAGATCCGCGAGCGTGATAGCCAAGTGCAAGCAGTGCTATTGATCAGCGGCGAGCGGGCGATGCCGCAATGGGTGAAGA
>NZ_VTZN01000404.1 GCF_008370645.1 Mycobacterium simiae
TGGCAGTTAGATTGCGGCACGCCGATCGGCACCGGCGCCTGATGCGTGGGACTGGTGGGCCAATGGGTGACCGAGACGGTCGCCTCGGTCGGGCCATACAGATTGTGCAGATTCGCTTCACACAACACGGCAAACGCGCCGACGGTCGCAGCGGGCAACGTCTCTCCGGCTACGAACACATCGCGTAATGACGCCAACTGCTCTTTTCTTGCGACGGAGCACAATGCCGACAGCAGCGACGGGACGAAGTCGGTCAGGGTGACCCCGTGTGCGCTAATCGTTTCGGTTAGGTACCGGGGATCCTTGTGTCCGTCCGGGCTGGCGAGCACCAACCGCGCGCCCGATACCAAAGCCGCCAGATAGCCCCACAGCGCCACATCGAAGGTGATCGCGGTCTTGTGCAAATACACATCGTGCGGACCTATCCGGTATTGGCTACCCATCCACTGCACCTGATTGACGATCGCGCTCTGCGTAACGGCCACGCCCTTGGGCCGGCCGGTGGATCCCGAGGTGAACATCACATAGGCCTGATGATCGGGATCAAGCCGAGACAGACGTTCGGCATCGGCGATCGGCTCCGACGAAAAGCCGGACAGGTCAAGGTCATCGAGGTGAACGACAGCCACGTCCGCCGCTACCAACCCCGCACCAGAACTACTCAGCACACACACTGGATCCGCGGTCTCGAGCACATGGCTGTTGCGCTGCGCGGGATGGGTCGGATCGATTGGCACGAATGCTCCGCCGGCGGCCATGATCGCCTGCATGGCGACCACCAGGTCGGTGCTGCGGGGAAGCGCCAACCCTACCAACGACTCGGGTCCCACGCCCTGGCCAATCAGGTAGCGGGCCAGCCCATTAACTCTGGCCGACAGCTCGGCGTACGTTAGGCTGTGCCGATCATCCTGTACCGCAAGAGCGTTCGGGGTGCGTGCGGCCTGGGTTGCGAACAACTCCGGGATAGTGGCCGCAGCAACAGGATTGACGGTTTCGTTGTACGTGCGCAGTAACAGCTCGCGCTGGGCGGCATCGACGATTTCGATCGAGTCGATGACCCGGTCGGCATGGGCTGTCACCACCCCTAGGACATATAAGTAGTAGCCGACGAATGTCTGGATCGTGTGGCGGTCGAATAAGTCGGTGGCGAATTCGATCAGGCCCGGCAGCCCTTGA
>NZ_VTZN01000405.1 GCF_008370645.1 Mycobacterium simiae
TGGCGCACCAGGTGCCGCGGGTGCTGACACGCCTGGCACCAACGGGCCGCCAACACCGACGACGGGCATACCAGGCGGTGAGGGCGGTTGAACCGCACCTGGCGGCGTCCACAGACCGGGCGCAGTGTGATCATTGCCCCATGCTGACACTAGCGGTGATGTGGAGGCGCCGCTGTCAATCTGCCCCAGTGTTCCGGGCGCGGTATGACTGCTGCTCCACGCCGCTGCCGGTGAAGTCGCCGGCTGGCCGTCATCCGGCAGCGGTGTGTCGGGCGCCGTATGGCTACTTGCCCATGCCGGCGCCGATTGTGAGTTTGGTGGCGGGGAATCTAAATCTCTAGCCGTGATGGGGCGTGATGGAGCTGGACCGTCGAGGTTGACGCCGTGCTCGCGCAGCCACTTGCGTGCGTCACCGCCGATAGTTTCGTCGAGCACCCGCTGCGTCGCATCGATGATGTTCGACATCGCAATCCCGGCAGCATTGGAGGCACTTGAGTTCGATTCAGCAATGACTTCGTTGACCGCGGCAACTTTCGCGTCCATAAGCCCCGTGCTGGACAGGATCCGGTCGATCCGCTCATTGCCGGAGTTCGCGATCTCGGTCAAACGGTCCCGCAAATGATTGACCGTATCGGCGACATGATCGCTTTGGGTGCTCTTCACCTCACATTGGTGAGCGATAGTGGCGAGTCGTTGTTCGCCGCGCCAATACCGTTCCAGCAAATCGTTGGCGGTGCGTCCCTGATTTTCCCCCAAGCGGGATCGTTGGTTGTGCAGGTCGTTCGCCTCACCTCGCTTGCTCTTTCCCGCACTTTGCCAATAGCTGATTCCGGCCGTTGGCGCGTCGGGCCGTGCGCACCACCACGGGCCTACCAACAACGCCGACCACTTGCCGGGCGGCAGATCAGCCACCACCACACACGGCCTTCATATTCGCATCCTTGGCATTGACGTCATCGGCCGCCGCTTGATATGTCGGGTCGTCGCGATGCAGATAGCTACCGAGAGCGTTAGTGCTGGTGTAGGCCTGTGCTAGCGAAAGAGCGGCGGAGCGATCACCAGCTTTGAGTGCTGGGGCTGCATTCACCGCTTGTTCCAGCATCAGTGCCCCATTCACCGCGGCAGCGGAGGCGAGCGCTGGGCTACCACTATTGGTTTCGATTTGGACTTGGCGT
>NZ_VTZN01000406.1 GCF_008370645.1 Mycobacterium simiae
CGCATGCTGTCCAGGGGACCACCGATCGGCACCGATGTGCCTGCAATAAAGTCGGCAGCACCGCATCTGAAATAGGTTGCAAAGGTGGTTGTTTCGGTCGGCCCGTAGACGTTGATCAGCTCAACACCGGGATGCGCGGCCCGCAGCTTGCCCGCCGCCGCCGGCGTCAACGCCTCGCCACCCACCCAGAGCTGACGTACCGATGCGAAGCTTTCGGTGGACGCCTCGGCGACCAGGTCGACCAATGCAGTGGTGAGGAACAAGGCGGTAACGTGGTGCGCCGCGACAAGTTCGGTCAGGGCAGCGATTTCGTTGCCGGCGCACGAATCGATGACCAGACAACCACCGCGTAGCAGCGGCACCCACACCTCGTAGGTGGAGGCGTCGAAGGCGATGGACGAGTGCACCAAGACTCGCCCATGGTCCTTCTCCCAGCAGCTATCCGATGCCAGCGCGACGACATCGCGGTGGGTGGCGGCTACCGCTTTGGGAACCCCGGTGGACCCGGACGTGTAGACGAGGTAGGCCAGGTTGTCCGGGTCTGGCCGCACGGGGGCCGGCCTGTGGGCCGGCTCACGGACATCATCGGCGTCAAGCTGATCTATGACCAGCCGTTGGATGTCGGCCTCGGGCAAACCGGGTGCGGTTGCCGCATCGGTAATCAGCAGCAGCGGAGCGGCGTCGACGAGCATATAGTCAGTGCGCTGGCTGGGATAGTCCGGGTCGATGGGCAGGTACGCGGCCCCGGTCTGGGTGACGGCCAGCAGCGCGGTGATCAGCCGCACGCCGCGAGGCAACGCCACGGCGATGATGGATTCCGGTTGCGCCCCATAGGTTCGCAGCCTTGCCGCCAATCGATCGGCTCGGGCCGCCAGCTCCGCGTAGTTCAATTGGCAGCAATCGTCCAGCACGGCAACGGCATTCGGGGTGCGGGCGACTTGGGCGGCGAACAACTCCGGTATGGTCCCCTCGGGGACCCCAGTGCTGGTGTGTGCGGCCAGCAGGAGCTCGCGTTGGCAGGACGTGGTGATTTCGATGGTATCGACACCGAGGGCGGCATTGCCGGTGACGACGTCGAGGATGTGCAGGTAATAGCCGGCGAATGCCTCGACGCTGGGTCGGTCGAACAGGTCGGTGGCGTACTCGATCAGGCCCGGCAGGCCTCGC
>NZ_VTZN01000407.1 GCF_008370645.1 Mycobacterium simiae
AGTCGCCCGGGTTCGCCGACCCGAGGTTGTAACTGCCGGTGTTTGCCGCCCCGATGTTGAAATTGCCGAGGTTTGCTGTACCGAAGTTATTGACTCCGACGTTGCCGACGCCGAAGTTGACGTCGCCGAGGTTACCGAGGCCGCCGTTATAGTCGCCCACGTTGCCGAAGCCCAGGTTGTATTGCCCGACATTGGCCAGACCCAGGTTGAATGTCGTCGTTCCGGCCACCTGGTCGCGGAAGAACCCAGCGACGTTGCTGCCGACGTTCCACATGCCTGAGACGTTGGCAGGCGTCGCGACACCGGTATTAAGAATGCCCGAGACGGTATTACCCAAGTTGGCCAGGCCCGATTGCAACGAGCCGTAGTTCTGGTAGCCCGAGATCAAGCTCCCAAAGTTCTGGTAGCCCGAAATGTTGGCGCCGACGTTTCCGATGCCCGAGACGGTGCCAGTCCCGCCATTGAATAATCCCGAAGAAGGGCTGGTGGTGGAGTTGAACAACCCGGTGACCGCCGGGATGTTGACGATCGTCCAGTCGACGGGGCCGATGCTGGCCGTGGCGGGGATGCGGATCACGGTGGAACCAGCAGGGTCGCCGATGTTGAACGAGATCGCGGGACCGGTGGCCGTGATCGGCGGGAGGGTGAGGGAGTTGATCGTGCCGGTGAGGACCGGGATTGGCCCGATGGCAGCGGTGAAACCGAAATTGATGTCTTGCATCGTGATGCCGCTGTACACGGTGTTGGTGAAACCCGCGGTGACGGGGATGTTGATGGGAATGTCCACGTCGACATGGGCTGGAATTTCGGGAACGTGGATCGCGTAGCCTGCGCTCCATAGGCCCTGCCGATCACCCCGCCACAGGAAGCCGTTATTCATGTCGCCGGTAATAAAGGCGCCGGTATCGATGTCGCCCGCGTTGGCAATACCCGTGCTGTAATTGCCCGCGTTGTACCAGCCCGAGTTGTAATCCCCGCGATTGGCTAGTCCGGTGTTGGTGTTTCCGCTGTTGTACCAGCCGGTGTTGTAGTCACCGGCATTGGCGATGCCGGTGTTGACGGACCCGGTGTTGAACAAGCCGGTGTCGGTGCTGCCGGCGTTCCCAATGCCGGTGTTGAGGCTGCCGGAGTTGCCGATGCCCCAGT
>NZ_VTZN01000408.1 GCF_008370645.1 Mycobacterium simiae
AGTACCACCCGATAGGTCAGCTGAGGCGCCGCCTTGCCCGCCATTCCCGCCGAGCCCACCAGTGCCGCCGCTGCCGCCGGCTCCGGCTGTTCCGGCGGCCGACGCGCCGCCGAGGCCACCGGTGCCGCCCGCGCCGCCGGCGCCGCCGGCACCACCGGCACCACCGCTGCCGCTACCAGCCCCGGCACCGCCGGCACCGCCATTGCCGCCCTTACCCCCAGACCCGCCAGCCAAGCCGGCGGTGCCCGAATCACCCGGGCTGAGCCCGTCGGTGCCGTTGAGGCCAACCGCGCCCTTGCCGCCTGCGCCGCCAGCTCCGCCATTGCCACCGCTCTGAGGGATGGCTAGGGAGGCACCGTTGACGCCGGCACCGCCATCGCCTCCGGTCCCACCAGCGACCGCGGCACCGACAACGCCGTTGCTACCGGCCATTCCGCCAATGCCCCCGGTGCCAGCGGCCCCGCCGGTGCCGCCGGCCCCGACGCTGCCGGCATCACCGCCCCGACCGCCCACCCCACCAGTGTGGTTACTGGCGTCGCCGGCTCCGCCGAGTCCGCCGTTACCCGGCGTCCCAGCATCTCCGCCCTTGCCGCCGGCCCCACCATTGCCGTTAGTCCCGGTACCGCCTGACCCCAGCGCTGCGCCGCCGCTACCTCCTGCCCCGCCAGCACCGCCAGCCCCACCGTTACCGGCTTTACCACCATCGCCGCCAGCGCCGCCGGCGGCAACCGCGGCTGCGCCATCTTTACCGTCTCCGCCCGCCCCGCCAACGCCGCCAGCACCGCCGACACCGCCAGCACCGCCATTACCGGAGACGGACCCGCCCAGACCGCCGTCACCGCCTATGCCGCCGGCTCCGCCACCGAAACCGTTAGTGCCCGGCGCTCCCGGAATATCACCGCCAAGGCCATCCGCGCCCGCCGCGCCCTTGCCGCCGGCACCACCGGCGCCACCATTGCCCACCGAACCCCCGTTACCCCCGGCCCCGCCATTACCCCCAGAACTGCCCGCTGCGACAGCGTCAAAGCCGGCCCCACCGGCGCCACCATTGCCACCGCTGGTGACCGGCGCTCCCATCGCACCGGTGGCCCCGGTCGTGGAACCAAAC
>NZ_VTZN01000409.1 GCF_008370645.1 Mycobacterium simiae
GTGGAATTGTGGGCTGACCGGATGGCCGGCGCCGTCATGGCGATCGGCAATGCGCCCACCGCCCTGTTCCGGTTGCTGGAGTTGATCGACGAAGGTGTCCCGGCACCGGCTGCGGTGCTGGGCGGGCCGGTCGGCTTTGTCGGCTCGGCCCAATCCAAGCAGGAACTCATCGACCGGCCACGCGGCATGGCGTATCTGGTGGTGCGGGGCCGTCGCGGGGGCAGCGCCATAGCTGCCGCCGCCGTCAACGCGATAGCCTCCGACACCGAATGACCACTCGCGGCACGCTCTGGGGGGTTGGGCTGGGGCCCGGCGACCCGGAATTGGTGACGGTCAAGGCGGCCCGCGTGATCGGCGAGGCCGATGTGGTGGCCTACCACAGCGCCCGCCACGGCCGCAGCATCGCCCGCGGCATCGCCGAACCCTATCTGCGGCCGGGTCAAATCGAGGAGCACCTGATCTACCCGGTGACCACCGAGACGACCGATCATCCCGGCGGCTACGCCGGTGCCCTGGAGGATTTCTACAGCGAGGCGACCCAACGCATCGCCGCGCACCTCGACGCCGGGCGCAACGTGGCGCTGCTGGCCGAGGGCGACCCGCTGTTCTACAGCTCCTACATGCATTTGCACACCCGGCTGACGAAGCGCTTCAACGCCGTGATCGTGCCTGGGGTGACGTCCGTGAGCGCCGCCTCGGCGGCCATCGCAACACCGCTGGTGGCCGGCGACGAGGTGCTGTCGGTGCTGCCGGGAACATTGCCAGTTGCCGAGCTGACGCGGCGGCTCGCTGACTGCGACGCTGCGGTGGTGGTTAAGCTCGGTCGTTCTTATCACAATGTGCGGGAAGCACTTTCGGCATCTGGCCAGCTTGGCGATGCATTCTATGTGGAGCGGGCCAGCACCCCCGGGCAACGCGTGCTGCCCGCCGCCGATGTCGACGAGACCACGGTGCCTTACTTCTCGCTGGCGATGCTCCCAGGCGGCCGCGAGCGTGCCTCGATCACCGGCACCGTCGCGGTAGTAGGTCTGGGCCCCGGCGACACCGATTGGATGACCCCGCAGAGCCGACGCGAGCTGGCCACCGCCACCG
>NZ_VTZN01000041.1 GCF_008370645.1 Mycobacterium simiae
CCGTCAGGCGCTGTCTCATGTCCCGGTCGAATCCAACCCGGCCGCCTCGGCCGGTCCGCACTCTGGCACGCAGCCGGCGAAACGCTGCGTTTCCGTCGTACGTAGCCACTAGATCTGGCGGTCAGTACGAACGTCGATGCTCTCAGAATGGTTGCGAGACAATGGCGATCTATGTCTTGACAGAAATCGATCCGGCTGCGAGGGCTGCCACCGCTGTTCCAGTCCGGGTGGTCGCGGCTAAAGACGGATAGTGCGATGTGCGCCGGACGGTATCAGTTCCACGACGGTACAGCCCGCTGAGCCGGCGGCATCGCGACGGATTGGCTTGCCACATGCCACGCAATGTCCGGTGTCCGCAGATTGCTCAGGTCTTCCCGGGTGCGTACCTGCGGCGTGTACGCTACGGCCTCGGGTGGCGCGTAACGAACAACGGCCGTCAGCCACGTAAGAAGGGAAGCGGGCATGAGCACCGCATCGAGGGCAGCTGAGTCCCCCGCCCCCAGGCAGCGGATCCTGTTCATCGCAGAAGCAGTGACGCTGGCCCACGTGGTCCGGCCGTTTGTCTTGGCGCGGTTACTCGACCCGAGCCGTTACGAGGTCCACTTCGCCTGCGACCCGCGGTTCAACAAGCTCCTGGGTCCACTGCCCTTCTCTCACCATCCGATCCACACCATCCCCAGCGAGCGGTTCCTGCGCAACTTGACGCACGGCCGACTTTTCTTCTTTTACAACATACGGACGTTGAACAAGTACATCGCTGAGGACAGCAGGGTACTGGCCGAGGTCGCTCCGGACCTTGTCGTCGGTGACCTGCGCATGTCGCTGTCCGTCAGTGCCCGTTTGGCCGGCATTCCCTACATCTCCATCGCCAACGCCTACTGGAGTCCCTACGCTCGCCGCCGCTTTCCACTGCCGGAGGTACTGTGGACGCGCATTCTCGGCGTCCGACTGGTCAGGCTCGTCTATCGGCTGGAGCGTCCGATCATCTTCGCTCTCCAGTGCTTGCCGCTCAACTGGGTCCGCCGAAAACATGGGCTACCGAGTCTGGGTTGGAACCTGTGCCGCATCTTCACCGAGGGGGACTACACCCTCTACGCCGACGTGCCGGAGCTGGTGTCGACGTACGATCTGCCGGCCAACCACCACTACCTGGGCCCAGTCCTATGGTCGCCTGCCGGCAAGTCGCCGGCGTGGTGGGACGCGTTGCCGACCGACCGGCCGATTGTCTACGTGACCCTGGGTACCTCCGGCGGGCGCAACCTGCTGCAGGTGGTGTTAGACGCCATGGCTGATTTGCCTGTGACAGTGATTGCGGCCACCGCGAACCGCAGCGACCTGTCGCACGTGCCTTCCAATGTGTTGGTGGCGGAATACCTGCCGGGCGAGGCGGCTGCAGCGCGCTCGGCGGTGGTGGTCTGCAATGGCGGCAGCCTGACCACGCAGCAGGCCTTGGTGGCCGGGGTGCCTGTGGTCGGAATCGCCAGCAACCTAGACCAACATCTGAACATGGAGGCCATCGAGCGGGCCGGCGCAGGGATGCTGCTACGAACTGAGCGGCTCAAGAGTCGAAGTGTGGCGCAAGCCGTAACCCAGGTCCTCAGTCGGTCCAACTACCAACAAGCCGCCGAGCGACTCGCCGCAGCGTTCGGGCACGACTTCGCTCACTTTCCGCAACACCTGCAGACTGTGCTGCGCTCCACGAAGTCTGTGCCCACAACATCGCAGATTGCCTAGCAAGAACTTCGGATCGGCGAGCGCTAAAGGGTTGGGCCGCGCAGCCAGGCGCGCTTGACACCCGCTTGCCCGTGACGGCCATCGAAACGGCCTCGTTAGAATTGGCATACTCTGCGGTCGACTCCCGCCGAGCGAAGGATTCGTTCGGTCGATCAGTACGGTCGGAACCCGCTCTGCCATAAGAGAAGTAGACCCAGTCCGCATCCGCGCCGTGGTCTCTGAAAGGGACTGCACGAAACCGGGATAGTTACACGCCAGTCCAATTGGGGTCAGATCGGGCCCGGATGAATTGGCACAAACGCGCACGCTTCCAAATCCGGTCAACCGTGAAAGTGCGCTCGTGATGCGTGTACGCTATTGCACCGGGTGGTGGGGCGAAACGATCACCGACCGTTAGCCTCCTAGAAGGGAAGCGGGCATGCGAACCGCATCGAGTACTCGTGAGTCACCCGTCCGTCGGCGGCGGATACTGTTCGTAGGAGAAGCAGCAACTCTGTCTCACGTCGTCCGGCCGTTCGTACTGGCGCGGTCGCTCGACCCGAGCCGCTACGAGGTCCACTTCGCCTGCGACCCGCGATTCAACAAGCTGCTGGGCCCCATGCCATTTGCTCAGCACGCCATCCGCAGCATCTCCAGCGAACTGGTTCTCAAGAAAATCGCTCAAGGCCGACAGTTCTACAACGCGCGGACGCTGCACAAGTACGTTGAGGACGACATGAAGTTGCTGACCGAGATTGCGCCAGACCTTGTCGTCGGCGATAACCGTCTATCGCTGTCGGTCAGCGCCCGACTCGCTGGCATCCCTTACGTCGCCATCGCCAACGCCTACTGGAGTCCCCACGCGCACCGCCGCTTTCCGCTACCGGATGTCCCGTGGACCCGCATCTTTGGTGTCGGACTGGTCAGGTTCCTGTTCCGCCTTTACCGCCCATTGATCTTCGCTCTCTATTGTCTGCCACTCAACCGGGTCCGCCGAAAGCACGGGTTGCCGAGTCTGGGTTGGGATCTGTGCAGTGTCTTCACCGATGGGGACTACTCGCTCTATGCCGACGTGCCGGAGCTGGTGCCGACGGCTAGCATGCCGGCCAACCATCAATTTCTGGGCCCTGTCCTGTGGTCGCCTGTCGGCGCGCCTCCGGCTTGGTGGGACACGTTGCCGATGGACCGGCCGATCATTTATGTGACCCTGGGCAGCTCCGGCGGACGAAACCTATTGCAAGTGGTGTTGAACGCCTTGGCTGACTTGCCAGTGACGGTGATCGCGGCCACCGCGGACCGTAGCGATATGACGCACGTGCCGGCCAACGCCTTCGTGACGGATTTTCTGCCGGGTGAGGCAGCGGCAGCGCGCTCGGCCGTGGTGGTTTGCAACGGCGGCAGCCTGACTACACAACAGGCTTTGGTAGCCGGGGTGCCGGTAATCGGTCTGGCCAGCAACATGGACCAACACCTAAACATGGAGGCCATCGAGCGAGCCGGTGCGGGCTTACTGCTGCGAACTGAGCGGCTCGACAGCCAGAGTATGGCGCAAGCTGTAACGCAAGCGCTCGGTCGGTCCGACTACCGACAAGCCGCCCGGCGACTGGCTATGGCCTTCGGACAGGACTTCGATGATTTTTCGCAGCACGTGCAGCGGGCGTTGGGCCTCACTGAAACTGAACAGGAGGTGCCGGTAGCTTCGCCGATCGGGCTGACACCAAAGGCACTTGCGCGCAGCGCATAGGAGCTCATGGCCCAGCGCCGAACGGTCGGTCCCCGCGGCGTTGGGGAGCATCGTCGCGGCGGCGGCGTCGATCGTCAGCGCTGCTGGCATGCCCGGTCGTTGACAAGCGTCCACAACAGATTGAGCATGGAGAACGCGTATTTGCGCACCAGGTGATTGTTCTTGGTCTCGATGGTGGCCTGGTCGTTTTTCGGGTACGGCCGCGAGCGGGTGAAGTAGATACCGGCATCGCCGGCCCAGCCGATGAAGGTCTCGTTCTAGAATCCAGTGCCGTTGTCAAAGCCTAAACAGGTTACTGGATAGGGAATTTCAGTGACAGCACTCTGGCGCGCATTCCATGGGTTGGTGCTGGCGTTGTTGCGGACCGTACGGGTGAACGCCCATCCGGTGCGCACCTCGGACAGATTCACGTACGGGCGAACTCCCCTGTGAGGTTGGGCCGCTGTGTGCGACGTTATCACCCTCGAAGAACCCCGGCTCCGCGGCGACCTCATCCGCAGCTCTGCGGACCTTGACCAATTACGCAGCGCGGGTGAGCGTTTCGTCGTCGACACACCCGATACCTGGTCTTCGCCCTTCGCGTCTTCAGATAACGATCGACTCCGGCTGCGCTCATCGCCAGCAGTTCCTGCCGCACCTTGGGGCTGTAGCGGTCACACCCGAACAACTCGCTTGACGTTCCAACCCGTCGACCTGCAATGCCATCGACGCGCCAAGCTATTTGCCGCTCCGCGCCCACCCGAGCGGCCCGCCCCCTCTGCAGCATCTTCCCAGCGTCATAGGAGTACTTCGGCGCCCGCGGATTACGAGGCCTTCGCTGCCGCTCAACGCCAGCTGCCGCGGATGAACTCACCACCGCTCACGCCAGTCCGAGCGGCACGATTTGCGGTCCTGGTCGACACCGTTGCACGGACTGAAAGCCACCCTGACCGAGTGCGCCACCTCGCCGGCTACCTCACCGACCGCCACTCATCCGGCGCGCCTACATTGAAGGTTTCACGACCTACCTGGTCAGCCCCGGGTCTGACCCCAGCGTACGGCTCGAATGGCGCCACTGTGGTACCCCGGTGTACGTTGTGCGACGTGCCCGCTGCCTGGATTGCCAACACTTTCCTCAAATTTGCCCCAGTGCCTCGCCTGATCAAGGCTGGGCTATTTGTACGTTATGCGCCGGGTGATGCGCTGGATAAGCTCGCCGGTCGTTCGGACCCGCTGGTTCCGCCGCGCCGCAAGGTAGGCGGAGGGTCCCGAAACCCCGCGGCGCCCGGCCCATTTCGGGAATCTGGCGACCAGGCCTTTGCCGAACTTCGCGAGTATGGCCAGATTGCCCCACACCACGCCATCCTCGACATGGGATGCGGAATGGGCCGTCTGGCCCGTCCGTTGACCAAATTTCTCGACCCGGCCAAGGGGCGTTATGAAGGCTTTGACATCAATGCCAGCGAGCTGCGCTGGTGTTCAGAGCACTATGCGTCTCATCCCAACTTCCACTTCCAGCGCGCGAACATCTACAACAAGATGTACAACCCGAAGGGCACGGTGCAAGCCGAGGAGTTCGTCTTCCCCTACCCTGATGAGAGCTTCGATTTTGCCTTCGCATCATCGCTCTTCACGCACATGCCCCTGCCGGCAGTTGCTCAGTATCTCAAGGAAACCGCACGGGTGCTCGCTGCGGGCGCGCGTGCGCTGTTAACCGTCTATTTGTGGAACCCGGAAGCCCAAGCGTTGGTTGCTCAGGGCAAGTCGGCACTGGCCTTTCGTCCACATGGCGATTTGATCGTGATGAATCCCATCGTCCCCGAGGCCGCCATTGCCCTTCCCCAGGAAGGCTGGGATCTGGCGGTTCGCGATGCTGGCCTTGAGCAGGTGGGGGATGTGTTGTGGGGAAGCTGGTGTGGCCGAACGAACTTCGCGCGTTACCAAGACGCGGTCGTCTTGCGCAAGCCGGTCTGACCAGGTTTCAACGCCGGCGGCGAAACCGACCTTGGGGCGACAACAATTGATCTGGCCCGAACCAAGTTGGCGTTGTTGACCGCGCTAGCGCTGCCGACGAAGTCGTTTCTCCCGCATTGGGCTAGGTCGCAGAGCGAACAGAGACGCGCCAAAACGCAGGTTGCTGAAGCGTCCCCCGCTCGTGAACGTGGGGTCTAGGGAGCTGCGACCAGGGCCATCATCTTCTCGCCACGCTGGCGTTAGCGCGATACCACGCGACCGTCGACTCGATGCCCTCACGTAGCGTGATTCTTGGTCGCCAACCCGCTTCGCTCAAGATCGACACATCCAACAGTTTTCGTGGTGTTCCGTCCGGTTTAGTTGGATCCCAGTGGGTTTCGCCGCGGTAGCCCACTGCGTTGGCCACCATCTCGGCGATCTCACTGATGGTGTGGTCGACCCCGGTACCCACGTTGACGGGGCCGGGTCCGTCGAAGTGCTCCAGAAGGTACAGGCACGCGCTCGCTAGATCCGCGACGTGCAACAGTTCTCGGCGTGGCGTTCCGGTGCCCCAGTTTGTCACGGTTGGCACGCCACTGGCTCTGGCCTCCTCGTATCGGCGGATGAGCGCCGGCAGCAGATGCGAAGTGGAAGCGGAAAAGTTGTCGCCCTCTCCATACAGGTTGGTTGGCATCGCAGAGATCCACGCCAGGCCATGTTGTCTTCTGACCGCCTGGACCTGAAGGATTCCGGCGATCTTCGCGATCGCGTAGGTGTCGTTTGTTGGCTCCAACGGGCCGGTGAGCAGTGCGTCCTCCCTAATCGGCTGTGGGGCGAATTTCGGGTAGATGCAGGAAGAGCCGAGGAACAACAGCCGAGGCACCCTCGCGGCTGCGGCCGCGTCGAGCAGGTTGACCTGGATTCGCAGGTTTTCAGACAGGAAGTCAACGGGATAAGTGCTGTTGGCCTGGATGCCACCGACCCTGGCCGCGGCGTCGATGATTACCTGAGGCCTTGACTGAAGGATAAAGTCAAATGTTGCGGCCCGATCCGTCAGGTCGAGTTCACGGTGTGACCGTACAACAAGGTTGGTGAATCCTTCGGCGCGAAATTTTTGTACCAGAGCGGACCCGACCAGCCCGCAGTGTCCGGCTATGTACACGCGTGACTCACGGTCCAGGACGCCGACTGCGGTGCTCATATTCATGCTCATGTCCCGTTGGGGCGTATCGGCTTATCAATCCATGGTCTGCCCTCGCACTCCAAGGCAGCGATGTCCGCGTCCACCATGATCCGCGCCAGTTCAGCAGTGTGTATCGAAGCCTTCCAACTGAGCGATTGGGCGGCCTTCGTCGCATCGCCGATCAACGCATCGACCTCGGTGGGGCGCAGATAGCGCTCGTCGTATCTGACATACTCTTGCCAGTCGAGCCCGGCATGATCGAATGCGGCCTTAGCGAACTCGCGCACCGTGTAACCGCGCTCCGTCGCCAAAACGAAGTCGTGGGGGTCACTAGCCTGTAGCATCCGCCACATCCCTTCGACGTACTCAGGTGCATACCCCCAGTCGCGAACAGCATCGAGGTTCCCCAGGTATACGTGAGACTCGAGGCCAGCCTTGATCCGCGCCACGGCTCGCGTGATCTTTCGGGTGACGAATGTCTCACCGCGCCGCGGTGACTCATGGTTGAACAGAATGCCGTTCACCGCAAACAAACCGTAGGCCTCTCGATAGTTGCGCGTCGCCCAGTACGAGTAAACTTTCGCTGCGCCGTACGGTGATCGTGGGCAGAATGGCGTCTGCTCGTTCTGGGGTGGCGGCGACGCGCCGAACATCTCCGACGAGGACGCTTGATAGAAGCGGCACTTCACCCCGGAAAGCCGAACTGCTTCCAGCAGTCGCATGGCTCCCATAGCGACGGTGTCTCCGGTGCGCACCGGTTCGTCAAAGCTGACGCGCACGTGCGACTGTGCCGCAAGGTTATACACCTCGTCGGGGTCGATGGTACTGAGCAATGTCACCAATCGGGTGCCGTCGGTTAGATCGCCATAGTGTAAGAAAAGTCGTGCACCCGGGTCGTGCCGATCAACATAGAGGTGGTCAATTCGCGATGTGTTGAACGTCGAAGCTCGACGGATGAGCCCGTGAACCTCGTATCCCTTGCCCAACAGCAGTTCGGCGAGGTAGGAGCCGTCCTGTCCGGTGATTCCCGTGATAAGCGCTCGCTTCACCTGATTCTCACTTCGGTAGACACCAGCTCGTCAGCACACTTACGACGTCCCATCCTGGTTGCCCCACTTCCCTCGATGCCACAATGGCGCGGCGTCGCCGTCAGCTTCATGCGGCGTGCGCACATGCGCAAGACCGCCTCTGTGTCCGCTTCAAGGTACCGGACACCGCCGGCTGCGCGATTGGGCTGGCTGACCATAGTTCCGCTGCCCCTGACATACGGACTGAGCGCAGGCGGACCCCCCCTGCCAAGCTCATCTGAGGCACCTGCCCACAATTCGTGACCCTGAGGGCGGAGATGGAAAGAATTCCCGAATGACGAGCAAGGTGAGTGTGTTGCTTCGAGCGCCCGGGGTCGTAGATCCGGGCGGGTGGATGACCCTGGAACGGAACCCCCGATCCCGAGGTACCCGAAAGGGCCGAGCGGCCGACGTTCACGGCCGAGTTCACGTTAGAGATCTTGGCTGAGTACGACGCCTCGCCGAGGGGCGCGCAGGGTGTTATTGCGTCGAAAGGACTTGTAGTCCAGCCATATTGTGAAGTGGCGCAAGGCCCGTGATGCCGGCGCGCCGGCCGGGTTGGCTTCCCCGCCCGGTTGCAAGCGTGCTGACCCGCAAGCTGAAGAGATCGCCCGGCTCGAGTCCGAGCAGGGCTGCGATCGCTCCCAAACTCATTCGAGCTGCGTCCGGAAAACCGGGGGAAGCACAGGTCAACCCGAGTACTGTCACCGTTGTGTCGAGAATCTCCCGTACGCTGGTTGGCCTCGGGTCGCGTTTCATCCGTAGCAAGAACTCGCTAGAGCCGATGGGTTGGGCGGCTGCATGGGGCTGGTTCCACGGCATGCACCTCGTCTCTCCACCCGCGAACGCGAAGAGACGCCATTTGCTCAATGCGTTGAAGTCGCGCCAGCACCGCATCTTCATCGAGGCCGGTACCTATAAGGGCGAGACAACTGCGTTCTTCGCGCGGCACACCGATCGAGTGATCTCAGTCGAGCTACACGACGGCCTGTTCGCTGCTGCCGAGCAACGGTTCGCGAAGTACCCCAATGTCACTGTTATTCATGGAGATTCGGTCATCGAGCTGCCAAAGATAGTCCTGAACTGCTTGAGCCCGCCGCTTGTGTACCTCGACGCGCACTACTCCGGTCCTGGCACGGCTAAGCGCGAGCAGAAAGAGCCAGCAGAGTCGACGCTGCTGCAGCTCGCTTCCGTAGCTCCGGCGGGCACCACCATCGTGATTGACGACCTGCGACTTTTCGGCTCTGGACTGGCCGGATTTCCCCAGCTCGACGAGATCACAGCAGCTGCACGTACGGCGTTCCCGACCGCGGTGATCCGGGCCGGCCTGGACTCGATCGTCGTCGAAATCGACGGAAAATCAGGGCTATCGTGCTGACGTGATCGCAGTGACCCGCGAGGGTGATGCGCCGCTGCGGCCGATCGCGCAGGACTTCGGCGTTTCCGTGGCCCGAGTATCGCTGGCTCGAGATTGCTGACCGTGAAGGTGGCGTCGACCGCACGGAGTCGACCAGGGGTAGCGATGAGTCCGCCCAGTTGCGGGAAGCCCGCAAACGGATAAAGCTGCTCGAGCAAGAAGCGGACGTGATACGACGCGCCGGCGGGTAACTCCGCCGGGACGTCAACCCGAAGTGAGCTACCCGCTGGTCCACGAACTCACCGCGGACGGTGTGCCCGTCACGCTGACCTACCGGCTGCTCGGTTATTGCCGAGGTTGTCGCCGACTGGCGCAAGAATCCGTTGAGAGAGCCTGATTGGGGTGACACACATCTGATTGACGTCGCCTTCGACATTCACGCGGACGACCCCGCATTTGGATACCAGTTCATCGCCGACGAGCTCTCAGGACGCGGGATCGTGGCTGGGGAGATCAGGGTCACCCGATTGTGCTACCAGGAGCGCATCTTCGCTAAGAGGCGCAAAGTGAACCCAAGTGTCGGACCCCGTTCAAGACCACCTCGTCGACCGCCAGTTCTGCAGACCGCCAAGGAGGTTCTGGCTGTCCAACTCACCGGACCGGGGCGTGGTGTTGGCGTTTCGGGCGTGCACTGCCGCGATCCAATCCCAAAGTGCTTCAGTATCATCGCGATTGCCGTGGACCATGAGATCGTCCGGGTAGCGGACGATCTCATGGTAGGACCTGCTGGGCGCCGTTGGTTTTCGCGTGTTCAGTGCGGGCCGAGCGCCTTCGGCCTTGTCATGGTCATCAAGAACGGACAGCGCGAAGTCGCTGAGCGGTGGTGCCAGGATTGCGCCTGCTCTCGGAACTCCCGGGTGTGCCCGCGATGTTTGCCCGACACATGTGACTATCGCCGACAATCTGATTCGCTACCGCCCGATCTCGCCATAGCGCTTACCAAGGCTTACGAACGGGCAACTTCGCACGCCGGATACGATTTCACTGCACACCCAAACAGCGGGCCGCAACCCAGACCTCAAGCTAATTTCCCGGAAAAAATCGAAGAGCCCGTCGGAGGCCATCGTTTGGATCAATCGACCCATGCGTAAATCCCGCGGATACAAAAAACTATCGCAATGGGCCTTACCGATTCTGGTTGCTGTTTTTCCGACGGTTGATCAATTTTAGCCACATCCGTACGATAATCGCGATAAATCTGATGCCAATTCTGGTGGATCTCGGGAGCCGCTTCAAAAATTCGTTGTCGATGACCGTATTGCTGAGCCCGCCGAATTCATTGTAAGTCGAAACGACCACATGCATATACCGGGTGACAAGCGCCGGGTTGGAGAAGCAGCGGATGTTGAAGTCCCAGTCGGCAAGCACTCGGTAACGCAGATTGTAGGGGCCGATGCTGCCGAACAACTCGCGGCGGTAGAAGATCGCCTGATGGCAGATGTTGCGTCTGAATAGCAGTCGGTCGAGATCGAAGGCGCCACCCCAGCGGAATTTCGTTACGCGCATCATCGCATCGCCGTATACCAAATCGCTGTGTTCATGTTCGCCGATGAATGCGGCTACCCGCGCCAAGCTGCCCTCCTTGTAGAGGGCGTCGTCGGCTCCTAAAAAGAGCAACCACCTCCCGCTGGCCAGGCCGACGCCGCGGTTCATGGCGTCATAGACGCCTTGATCCGTGCCGCAATGGACGGTCAGGCTAGCGCCGATGCTAGGGGCAAAGGTGTTAGCAACGTTGAGGGTTTCGTCCGTCGAGCCGCCGTCGACGATTACCACCTCGAAGTCCCTATGGGTCTGCCGAGCGACACTGTCGAGGCAAACGCGCAAGGTTCTCGCCACATTCAATGTGGGGATGATGATCGAAAACATGGGGACGGCCATGTCGACTTCTGAAGTTCTAGCAGCGGTCAAGCCGGCGCACCCTCTCGTTTGCGTCTTTCTTCGAATCAGCCGATCGCCTTGGTCCGGTGATAATCAGTTCGTGATCTGGCGCAGGGAAGGACCTTGCGAAGCGTTGTGGTCAATCGACCTCACGGAAGAAGATACCGTCGGCCTGCAACATTCGACCATTGTGTACATCCATGAAACAGGGCAGCACTCCCGTTAATGTGAAGCCCAAAGAGTGCATGAGATCCAGTGCCTCACGAATGAGCATGCCACCTTCGTACAATGGCAGAAAGGTCAGTTCGAGTTGTATTCCGACGCAAGAGTCATTTACTGTAGATTTGCTACCGGCGAGCACCTGCTGCTCAAATCCCTGGACGTCGATTTTGAGAAAAGATGCGCTATCTGATCGTAAAAATTCTGCCGCTATTGAATCGAGTTGATATATCGGTACCTCTTCGGTGCCGATATAGTTGGCGGGCGGAAAAGCGTCCTGATGGCTCTTCATCATGGGCAAGACGGAACTACTTTGGCCGCCGTTTCCCGCGACATTAATCGAAACGGTACCATCGGAATCGCCTAATGCACACCGCCGGCAATCCCAAAGTGGATCGGATGACGCTCTTCGTGTCAAAATAGAAAATGGTCGGGATAGCGGCTCGAACGAGACGATGCGGCCTTTATATGCCGCTCGGCGCAGCCCTTTGGCGTATTGTCCTGAGTTGGCCCCGACATCAAAAACGACGTCTACCCCACGCGATTGGAGTTGCTCTACAAAAAGCTGCTTCCAACCCCGCGAAGAATACCGGCGTGCTACCTCGAAGGCCGCGCTGCGCGCGAGGAAGCCAGCAGAGTCCAACAAATGCACGGTGGAACACTAACATGCCAATAACCGCCCGCCCGAAGGATAGGTTGGCTCGCAGAGACTTTAATAGAGGGCACGCAGGTCCGAGGTTTGGGCGCAAACGCAGGTGTGTAGGCAAGGTTTTGCGGGGTCGTGGCTGCTTGGCTGGGAGGGCCCAGCGGCGCTGGGGCACCTTATTTTTGGAAGTAAGGCGTATCTATCTGCACCCGCCGCGCTGTCCGGCTTTACGCCAGACCGAGATTCGGTGTGCTAGCGGTGTTAGCATGCCCCATGCTTGAGCGACTACCTCGAAGCCTTCGGCGCCCTCAGCGCTGGCTGCCCGGCGGGTTGGCCCCCTGGCACTGGCGCGATTTGAAGGTCACGCTTGAGCCGGGCTCGACCATCGCTTGGGTCGCGCGGATGACTGGCGGCTTCGAAGAGGCCGAGATCGACATCGCGGCGGCACTCAATGCCGCGCTCTATCCTGGCCGCTGCATCCTCGACGTGGGCGCCAACGTTGGTCTGCACAGTCTGGCCTGGGCAAGGCTAGCCCCAGTGGTCGCGCTAGAGCCGGCGCCGGGCACGTTTGCGCAGTTGGAGGCCAACGTGGCAGCAAATGGCCTGCAAGGTCGTGTTCGCACGCTGCGCATGGCTGCCGGGGATGCGGCCGACGGAGAAGTTGAGTTTTTCGTGGCCGCGGACAGCGCCTTCAGTTCGCTAAAGGATACTGGCCGCAAAAGGATTCGCGAGCGGATACTTGTGCCTTGTACCACACTGGACGCGCTCGCGGCTGAGCTAGGTCTTTCTTTCGGTTTGCTGAAGATCGACGTCGAGGGGCTAGAGCGCGCGGTCATCGCGGGCGCGGCTGAGCTCCTGCGGCGCGATCATCCGGTCCTGCTGGTGGAGATCTACGGCGGCGTCGCCTCCAATCCAGAACCTGAGAGGACCGTCGAGAATATTTGCGCTTTTGGCTATGAGCCGTTCGTCTACTCTCACGACGTTGGGTTGTTGCCCTACGAGCAGCACCGCGACGATCGATACAACTACTTCTTCTTGCCACGCCCGCCCATGTGAGGGCGCTCGTGCCCGAGCCGCGCGCATCCGTAGTGTCAAGGGAATCCGCCGCGGGGTAGCCAGGCCCACTGGTGCATCTCGGCGACGTAGGTGTCGCCCATCATGCTGAACGCCGCCACCGACGAAATCTCGAATCCCTTTCTGCCAGAAGCGGAATTGGCATACCAGAACCTGGCAACCCAAATGCGGCACCGTAGCGTGCGAGTGTGTCACCGCAGCCATTGGATTATTTGTTCGAGGCTGGGGTGGCGATCGGTAGCCGTGCTCGGTGGCACGGTGCACCGTGCGATATCCCCCCTGATGCGACTCTCCCGCATGTTTCGCCCGACCACCAAACAGCATTTTCACAGCATCTTCTACCTTCGACACAACGCCCGCCGTCAGGAGCATCTGGCTACGTTAGGGCTCGACCTCAGCAATAAGAGCGTGCTGGAAGTTGGTGCTGGCATCGGCGATCACACCAAGTTCTTCCTCGAGCGCGGCTGCGAAGTACTCTGCACCGAGCCCCGGGATGAGAACTTGGATGTGATCCGCGGGCGCTTCGAATCCAACCCTCATGTCACAGTTGACCGCCTAGATCTCGACGGCGATCTCCCAGCAGGCGCACGCCAATATGACGTGGTGTACTGCTACGGCGTGCTCTACCACCTGTCTCGTCCGGCCGAGGCGCTGGCGTGGATGTGTGACCGCGCGGGCGATCTCCATCTGTTGGAGACATGCTTGAGCTATTCCGGCGAAGACGAGTCATTCCCTGTTAGTGAGAAGGCTTCCTTGGCGAGCCAGGCGGTAACTGGCACGGGATGTCGGTCTTCGCGCGTGTGGGTGATGAACCGACTACGGGAAAAGATACCGCACGTATACGTGACTGCTACGCAGCCGCGCCACAAGCAATTTCCGCTGGATTGGACGGCATCGGGACCCACGAGCTCCACAGGTCTGGCTCGTGCTGTGTTCGTCGCGTCGCGGGTGCCGCTGAACCTTCCGACGCTGGTCGAGGAGCTTCCGATGGTGCAGCGCCGGTGCTGACGCTAAGCAGGGCGCGTTAGGACAGAGGTCCACCTGATCCTGACTGCCGAACACGTCGGCCGCCCCGAGGCATTTCGTCGCGATCGATACCGACAGACCTGTTCGTGACCGCGCTGGCGGACGCCGGTTTTGGGTGATTCGGCCGGTGCATCAGACAGTCAGGCGACCGCGGTCGGTGCTGTTGGAATCTATTCGCAAGCGCTGCAGGCGTTTCCGAACCCTCGAGTACACACGGTTACCTGAAAGCCGAAATTTTCTACCAGCAGCAAAATTTCTTCGTCGCTATTGACAGCCTTGCGTTGACGCCGACACCGCGCCGGTCACGCTTTGCGACCCGCTGCAGTCACCGCGGTCCGCTGTCAGTTCAGCCGGGTCGTCCATGCCGACACCCCGGCGCCCGGGAGACGTACCAGCAGCGCATCGCCCATCGCCGTTGCGGGAGTAAGTACACCGCGCAACTCCGAGAGCCGATCGCGATCGAGCGCCAGCGCGAGACCGCTCTCAGCGAGCAGCACCGCCGTAGACTGGTAGGCGTCGACATTGTGCTCGAAAGTCGCCAGGTAGCGGGCACCGGTCGAGGTCGTGGTATAGGTTTCGAACCGATAATGGCCGTGTTCTCGGACTTTCCGGCTTGGACCGGTGCCTGGCCTGGGCATCATGGCCTCCACTAGTCGGCGCGGTAACCGGCTGAGGTATCGATTGCCCAAACCAATGGCGCCTGCGACGGCGCCGGTGACAGCCGAAGCGGCAACCGGCGCCGCAAAAGACTTCCCCAGACTCATCGTTTCGGTGTAGCGGAACTGACGGCCATAGGACCAGTCCTGTAAGGCATTGCTACGACGAACAATTCGAGTGTTGAAGGGGCCCTGCACGAATCCTCCGGTCCAGTAGCCCGCAAGCTCGGGCGCCACGTCGCTTCCGCGATGGCGGGGAAAATCCGGCTGCGGGCCAAGCTCTGGTTCAGCGCCCCGATCCGTGGTCAGTGTGTAGGGATCGTTGACCAGCCGGCGGGCTTCAGGGTCGCTGGACGCAGTGCGCATCGCTTCGGAGTACGTTGCCACAGAGCCGCCCGAAACCCAGCGCTGGGAGAACGAGCGGAGCACCAGGTTGGTGTCGCAGAGTACACCGGCGCCGTCTTCGATCGCACGCCGGTACAGCAGGTAGACGTTGAGATCCGATGGGATCGAATCGAATCCGCAGGCAAGCACTATCCGGGCGCCGGTGTCAACGGCTTGCTTGTGGTAGAGGTCGATGCTGTTTCGGCAGAACATCACCTCGCCGGTCAGGTCGGCGTAGTCAGTGCCGGCTTTGGCGCACGCGGCCACGAGCGGCAAGCCGTAGCGCGTGTAGGGGCCAACTGTTGTCAGCACCACTTGAGCCCGCACAGCCATCGCATCGAGGGTCGACGGTTGTGACGCGTCGGCGAGGATTAGCGGCCAGCCCTGTGCTCGTGGGCCTGCCATCTCCCGCACCGCCCGCAGTCGTTCGCTGCAACGGCCGGCCAGCGCGATTCGTGCTTGTGACCCGTTGTGGGCGAGGTACTCGGCGGTCAACTTGCCGGAGAATCCGGTTGCGCCATACAAGACGATGTCGAACTCGCGCTCAGCTGGACTCATCCGCGCGACAATACCCGAGCAGCTTTACTGTTCTCAGTCTCGGGCGCCGGCCGCGACTCCGCCTCAATCCTTGGTGAAGCAGTACATCCGGTACGAAAGATCCCCGCTTTCCAGGTAGCGAGATAGCTGCGTGCCGTGCACGCCGATATATTCGCGGCCCGCGAAACGCAGGAAGGCCGGCAGATGACGATCGACCAACTCCCGCGACTTCTGCGAATTCTTGCTGATGCCGCGCAGCACGTCCTCGTTGATCTCGCGCTGGGAAAGTTGCCGAAGCGGGGCGGCGGCCAGATCAGCCTCCCATTGGGCGATTTCATTGCTGGGGCGCAGGTCTGCGTAGGGAAAGTATCCTCCTGGGCGTAGCACCCGCACCACCTCGGCGAGGAAACGCGGGAAGTGCGGATAGCAGTGCGAGGCTTCGACGTTGAGCACCACGTCGAAGGATTCGTCGTCGAAAGGTAGGTTTTCCGCGTCGCCTCGCACAAAGTCCAAGCCGGGCACATGGTGTCGCTTTTGGCATAGCTTGATGCCGGCCGGGTTCAAGTCCAGGGCCGTGTAGGAGGCCGGGTGCAGGGTGCGCGTCAGGTAGGAGGCTCCGCCGCCGTGGCCGCAACTGACCTCCAAAACCCGCTTGCCGCTCAAGTCGGCCTGGGTGGCCGTGCGGTGATACAGGTTGATATGGGCCCGGTCGGGCTCGTCGGACGGCTCCAGCGGCAGGGCCAGCGGCGGATCTTCCTCGTAGGCCCAATTGATGAACACAATCTCGTCGGTGCCGAGCCCGCGCGTCATCAGCGGGTACCAGTACCTCCAAACCCTCTTGTAGACAGGGGTACTCCCGACGCGGGCAAGCAGGCGGTGGGTGCGACTGAAGGCCATGGGCAAGGAGTATGGCAGACGCGCAACCTATCGATCGGATTGCGGGAAACGGAACACCAACGCCGGACGGGTGCGCCGTGATACCCGCTGTCGCATCGCCGGCCCGCCGCAGCAAGCGGGCCTGCGGTAACCTGCCCGGATGATCTTGATCGACAACACGCCACGGGTGCGGTGAGCATGGTTGGATTCCGTTTCGGCTTTGTCGATTCGCTCGTGCACACGCGGTTTCCGCCGACCATGCTCGCTCGGTCGAGCATCGTGGCTGCCGCCGCGATGGGCGCCGATTCGTACTGGGTTGGTGACCATCTGAACGCGCTGGTCCCGCGCTCGATTGCGACACCGGAGTACCTCGGCCATGCGGCCAGGCTGGTGCCCAAGATCGACGCCAACTACGAACCGTGGACGATGCTGGGAAATCTCGCCTATGGGCTGCCGCGCAAGCTGCGACTCGGCGTGTGCGTAACTGACGCAGGTCGGCGCAACCCGGCGGTGACCGCCCAAGCCGCGGCGACTTTGCAGCTGCTTACCCGCGGTCGCGCCACCCTTGGCATCGGTGTCGGGGAACGGGAAGGCAACGAGCCATACGGCGTGGAGTGGACGAAACCCGTCGCGCGATTCGAAGAAGCCCTCGCCACAATCCGCGCCTTGTGGAACTCGAACGGCGAGCTTGTCACTCGCGAATCGCCCTACTTTCCACTGCGAAACGCCTTATTCGACCTGCCGCCCTACCGCGGTAAGTGGCCCGAAATTTGGGTCGCGGCCCACGGGCCGCGAATGCTGCGTGCCACTGGACGCTATGCCGACGCCTGGATTCCTATTGTCCTTGTTCGTCCGACCGACTACAGCCGAGCGCTCGATACCGTTCGCGCTGCGGCATCCAACGCCGGTCGTGACCCAATGTCAATCACCCCTTCGGCTGTGCGCGGCGTAATCACCGGCCGGAATCGCGACGATGTGGAGGAGGCGCTGAACTCCGTCATCGTGAAGATGACGGCGCTCGGTGTGCCCGCCGAAGCCTGGGCACGTCACGGCGTCGAGCATCCCATGGGAGCCGACTTCTCCGGCGTACAGGATCTGATCCCGCAGACCATGGACCAGCACACGGTCTTGTCCTACGCGGCCAAGGTCCCGCCTGCACTGATGAAAGAGGTTGTCTTCAGCGGGACACCCGATGAAGTTATCGATCAAGTCGCGGAATGGCGCGATCACGGCCTGCGGTACCTGCTCGTCATCAACGGCAGCCTGGTTAACCCAAGGCTGCGCAAGACTGTTGCCGCCAGCCTGCCGCACGCCAAGGTTCTGCGCGGGCTCAAGAAACTCTGAGGCGCTCCCTCGGGTTTGTCATGGCTCACCAGGGCGGTCAGACCTGCAGTGACCGTCCGGGTCCGCCGAGCGAGATTCTCACTAACCGGGTATGACGATGTCGTCGCGGCTGCCAGTCAGCCTTTGGGGGTAGGGTGAGCAGCCGGAGGTCACGGACGAAACCAACTAGGATGCCGGCATGGCGCCCCATCAGGGTGTCGGCCGAAACGGGCTCGCTGCGCTGCCGTCGGCGCGGACCAGCGGATTATTCCTCACAGCTGGTTGCAAGGGTGCACCTGATATTGTCGTGGGGCCTCAGCGATGTGGCGTCATCGGCCCGGACAGCGTAGCAACCGTATGTGCGTCGATTCCGATTCGAAGGACACGGCGGCGGATCGTCCGTAATCTCTTCGGTCAAGAGCCTAAGGATGATATGAAGACCAACTCGTCATTTCTGGCTGGCAGCGGGGTGGCGACGCAGCTGGAACGGGTCACGGATCGGCAATCCGCCCAACCACTGAACGGAACCGCAGCGCGATTCGCGCTGCGGGAGTCGTCGCTCGTCGACTTGCTGCAGCGGGTGGCCACCGAGTACCCCAATCGTGCGGCGTACAAGTTCGTCGACTATGACGCTGATCACGCGGGATTTGTTGAGACTCTCACCTGGTGGCAGGTCTACCGGCGGTCGATGGTCGTAGCGGAGGAGCTTCGGATCTGCGCGTCCAGCGGTGATCGGGTCGCGGTATTGGCCCCCCAGGGTCTCGAATACATCATCGCCTTCCTCGGCGTACTACAGGCCGATCTGATCGCCGTTCCACTGCCAGTGCCTCAGTTCGGCATTCATGACGACCGCATTTCCGCCGCCTTGCGCGATTCCCTACCGACGGTCATCCTTACGACGTCGTCTGTCATCGACGAGGTCACAAGGTACGCGCCGCATGCCCGCGCGGCGCAGGGACCCGCGCCGATCGTCATCGCGGTGGACTCGCTAGACCTGGACTCGCCGCGCGAGCTCGACATGACTCCCCGTAAGCATCCGGCTACGGCATACCTTCAGTACACGTCGGGATCGACCCGCTCGCCGGCCGGCGTTGTCGTGACGCATAAGAACGTCATCAGCAACTGCGAGCAGCTGATGTCGGATTACATCGGTGACGTGGAGAAGGTTCCGTCAACTGCGGTGTCGTGGCTGCCGTTCTATCACGACATGGGCTTGATGCTGGGCGTCCTGCTTCCAATGATCAACCAAGACACCGCAGTGTTGTTAGATCCGATGGCATTCTTGCAACGGCCGGCTCGCTGGATGCAGTTGTTGGCCAAACATCGCGGACAGATTTCCAGTGCTCCGAATTTCGGGTTCGATTTGGCGGTGCGCAGAACGTCGGATGACGACATGGCCGGACTCGATCTTGGGCATGTGCGGGCGATCGCCACCGGCGCCGAACGCGTAAATGCAGATACAGTCCAGCGTTTCATCGATCGGTTCGCCAGATTCAACCTCAGCCCGACATCAATCCGGCCCTCGTACGGGCTCGCGGAGGCGACGGTGTATGTGGCTACCGCTGGACCTGGTCGCGAACCGACGAGTGTCTGTTTTGACTATCAGCACCTGTCTGCAGGCCAGGCCAAGCGCTGCGAGAACGCAGCCGACAACGGCGCGAAACTGGTCAGTTACGGCACGCCGCGGGCATCAACGGTGCGCATTGTCGACCCCGAAACCAGAAAGGAGAATCCGGAGGGCGCAGTTGGCGAAATATGGGTGCAGGGGGACAACGTCGCTACGGGCTATTGGCGAAACCCCGAGCTCACCGAGCGGACTTTCGGTGCGTCGCTAGTCGATCCCTCGCCGGACACACCGGTGGCTCCGTGGCTGCGGACCGGGGACCTCGGCGTCATGTTTGAGGGCGACCTGTACATCACGGGCCGAATCAAGGATCTGCTCGTCGTGGATGGGTCCAATCATTACCCAGATGACATCGAGGCGACGATGCAGGACATCACTGGTGGGCGGGTCGTCGCGATAGCTGTGCCGGATCATCACACCGAACGGCTGGTCACCATCATCGAACTCATGAGGCGGGGCCGGACAGCTGAGGAGGAGGGGGATAGGCTACGCGCGGTCAAACGGGAAATCACATCCGCGATATCCCGGTCACACCGTTTACGCGTGGCGGATGTCGTGATGGTGGCGCCGGGCTCCATTCCGGTCACCACGAGTGGCAAAGTTCGGCGTTCAGCGTGCGTCGAGCATTACCTCAACCACGGATTCACCCGCTTGGACCGTACGGCATGACCGCGAATGCGTGTGGTGACGCCCGATATCCCGAGAAACAACATATGACTGACTGCACTCTGTCTGATGAAGAGATCCGAAAGCTCGATCGCGATCTTCGCATCCTGATCGCTACTAATGGCACTCTGACGCGGATTCTCAATGTCGTGGCTAACGAAGAGATCGATGTTCAGATTATGCACCAACGAATTCGCAGTGCGCCGAAGATACCCGAGCTGGCGCATTCGGCGGTAGACAGAGTTCTGCAGCGTGATATCTTGCTCAAGGGGCGGACATCGGGGTCGGTATTTGTTGCCGCAGAGTCATTAGTTGCCATTGATCTGCTACCTCCCGAGATCGTCACGAGCCTAACCAGGACGGATGACCCCATTGGCGAGGTCATGGCGGCCAGTTATATCGAGACCTTCAAGGAACCGGCTAAAGTGTGGGTTGGCGAGTTGCCGCGGTGGCTCGCATTCAACCGACATCCGAATCTGCGGACCCGCATTGTCGGTCGCCGTTATCGCGTCATTGCCAGAGGTGAACCGGTCATCATTATCACCGAGTACTTCCTGCGAAGTGTATTTCAAGACGCGCCGCGTGAAGACACCGGTCGTCGTCAGTTTTCTAGCGTCATCGCTGCGGCGCGCTAGGACGGTCATCCAGTAATGCGGAGTGGCAACCTTGCAGGGTTTCTGGCTGAGCAGGCTTCGGCAGCTGGATGGTACGACCGGCCCGCCTACTACACGCCCGACGTCGTCACTCATGGCCAAATCCACGACGGTGCGGCCCGTCTTGGGGAAGTGCTCAGAACGCGCGGTGTTGGCAGCGGAGATCGGGTCTTGCTGTGTCTACCGGATTCTGCGGACCTCGTGCAGCTCCTGCTGGCCTGCCTGACGCGCGGAGTTATTGCGTTCCTGGCGAATCCCGAGCTTCATCGCGACGACCACTCGTTTCAGGAACGCGACACCGAACCGGCGTTGGTGGTCACGACCAGTGCTCTGCGCGATCGGTTTCAGCGGTCGGGTGTGGCCGAGGCAGCGGAGCTCATGTCGGCGGCTGCGGACGTCGGGCCGGGAGAGTACGAAACGTTGAGTGGTGACGCGCTGGCGTACGCTACCTACACATCCGGTACGACGGGGCCGCCGAAAGCGGCGATCCATCGACACGCTGACCCGTTGACCTTTGTTGACGCGATGTGTCGCAAGGCGTTGCGGCTCACTTCCCAAGATATCGGGCTATGTAGTGCTCGCATGTACTTTGCGTATGGGCTGGGGAATTCGGTCTGGTTTCCACTGGCTACTGGGGGGTCCGCGGTTATCAGCTCGTCGCCGGTAACTGCGGAAGCAGCCGCAGCGCTGAGTGCGCAATTCGAGCCATCGGTGCTATACGGTGTGCCCAATTTTTTCGCGAGTGTTGTGGACACCGTTGCTCCCGAGTCCTTCCGGTCGCTGCGCTGCGTGGTATCGGCCGGCGATGCCCTAGAGATAGGTCTCGCCGCGCGGCTGACGGAATTCTTCGGCGATATTCCCGTCCTCGACGGAATTGGGTCTACCGAGGTTGGCCAGACATTCGTATCCAATAGCGTTGATGAATGGCGGCTCGGGACGCTGGGAAAGGTTCTTCCACCCTACGAGATTCGCGTCGTTGCGCCGGATGGCAGCACCGCCGGACCTGGGGTTGAGGGAGATCTCTGGGTGCGCGGACCAGCTATCGTCCCCGGCTATTGGAATTGGCCCGATCCGCCGCCGGGGAATGGGAGTTGGCTCGACACCCGGGATCGGGTATGCGTCGACGACGACGGATGGGTTAGCTACTGCTGCCGCGCGGATGACACCGAAATTGTCGGAGGGGTCAATGTTAATCCGCGGGAGGTCGAGCGACTCATTGTCGAGCACGACGCGGTGGCTGAGGCTGCGGTTGTCAGGGTAAGGGAGTCCACCGGTGCGTCGACACTGCAGGCCTTTGTCGTCGCGGCCAGCGGCGCCTTAATCGACGAATCGGTGATGCGAGACATTCACCGGCGACTGCTTACCCGATTGTCGGGATTCAAAGTGCCGCATAGATTTGCCACCGTCGAGCGACTCCCTCGAACCGCGAACGGAAAGCTGTTGCGCAGCGCACTTCGTCAGGAAAGTCCGACTACACCCATTTGGGAACTATCCTTGACCGAGCCTGAGTCCGATGCGCCGGCGCGACGCGATAGCCGGCCGGCGTCGATTGCGCATGATGCCCCCAGAAACGCTGGCGACGTAGACCTTAAAGAGCGGCTAGCCGTTTTGCAGCAAGAGCGTTACCGGCTGGTGGCGGACGTCGTAGGTGCGGAAGCCGCCAAGATGTTGGGTGAGCCCGATCCCCGGTCGGTGAATCACGATTTGGCCTTCTCGGAGTTGGGTTTCGACTCGCAAATGACGGTCGGGCTCTGCAAACGATTGGCGGTAACCACCGGCCTGCGGCTTCCTGACACTGTCGGATGGGATTGCGGCTCGATATCGGGTTTGGCTCGGTATGTGGAGACCGCGCTGTCGGTAGGGGACACGGGGCTGGTGCCTACCTCGGCAACTGTCGTTGGGATCGGACGATCACCACTGGACGAAGAGCTGCAGCGGCTCGAAGCGATGGTGGTGGCGATAGGAGCCCATGACAAGCAGCGGGTGGCGGATCGGCTGCGCGCCATCCTGGGCGCCATCACCGACGGTGAGGACCGTTTCGGCAAGCAGATCCGGGCGGCCTCCACTCCTGACGAGATCTTTCAGTTAATTGATTCTGAGTTTGGCGAGTGATGAAGAGGAGCAACTGACCGATGACGACGGGCAGCGAAGGGGACGAGCAGCAAAACGAAAAGCTCTTCCGTTATCTGAAAAAGGTTGCTGTAGAGCTCGACGAGGCGCGCGCACGGCTACGGGAATACGAACAACGCGAGACCGAGCCGATCGCGGTGGTGGGGATGGGGTGCCGCTTTCCTGGTGGCGTGGCTGGTCCCGAGGACTTGTGGGAGGTCGTGTCGGAGGGCCGAGACCTGGTGACGGAGTTTCCCACGGATCGCGGCTGGGATGTGGAGGGATTGTTTGATCCCGACCCCGATGCGGAGGGTAAGACCTATACCCGATCCGGTGCCTTTCTCGAGGACGCCACGGGGTTCGACGCGGGTTTTTTCGGGATAGCCCCCGGCGAGGTGCTGGCGATGGACCCTCAGCAGCGGTTGATGCTCGAGGTTTCCTGGGAGGCGTTAGAGCACGCCGGGATTGACCCGTTGTCGTTGCGGGGGTCGGCGACCGGGGTGTTCACTGGGATCTTCGCGCCGACTTATGGCAGCAAGGAGACCGGGGGGCTGCAGGGATACGGCTTGACCGGCACCGCAGTGAGCGTGGCCTCGGGGCGGGTTTCCTACGTGCTGGGGCTGGAGGGCCCGGCGGTATCGGTGGATACCGCCTGCTCCTCATCGCTGGTCGCAATCCATTGGGCGATGGCGTCGTTGCGGTCGGGCGAGTGCGATCTGGCCTTGGCCGGTGGCGTGACGGTGATGGGATTGCCGTCGATTTTTGTTGGGTTCAGCCGGCAGCGGGGGCTGGCCGCCGATGGACGCTGCAAGGCATTTGCGGGCGCGGCCGACGGGACCGGTTGGGGCGAAGGCGCCGGGGTGGTGGTGCTCGAGCGGCTATCGGATGCCCAGCGGCTGGGGCATTCGGTGTTGGCGGTGGTACGCGGCAGCGCGATCAACCAAGACGGCGCGTCGAATGGGTTGACCGCACCCAGCGGACCCGCCCAACAACGGGTGATTCGCGCGGCACTGGCCAACGCGGGCTTAGGCACGGCCGAGGTGGACGTGGTCGAAGCACACGGGACGGCCACCACGTTGGGCGACCCGATCGAAGCGCACGCGCTATTGGCGACCTATGGGCAAGGCCGCCCGGCGGATCGACCCCTGTGGGTGGGTTCGATCAAATCGAATATGGGTCATACCCAAGCCGCGGCGGGAGTGGCCGGGGTAATCAAGATGATTGAGGCGATGCGGCATGGGTTTATGCCGGCGACGCTGCACGTCGATGTGCCCTCCCCGCGAGTGGATTGGGACAGCGGCGCGGTATCGGTGTTGACCGAGGCTCGGGACTGGCCGGTCGATGGGCGTCCACGCCGCGCCGGGGTTTCTTCGTTTGGAATCAGCGGCACCAACGCGCATGTGATCCTGGAGCAGGCGCCCGAGCCGGCTCCGGCTGAGGTGAGTGAAGCCACGCCAAGCGGCTCACGTTTGTCGGTGTTGCCGTGGGTGCTTTCGGCGAAGTCAGCGGAGGCGTTGGCAGCCCAGGCGAGTCGGTTGCTGGCCGTTGTCCAGCCTGACCTGACCCTGGATCCGGCCGACGTCGGGGTATCGCTGGCGGGTCGATCAGTGTTTGAGCACCGGGCTGTGGTGGTGGGCAGTGACCGCGAAGAGTTGATCGCGGGGTTGGCTGGGGTGGCTGATGGCGACCCGGGTGCTGGCGTGGTGATCGGGCAAGCGGGCTCAGTGGGCAAGACCGTGGTGGTTTTTCCCGGGCAGGGCGCCCAGCGGATCGGGATGGGTCAGGAGTTGTACGACCACTTGCCGGTGTTTGCCGAAGCGTTCGATGCGGTAGCCAACAAGTTGGATCAGCAACTGAGATTGCCGCTACGTGAGGTGATGTGGGGTGCCGACGCTAGTACGCTGGATAGCACCGAGTTTGCTCAGCCCGCATTGTTTGCGGTTGAGGTGGCGTTGTTCACGGTGTTGCGGCGTTGGGGTGTGCGGCCGGACTTCGTGATGGGCCACTCGGTGGGGGAGCTGTCGGCGGCGCACGTGGCCGGAGTGTTGACGCTGGCGGATGCGGCAATGCTGGTGGTCGCGCGGGGTCGGCTGATGCAAGCGTTGCCAACCGGTGGCGCAATGGTTGCGGTGGCAGCATCTGAAGACGAGGTGATGCCTCTATTGGGTGAGGGAGTGGGTATCGCCGCGATCAATGCGCCCGGCTCGGTGACGATCTCCGGGGCCGAGGCCGCGGTCAGCGAAATTGCCGAGAAGTTCGCTGCCCAGGGGCGCCGGACTCATCAGTTGGCGGTCTCCCACGCGTTTCATTCGCCGTTGATGGAGCCCATGCTGGAGGAGTTCGCCCAGCTCGCTGCCCGCGTCGAGGCACGGGAGCCGCAGATCGGGCTGGTGTCCAACGTGACCGGTGAATTGGTTTGCGCCGCTGATGATTTCGGATCGGCGCCGTATTGGGTGGAGCATGTCCGCCGGCCGGTGCGTTTTGCTGACAGTGTGCGTCACTTGGAGACGCTCGGGGCGACACATTTCATCGAGGTCGGTCCCGGTAGTGGCTTGACGGGCTCGATCGAGCAGTCATTGGCCCCTGCTGAGGCGGTGGTGGTATCGGTGCTGGGCAAAGATCGTCCCGAGCTGCCTTCGGCGCTGAGCGCGGCCGGCCAGTTGTTCACCAGTGGGGTGCCGGTGGATTGGCTGACGGTGTTTGCCGGCTCGGGCGCCAACCGGGTGACGTTGCCCACGTATCCGTTTCAGCGGCGGCGTTTCTGGGAGGCGCCGGGCGTGGCTGGGGCCGCCGATGTGGTTGGTTTGGGTCTGGGCGCTACCGAGCATGCGTTGTTGGGCGCGGTGGTCGAGCGGCCGGATTCCGGCGGCGTGGTGTTGACCGGCCGGCTATCGTTGGCCGACCAGCCGTGGTTGGCCGATCACGTGGTGAGCGGGGTCGTGCTGTTTCCCGGGGCGGGCTTCGTCGAGCTGGTGATCCGCGCCGGCGATGAAGTCGGGTGCGGGGTCATCGAGGAGCTGGTGCTGGCGGCGCCGCTGGTGCTGCACCCGGGGCTGGGCGTACAAGTTCAGGTTGTGGTAGGCCCCGCCGACGAGGCGGGGAGCCAGGCCGTGTCGGTGTACTCCCGGGGTGATCACGCGCAGGAATGGTTGCTACATGCCATGGGCACACTGGGGCACAGCGCCGCGCAGGCGTCGGCGGATTTGTCGGTGTGGCCGCCGGAGGGCGCGCAGAGCGTTGATATTTCCGATGGCTATGAGCGCTTGGCCGCGCGTGGCTATGCCTACGGCAAGGCATTTCAGGGGCTGGTGTCGGTCTGGCGGCGTGAGTCGGAGCTCTTTGCTGAAGTGGTCGCTCCCGTCGAGGCCGGGGTGGCGGTCGACGGAATGGGGATGCACCCGGCCGTGCTGGACGCGGTGCTGCATGCCCTGGGGCTGGCTATCGAGACCAGCGAGACGATGTTGCCGTTCTGCTGGCGGGGAGTGTCGCTGCATGCTGGCGGCGCCGGGCGGGTTCGGGCGCGTCTGGCCTCCGCGGGCGCCGATGCGATCTCGGTAGAGATCGCAGACGCCACCGGGTTGCCGGTGCTGACGGTCGGCGCCCTGGTGACCCGCGCGATGACCGCCGAGCAGCTGCATGCTGCGGTGAACGCGGCCGGACGTGGATCCGACCAGGGACCGCTGGAAGTTGTGTGGTCACCAATGCCGTTGAGTCACGACGGCATAGACCAATCCGATCAGGCTGCGGTGTTGTCCTGGGAGGACTTCTGCGTCGGCGATGGTGCGGCGGCGGCTGCCAACGGCAATGGCGGGTCGGCTGGTGACGCAGCCGTGGTGGTCTGGGAATTCCGCTCTGCGGCAGCGGATGTGGTGGGCTCGGTCTATGCGGCCACCCACGCCGCGCTGCAGGTGTTGCAGTCCTGGCTGAGCAGAGATCGCGCGGGCACCTTGCTGGTGTTGACCCACGGGGCCGTGGGCTTGGCCGGTGAAGATGTCAGCGATCTGGCCGCCGCGGCGGTATGGGGCATGGTGCGATCGGCGCAGGCCGAACAACCTGACCGGATCGTATTAGTCGACGCCGATACACCGGTGGGTCAGTGGGTGAATGTGGCTCCGCTGGCCGCAGTCGGGGAATCCCAACTGCTGGTGCGCGGCGGTGTTGTGCACAACGCCCGCTTGGCGCCGGCAGCGCCGCTGCTGGGGCTGCCCGCAGCGGACTCGGCGTGGCGGTTGGCTGCCGGAGGCGGCGGGACGTTGGAGGATCTGGTGATCCAACCGTGCCCGGAGGCGCAGGCACCGCTGCAGGCGGGACAGGTGCGGGTAGCGGTATCGGCCGTTGGGGTCAATTTTCGGGACGTGGTGGCCGCGCTGGGGATGTATCCCGGCCAGGCCCCACCCCTAGGTGCAGAAGGCGCCGGGGTGGTGATCGAGACCGGTCCCGAGGTGGCCGGTGTGGCCGTCGGTGACCCGGTGATGGGATTTTTGGGCGGGGCCGGTCCGCTGGCGGTAGTGGACCAGCAGCTGATTGCCCTGATGCCGCAGGGCTGGTCGTTTGCCGAGGCCGCCGCCGTGCCGGTGGTGTTCTTGACAGCCTTATTCGGATTGGCGGACTTGGCCGAGATCAAGGCCGGGGAATCGGTGCTCATTCACGCCGGAACCGGCGGAGTGGGCATGGCGGCGGTGCAGCTGGCGCGTCACTGGGGTGTGGAAGTGTTCGTCACCGCCAGCCGCGGTAAATGGGACACGCTGCGCGCCATGGGGTTTGACGACGACCACATCGGCGACTCCCGCACGCTGGAGTTTGAGGACAAGTTCCTCGCGGTCACTGAGGGGCGCGGGGTTGATGTGGTGCTCGACTCGCTGGCCGGCGAGTTCGTGGATGCATCACTGCGTTTGCTAGTCCGCGGTGGGCGTTTTCTGGAGATGGGCAAAACCGATATCCGCGATGCCCAGAAGATCGCTTCCAACTATCCCGGTGTGTGGTATCGGGCCTTCGACCTGTCAGAAGCCGGCCCGGTGCGGATGCAGGCGATGCTGGGCGAGGTTAGGGAGCTGTTCGACGCGAATGTGCTGCAGCGGCTTCCGGTCACGACTTGGGATGTGCGCTGCGCGCCGGCGGCGTTCCGGTTTATGAGCCAGGCCCGCCATATTGGCAAAGTGGTCTTGACCATGCCATCGGCATTACCCGACAGCCTTGCTGACGGCACCGTCCTGATCACCGGTGCCACCGGAATGGTCGGTGGCGTGCTGGCCCGCCATCTGGTCAGCGCCTTTCGCGTGCGCCATCTGGTGCTGGCCAGCCGGCGGGGTGATCGCGCCGAAGGGGCAGCTGAGTTGGCGGCCGAATTAGCCGAGGCGGGCGCACGGGTGCAGGTGGCGGCCTGTGATGTGGCCGATCGCGACGCGGTGACAGGCCTGTTGGCCCAGTTGGCGGGGGAGTGGCCGCCACTGCGCGGCGTGATCCACGCCGCCGGGGTGATCGATGACGCGGCGATCACCTCGTTGACACCAGATCGGATCGACCCGGTGTTGCGGGCCAAGGTCGACGCGGCCTGGAACCTGCACGAGGCCACCCGTGAGCTGGATCTGTCGATGTTTGCGCTGTGCTCCTCGATCGCAGCCACGGTGGGCTCACCGGGGCAAGGCAATTACTCGGCGGCCAACGCGTTTCTTGACGGGTTGGTCGCTCACCGTCAGGCCGCGGGGTTGGCCGGAGTATCGCTGGCCTGGGGCTTGTGGGAGCAGACCAGCGCCATCACCGCTCATTTGAGCGACCGAGATCTGGCCAGGATGAGCCGTAGCGGGTTAGCGGCAATGAGCCCCGAGCAGGCGCTGGAGCTATTTGACGCGGCGCTGACGATCGACAGCCCCCTGATGGTTGCCACCCGCCTGGACCGGGCCGCACTAGGTACCCGGTCCCAGGGCGGCGCGTTGCCGGCGTTGTTCAGCGGGCTGGTGCGCCGACCACGGCGACGCCAGATCGACGACACCACTGATGTCACCCAGTCGAAATCGGCTCTGGCGCAACGCCTCCACGGGCTGGATGCCGACGCACAGCACGAACTGCTGGTGGGAATAGTGCGCACGCAGGCTGCGGCGGTGCTGGGCCGGCCTTCGCCGGAGGACATCGACTCCGACGCGGCGTTCCAAGATCTCGGCTTTGACTCGCTCACCGCCGTGGAACTACGCAACCGGCTGAAGAACGCCACCGGGCTGACCCTGCCACCCACCGTGATCTTGGACCATCCCACCCCCGCCGCAGTCGCCGACCACATCGCCGAGCAAATCACCCAAAGCCCCGAATCCAATGGCGCAAACCCGAGACTAGCCGAGCGCGATGAGGAAAAAGTGTCGGTGCATGCATAGTTCGGTCCTCGCCGGGGTTGTTTCCCAGCGACAACCGAAAACTGCTCCGGACTCGGGGGTTGGTCAGATCTGCGCCCGGACGACCCCGATTTTTTTGCACACGCCGATTCGGTGGTTGTCCAAAGTGATCGACGACCCAAGAGAGAAGAGCCTCGACAGGACGAATGCCGGCTACCCGGCCGGAGAACGTCGTTGCCGTCGTCCCAGTGGGCGGCGGAAGAAAACGCCATCGAAAGGATGCGCAATGAACTATCGGTCTTCGGCGGCGACGTCCGCCGTTCTGCTAACGCTGAGCGCTGGTCTGGTGCTAGGGCTATCCGGATGCTCGTCTGACAAACCCGAGTCCGCTCCGCAGAGTTCGGTCACTACGACGGCTGACCCGGCGCTGGTAGCCGAGCTCAAGCAGTCGCTGGACGCGACGAAGGCATTGACGAGCGTGCACCTGGCGGTGCGAACAACCGGAAAAATCGACAGCATGCTCGGTATCACCAGCGCCGACGTCGATGTCCGGGCCAATCCGATCGCCGCAAAGGGCGTATGCACGTATAACGACCAGTCGGGTGTCCCGTTCCGGACCAAGGACGACAACATCTCCGTGAAGCTGTTCGACGACTGGACCAATCTCGGCTCCGTCTCCGACTTGTCGGCCTCGCGGGTGCTGGACCCCACCAATGGTGTGACCACGATACTGTCGGGCATCAGCAATCTGCAGGCGCAAGGCTCGGAGGTGATCGACGGCGTTCCCACCACCAAGATCACCGGAACCCTGCCGACGGACACCGTCAAGCTCTTGGACCCGGGCGCCCGAAGTTCGCGACCGGCAACCGTGTGGGTTGCCTCCGACGGTTCCCACCGCTTAGTCCGGGCAACGGTAGACCTTGGTTCTGGGACGGTCCAGGTCACGCTCTCAAAGTGGAACCAACCCGTGAACGTCGACTAGCTGCGTCGGATGGGTGGGTCCCACCCATTTCAACGATCCGTGGCGGGCACCTCGGCGCTGGTCGTTTGCTGAGCCCGGGAACGACTGCGCACCGCGGCCGGAATGCACAAATGTGCTACTGCGGTCAGCGTGCCCAGCCCGATCACCAGCACGGCACCGAGCTGGCTGACAGCGCTAAAGGAACCTGCCGAGACCACCAGCAGGCCGGCCCCAAGTAGGGCACCGAGCATGGGGAGCGGCGCAACCGCGCGCCGAGCCGACACCGAGCTCGCCGACGCGCCCGTGGCGCTGTCGGCCACAAGAAGAGTGGCGATCAGATACGGGATCCCGAACGCCGCAAGGATGGCGAACGACACCAGCGGCACCGCAGCAGCGAGCTCGCGAGCCATGAGGTGCTGCCATAGCACAATCGAGATCCCCAGCGCCGGGAAATACGAGGCCAGCATCCCCAAGCCGAGCACCACACCACTGACGGCGCCGCGCCACATGCCGACCAGGGTAACCACCGCAAGCATCGTGAGGGTCAGCAGTACGACGTCGTGCCAGAGGGCACCGCGGATTGCCGCAGCTACTTGCGCGGCGCCGCTCACCATGATCTGGCTGTCGACCAGGCTTCCGTATTTCATCGCCTTGCCAGCGGCGATTTCGAGCTGTTGCACGCGATCCGACGCGTCCAAGCCCAGGTGGTTTCCCTCGGAAAAGACCAACAGACGGGTGGCCCTTCCGTCGGCCGAGAACATCGTCTGACGTACGTGCTGGTAGGACGGAGACGCCAGTTCCTTCCGGGATAGGTGGAAGCCGCCCTCGCCGGTGTCAGCGAAATCGGTGCTGAGACCTTTGAGGAACGCCGACACTTGCACGAGTTGTGGCATGACCTCCTGGATGGTCGCCTCCAGTTTCGGGACGAAGGAGCGCAGCTGCCCCAGCGTGGACCGCATCTGCGCCACCAGGTGCGGTGTGGAGGAGAAGGCGCCCAGTGTCTTAGTCGAGATCGCCCCGATGCGATCGGCGCTATTACTCAGTGTGGCCACATTGGTGACCACAGAGTCGAGGGGTTCGACGACCTTGCGTGCAGCCGAGCACAACACCTCGTCGGGACACAACGCCATGCCGCTGATCCAGGCGCGGAACGGGTCCAGGTACTTGGATACATCGGCGGTTCTGCCTTTGAGGTTTTGCGTGATGGAGAGCACGGAGTTGATGTTCTGCTGGAGTTGGTTTGCCCCGGCGAGTCCGACGTTCACGGTGCTTTCCAGCTGGTCGACGGCCCCGCTGACCTGATCGACCGCGGATGCTAGCGACTTGATCGCGTTGATTTGCGGCAGGAACGACCCCGCACTGCGATTCAGCTGATCGGCAAGCGCACCCGCGTCTGAGGTGAGCGAGGCGTCAGGCCATGGGATTCCGGCCGGCCATGCCGCCGATTCCACCTTGCGTACAGCGGGAATCTCCATCAGCCGATGGCTGACCTGGTCGATGGCGATGAGTGCGGCCGGGTCGCGAAGGTCGCGGTCTGCAGTAATGACCACCACGTCGGGCAGCGGATTCCCGGGAAGGAATCGTGTGCTGCTTGTCCCAGCTGGGTTGGCTGCACTGGTGATGCTAGAGCGGGCCCCAAGTACCGGCAGCGCGCAGATCGCCAGCACTAGGGCAGTGGCGACAACCGGATTGACGAAGCTGGGTTTCGGTAAACGCCGTGCCCAGCTGGCAGCGCTGGTTCGCAGCGATGACTGCCTCGAAGCGGCCTCGACCGAGCTTTCGGCTGGCGGCGTCAGACCGATTAAGGCAGGCACCAGCGTCAATGAGGCAGTAAGTGCTACTACCGCGCTCAGCGCCGCAGCGCCGACGCTGTGTAGAGCCGGAGTCTGGGCCAATAGGAGTGGGCCGGTGATCACCACGACGCATGCTCCGGGCAGCGCCAGTGCGGGCAGCATGTCGCGGTATGGGCGCGGCTGCGTAGCCGAAGTGCTCGGCTCGTGTCCGAGCCGCCCGACCAGCATGGTGGATGCGGTGATTATTCCGATTGTGAGGACGGAGGCCAGGGTCTCCGAGAACACCGGCAAGTACCCGCCGCGGCTTACCGTCGTCAACGTGACGAGCGGCCACGCCACCGTACGCGACAGCCCGACGGTCACCAGCGCCATGCCCACCGAAATCGCGCCCAGCCGCGCCCGCATGAGCCGCAAGCCGGCGATCACCAGCGCACCGATCACAATCACTGCGCCCTGCCACGCGGCCATGTCGAAGGGCACGCGACTGGTGGTCTCGGGCGCGAATATCCGGGCGTGCAGCCCCGCACTCGGTGGAAGCTTTCGGACCACCGATCGGACAGCAGCGAGCGATTCTCGCGCTTGGGGGGTCCCTACCTCGCCGTGCAGCCACACCATGGCGATAGCGGATCGGCCGTCGGGGCTGGTTCCCAGCGCGGCGGTCAGCGGGTCTGACCACCAGTCGAGGACGGATCCCACGTGGTCGGTGTCGGCGCGAAGCGCGCTGACGGCAGCGTCGATGTGTTGCTGGTCCGCAGGACCCAGTTCGTCGCGGCTTTCCAACACGAGATAGGCGATGGCGTTGGTGTCAGCGCCCGGGAACGCTTCGGCGATCCGGCTGTTGCGCGCAGACGTCGTGGCATCCTGAGGCAGGAGCCCGGAGCCGGTATCGCTGGCTTTCATGTGCGCCAGCGCGAGGATCACAGGTGCCATCACCGCGGCCAAGATCCAGGCGGCGACAACCAAGGAGACGGCGAGCCGGGATCGCCTACGGCTACCGTCGGCTGACACACTCGTGATCGTAGAGACACCGCTGTCCGCGGAAGATGTTTTCAAACGGGTGTACCAAATCTGCGTGGGATGCCTGTCAGACTACGC
>NZ_VTZN01000410.1 GCF_008370645.1 Mycobacterium simiae
CCAGCCCGGGATGGGCGGCCCGCAGCCTGCCCACCGTCGCAGGCGACAACACATCGCCACCCACACAGAGCTGGCGAAGTGAGGCCAAGTTGGCAAGGGATTCCTCAGCGACCTGGTCGAGCAGTGCCGGGGTGAGGCATAGCCCGGTGACCCGGTGCGCGGCGACGAGCCGGGCCAGCTCGCTGACGTCGCGACTCGTGCTGGTGTCGATGACGAGACAGCCACCGCGAAGCAACGGAATCCACACTTCATAGGTGGAGGCGTCAAACGCGATGGACGAGTGCAGCACGACACGTTCGTGGGCGTCGCCCCACCGCTTATCCGCGGCCAGCTGGACCACGTTGCGGTGCGTGACCGCAACGGCTTTGGGGGTGCCGGTGGATCCGGAGGTGTAGATGATGTAGGCCAGATCCTCTGGATGTGGTCGCATCTCGACCTGGCCCGGGGCGCCGTCGGCACCCGGCTGATCCAGCACGAGGCGCGGGATCATGGTGTCGGGCAGGCTGGGCGCGGTCGCCGTGTCCGTGACGAGCAGCCGTGGGCCAGCGTCGGCGAGCAAGTAGGCGTTGCGCCGGCTGGGATAGTTGGGATCGATGGCGAGGCACGCCGCCCCGGTGTGGCTGATGGCCAGCAGCGTGGTGATCAGCTCGATCCCGCGGGGCAGCGCAACGGCAACGACGGTTTCCGGCTGAGCTCCGTGGCGGCGCAGCCGAGCGGCCAGCTGCTGCACCCGAGCGTTCAGCTCGGCATAGGTCAGCCGGTGCCAGTTGTCTTGTAGCGCGGCCGCATTCGGAGTGCACGCCACCTGGGCGGCAAACAACTCCGGGATGGTGGCGTCGGGGACCTCGGTGCTGGTGTGCGCGGCCAGTAACTGATGGCGTTGGGTGGCCGTGGTGATCTCGATCGAATCGATGGGCCGGCCGGCGTCGGCGGTCAGCACGTCCAGGATGTGCAGATAGTAGGTCGCGAATGCCTCGACGGTGGCGCGGTCGAATAAGTCGGTGGCGTACTCGATCAGACCGGGCAACGGTTGCGTTTGGCCGCCGACGGCTGGCATATCGAAT
>NZ_VTZN01000411.1 GCF_008370645.1 Mycobacterium simiae
TGGATCAGCAGGCGCGGGCGGGCTGGAGCGGCCCGGAGATCTTCGTGGTGATCGACGACGCCCAGCGGCTGCTGGCGGGCTTCGACTCCCCGCTGGAGCCGATCGCGCCGTTCGTGGAGTGCGGCGCCGACGTGGGCCTGCACCTCGTCTACACCCGGCCGTTCGGCGGGTTCTCCTCGTCGGTGGGCGCCGATCCGGTGCTGCGGATGCTGCGCCAGGCCCAGGCGCCGCTGCTGGTGATGGATTCCGACCCCGACGAGGGATTCATCCGGGGCAAGTGGAAGGGCCACCCGATGCCGCCCGGGCGCGGGTTCCTGCTCAACACCACCGAATCCGGCGTCTACGTGCAGGTCGCCGACCCGGCCCTACCGCGGGTCGAGCCCCGATGACCGGTGCATCGACATGCCGGGCGCCGCGCGGGCCGTTACACTGCGTCAGGGTCCCAGTTTTCAATTCAATCACGTTTCGGATGCGTTCATGTATCGGGAGGTTGCGGTGTTCGTAACGGCGTTGCCCACGTCCATGGAGACGGCGGCCTCGGGCCTGGCCGCGATCGGGTCGGCGGTGACCGCGGGAAACGCCGCCGGCGCCCCGCTGACGATGGGCGTGTTGCCGCCTGCGGCCGAGCCGGCCTCGGCGCTGCTGGCCGCCGCGTTCGGCACCCATGCCGGGGTGTATCAGGTCACCCAGGCCATCGGCGCGGTGATCCACGAGATGTTCGTGGCCACGCTGGGCGCCAGCGCCGCCGGCTACGCCGCCGCTGAGGCGCTCAACGCGGCCGCCATGGCCTAGGTCGCAGCGGGGCAGATGGCCGACTACGAGGTGCCGCCGGAGATCAATTCGGGCCGGATGTATGCCGGTCCGGGCTCGGCGTCACTGCTCGCCTCGGCCGGGGCCTGGCAAGCGCTGGCCACCGAGCTGGGCTCGGCCGGCGCGGCGTTCGGCGCGGTCGTCTCCGAGCTGGCCGCCGGGTCGTGGCTGGGCCCGTCCTCGGTGTCGATGGCGCTGGCGGCCGCCCCGTATGTGGTGTGGATGATCGCCACCGCCG
>NZ_VTZN01000412.1 GCF_008370645.1 Mycobacterium simiae
CGCGGCCGCGCCCAACGTCATCCGGCTGGCGCCACCGCTGATCATCACCGAAGATCAGCTCGGCGGCTTCGTCGCTGCGCTACCGGGAATCCTCGATACCGCCGGAGCACAGACATGACCAGACATTTTCTGCGCGACGACGACCTCTCCCCGCAAGAACAGGCTGAGGTCCTTCAGCTTGCCGCCGAGCTCAAGAAGGACCCGTTCAGCCGCCGCCCGCTTGACGGGCCGCGCGGGGTCGCGGTCATCTTCGACAAGAACTCCACCCGTACCCGGTTCTCCTTCGAAATGGGTGTCGCGCAGCTTGGCGGCCACGCCGTCGTCGTCGACGGCCGCAGCACCCAGTTGGGGCGTGACGAAACTCTGCAGGACACCGCAAAAGTGTTGTCTCGCTTCGTCGATGCCATCGTCTGGCGGACTTTCGGCCAAGACCGCCTCGAGGCCATGGCCTCGACTGCCGCCGTGCCCGTGATCAATGCGCTCTCCGACGAATTTCACCCCTGCCAGGTGCTCGCCGATCTGCAGACCATCGCCGAGCGCAAAGGGCGGCTCAGCGGCCTGCGGCTGTGCTATCTCGGCGATGGCGCCAACAATATGGCCCACTCGTTGCTGCTGGGCGGCGTCACCGCGGGCATTCACGTCACTATCGCCTCACCCGCGGGCTTCCTGCCTGACCCGGCGGTGCTGGCCGCGGGCGAGCAGCGCGCCCAGGCGACCGGCGCCTCGGTGACGGTGACCGACAACGCCGACGCCGCTGTTGTTGGGGCCGATGTCCTGGTGACCGATACCTGGATCTCGATGGGCCAGGAGGACGACGGGCTGGATCGCGTCGAGCCGTTCCGGCCGTTTCAGGTCAACGAGCGCCTTTTGGGCCTGGCGGATTCGGAAGCGATTGTGCTGCATTGCCTTCCGGCTCACCGTGGTGACGAGATCACTGACGAGGTGATGGACGGTGCGGCCAGCGCAGTCTGGGACGAGGCCGAAAACCGCCTGCACGCCCAGAAGGCCCTGCTGGTGTGGCTGCTGGAGCGGCGCAGTGA
>NZ_VTZN01000413.1 GCF_008370645.1 Mycobacterium simiae
AAGCAGCGCAGCGCTTCCGCGTCGGCCGCAACATGATCCAGCCCCGCTTGTAATCGCTTGTGGGCCTGGCGCGCTTTGGATAACACCTCGTCGGCGGTCGGGCGCAGGTGCTCGGGCAGCTCGGCCGCGGCGGCCGCCTGACCCTGTAGCCAGCTTCGGTATCCCGCGACGAGCGGCACCAATCCGCGGCGTAACTCCTCAGGGGTGACGCGCGCCAGCTTGTCCATGGACAACAGTGCGTTCTCCACCGACCCGGCCCGGGTCTGCGGTGTCTCGGCGACCGGCAGCCATGTGGTCCACACCGCCGACGCGCGCCGCGAGCCGTTCTTCACCGACCAGTCCACCGAGCAGGTCCGCCCGATCGCATACTCCAACCGGTTGCGGTACTGCAGGTTCAGCCGGCGCACCTCCTCGTGGTACTCGGCGAGGTCTTGTTCCAGCACGTCGCAGACTGGCAGGAACACCTCGGCGCCGCCGGCGTCGACATACAACTTGGTCTGAAACATCCACAGCCCGATCGGGATTGGCATCGGTGTGGCGCGGTCGTTGCACAGCGCGATCTCGATGAGGACTCGCCCGGACGCCTGGTCGTTGTAGCGGTCCACGCGCAAGCAGATGGAGTCCCGCAGCGGGATGGTCGCGGTGCGGCCGGGGGCGAGGCCGGCCAGCGTGATGGTGCGGGCTTCCTCGACCGGGGTTCGCTGATAGTGCCGGATCGCACGCCCGGCCTTGGTCACCTCCCCGCTCTCGACGGTCTCGTAGGTTCCCCATGACGCGGTGACGGTGAACGACGCCAGCGCGGGCGGCACCTGGAACCGCAAACCCATTGAGGCCGGGATCATCATGCCCTGCTTGGGTGCGCGGTCCTGGGCGTCGTCGTCTTCGGTGTCGGCGTCGTTCTCGTCGGCCGCGTAGGCCGGCACCCCACCGCCCTCGGCGAGCGCCTCGGCGTCGGCACGGGCCTCGACCAAATCTCCCCGGTCGGCCTGGTCGTCGGCGTTGTCGTCGATGAGCGCAGCGCCGGTCAGC
>NZ_VTZN01000414.1 GCF_008370645.1 Mycobacterium simiae
TGTTGCCGGTGTTGCCGAAGCCGATGTTGTCACTGCCGGCGTTGGCTAACCCTTGATTGAAGTTGCCTGCGTTGGCGAAGCCGATGTTGTAGTTACCGAGATTTGCCCGGCCAATATTGTAGAGCCCGAGATTTCCGACACCGGCATTGTAATTGCCGATGTTAGCGGAACCAAAATTATAGGCGCCGATATTGGCGCTACCGAGGTTCAGATTGCCGATGTTTGCGCTGCCGAGGTTCTGGCTGCCCACGTTTGCGCTGCCAAGGATGTTGTAGCTGCCGAGGTTTGCGCTGCCGAGAATGTTTAGGTCGCCGATGTTTCCGCTGCCCAGGAAGTTACGGTCGCCGATATTTGCGTTGGCGAGAATATTACCGGCGCCTTGGTTGGCGAAGCCGATGTTAATTGAGATGGGGCCCCGGAAGAAACCAGCCAAATTATTTCCGCTATTGAGCACGCCAGAGATAAACGCCGGTGTTGTGATAGCCACCAGGCTCGTGTTGAGCAATCCGGATATGGTGTTACCCGAGTTCAACAGGCCCGATTCCAGCACGCCGGTGTTGGCAAACCCCGAGTTGCCGATGCTGCCCAACGAAGAGTTGAAGAAGCCAGAATTGTTTGCGCCGACGTTCAAGAAACCCGAAGCACTACCCGCACCGCTGTTGAAAAAGCCGGACGACGGGACCGTTGTCGAGTTACCGAAGCCCGGGCTGCCGAAAAGCAGGCCCTGGTTATCGCCGCGCCACAAGAATCCGTTGTTGAAGTTTCCGGTGATGAGAACTCCGGTGTTGACGTTGCCGGAATTTGCCAAGCCAGTGTTGTAGTTGCCGCTGTTCAGGTAGCCGGTGTTGTACTGGCCTATGTTGAAGCCGCCGGTGTTGCTGTTGCCCGGGTTGTAGCTGCCGGTGTTGTAGTTGCCTGCGTTGGCGATGCCGGTGTTGGCGATGCCGGAGTTGAACAGGCCCGTGTTGGCGTCACCCGAGTTGCCGATGCCGGTGTTGTAACTGTTGCCGGAGTTGCCGATGCCCCAGT
>NZ_VTZN01000415.1 GCF_008370645.1 Mycobacterium simiae
ACCGCTGCAGGCGGCATCGGCAAGCGATCCGGCCGCCCTCAGGGCGGCCGGATCGACGCGCAGGGACTCCGCCACCGCCGCGCCCCGCTAGGTGCTCAGCGTCCGCTGATTGCCCGCCTCGGTCTGGGCGTAGGAATCCAGGCTGGAGCGGATGTGGCCGGCCACGTCCTGGCAGTACTGGCCCAGCGACCGCCCGGCCTCCGCCCGCGCCTGCAGCACCTCCTGCAGCGCCGCGCCCACCGTCGACGAGCCGATCTTGCCGAACATCGACCCCGCCCGCGCCAGCGTGTCGGAATCCACCCCGAGCTGCTCGCGCACCCGGGGCCCTTCGGTGTCCCACCACCGGGCGTGCTCGTGCCACTCGTCGACGTCCAGCGCCACGCCTTCGGTCACCGCGACCCTCCCTCTCACCTGCTGAACTGGTCTTTTGCGCAGATCCTAACAACGGCCCGGACCGCTACGCATCAGTCACGGCCCGCTAAAAGTCGATGGTCCGCCGGTATTCGTCGACCTCGGCGCGACTCGGCCAGCCCGGCGACGTCGGCAGCTGCGCCCCGCTCTGTTCGTTGACCTGGATCCGTTTCTCGGCGCGGGCCCGCATCAGCGCCAGCCGGTGCAGCCGCACGATCCGATCCGCCAGGGTGTCGGCTGTCCACGAGCGGGTGGCCGCCGGCTCGAGCTGGACCCGCACCCGCTCCCCCGACCAGTCCACCGCGATCATCAGCGCCCCGTCGGCCGAGCACTCCACCACCGGCTCGGACTCGTCGTGCTCGCCGCTGTCCGCGGCCGCGTCGAACGTCATCGGGGTCTAGGCCCCGGCCGCGGCCGGCACCCGCGGCCCCGGGGCGGGCGCGCCGCCGGCGGGGCCGGTGGGATCCAGCCAGCCCAGGAAGTCGGCGGCGGGCAACACGCTCTGCGGCTGCAGCTGCCCGTCCAGCCAGATCTTGCCATTGCCCATGTACATCACCGGTTCACGCGTCCTGAATTGGGCGACCTGGCCGGGTGCCAGCTGGCTGGGATCGGCA
>NZ_VTZN01000416.1 GCF_008370645.1 Mycobacterium simiae
GCCGTCGTGGTCGGCTCCGGCTACGCCATCTACGTCTCGGCCAAACGCACCGTCGACCGCACCGGCATCACCACCGGCCAATTCGGCATGTAACCCACTCACCCCCGCCCGGCCGGCGGTGACGGTCAGCACGATGGGGTAGTCCAGCTGCAGCGGGGCGAATTGGCTGGTGACGGCGCTGACGGTGGCCAGCACGTGCAGGGTGGCGCCCTCGGGGGGCACGTCGTCGCCGGCGGCGCGTTCGGCGGCCAGGCGGGTAAGTCGGGCGGAGCGGTAGTCGGCGGCGGGCGCCAGCCCGGAGTCGGTGGTGACCCAGCGTTCCAGTCCGCCGGCGCCGGTGAGGAAGCTGGTGAGGAACCCGGCGACCGCGGCGAACACCGGGCAGGTGTCGGCCAGCGCGCTGGGGTAGCCCAGCGGGGCGTCGGCGCCGGCGCCGGGGCCGTCGACTCGGGCCGGCAGGGCGCTGGCGCGCACCCCGTAGTCGCTGTAGAGCACGGGCAGCCGGTAGTAGGCGGTGTGGACGGTGGCGGCGTCGAAGGGCCGCTCGCCGACCGCGACGACGGCGCTCCAGTGCTGGGCGGCGCCGGTGTCGCTGACCAGGGTGACCGCCGAGACGGCCGCGGTGCTGACGACGACGGCGGGGGTGGTGGGCAGCCGGATCGGGTCGGGCAGCGACCAGCAGTCGCGCAGGGCCTGCTGGCGGGCCTGGGTGGCGGTGAGCCAGCGGGTCACGCAGTCCTGGGCGTAGGAGCCGATGAGGGCGGTGCGGTTGACGGCGCTGCGGGCGGGTCCGGCGATGTCGATCGGGTCGTCGGTGATCCAGCCCCACAGGGTGGCGATCGCCACGACGCTGCAGGAGCCCAGGCCGAGTGCGAGCGCGCCGCGGCGCAGCCCGGTGGCGCCGCGGTCCAGCCGGGTGCGCCAGGTGTTGGTGAGCATGGGGCCTCTCAGTGGGGTGGGTGGCCGAAGATCTTGATCGAGGAGACCGCGAAGGTGTTGTCGG
>NZ_VTZN01000417.1 GCF_008370645.1 Mycobacterium simiae
GCGTAGCGATCACCCACCACAACATCACCCAACTGCTGGCCTCGATGGCGACGAACCTCGCCTACGCACCCGGACAGGTCTGGACACTGTGGCATTCCTATGCCTTCGACGTCTCGGTGTGGGAGATGTGGGGCGCGCTGGTGCACGGCGGGCGGCTGGTGGTGGTACCCGAGCGGCTGACCCGCAGTCCGGCCGACCTGCTAGCCTTGCTGGTCGCTGAGCGGGTCAACGTGTTAAGCCAAACCCCCTCAGCGTTTTACGCGCTGCAGGCCGCCGAGGCCGCACACCCCGAGCTGGGCAGCCAATTGCAGCTCGATGCGGTGGTGTTCGGAGGCGAAGCCCTTGAGCCGCAACGTATCCGGACATGGCTGGGCAATCATCCGCAGACGCCGCGGCTGATCAACATGTACGGCATCACCGAGACCACCGTGCATGCCTCGTTTCGCCAGATCGTCGAACGCGACACCCACAGCGGCGTGAGCCCGATCGGGGCACCCCTGGCGGGTGCTGCGTTTTTCGTGCTGGATCGGTGGTTGCGGCCGGTGCCGGCCGGTGTCGTGGGTGAGTTGTATGTGGCCGGCGCCGGGGTGGGCTGTGGGTATGTGCGCCGCGCGGGGTTGACCGCGGCACGCTTTGTCGCCTGCCCGTTCGGGGAGACCGGCGCCCCTGGGATACGTATGTATCGCAGCGGGGATCTGGTGCGCTGGGGCGCTGACGGCCAACTGCAGTACGTCGGGCGCGCCGACGAGCAGGTCAAGATCCGCGGCTACCGTATCGAACCGGCCGAAATTGCCGCAGCGCTAACCGAACTCGACGGCGTCGAGCACGCCGTGGTGATCGTCCGCGAAGACCGCCCCGGCGACAGACGCCTGGTGGCCTACCTCACCGGAAACGCGGATCCGAGTGCGACGCAAGACCACTTGACCACCCATCTGCCGCATTACATGCTGCCGGCTGCGATCGTGGTCGTGCCAGCATTGCCGTTGACGC
>NZ_VTZN01000418.1 GCF_008370645.1 Mycobacterium simiae
CCGGCGGGGCCGGCGGAAAAGGCGGCAGCACCATCACCGGGAATCAGACCGCCGGCGACGGCGGCAAGGGGGGAACCGGCGGGGCCGGCGGCACCGGCGGTAACGGCGGCTCGGGCACAAATACTGACGGCGGCGACGGCGGCAACGGCGGCAACGGTGGCGACCCGGGGAAGGGCGGGCTTGCCGGGACGGGCCTCGGCGGAAATGCCGGCGCTACAGGTATCGGGGGAGCTGGCGGGACCGGCGGCACCGGCGGGACCGGCGGCAACGGTCAAGATGCGAACATCGGCAGCTTCAACCCCGCAACCTCGGGGTTCGCTGGTGGCGATGGCGGAGCCGGCGGCGCCGGCGGGGCCAATGGCGGCCGCGGCGGCAACGGCGGGGCCGCCGGGACCGGCGGCAACGGCGGCGCTGGAAACGATTTGAACACCGAGGGCGCCGCCGGCGGGGCGGGCGGCAACGGCGGCGTCGGCGGCGTCGGTGGCCTTGGCGGCCCCAACGGTGGCGGGGCCGGCGGCACCGGTGGTGCTGGCGGCCTTGGCGGCCACGGCGGCGTTGGCGGGACGGGCGCCCTCAGCGGCGGCACCGGTGGTGGCGGTGGGATCGGCGGTTCGGGTGGCACCGGCGGCCAGGGCGGCCGTGCCACGTTGCCAGCTACTACGAGCGGTGACGGCGGCGACGGCGGCAACGGCGGCAAAGGCGGCAACGGCGGTAACGGCGGCGACGCCCCCCTATTTGGTCAGATCGGGGCCGGTGGGGCAGGCGGAACCGGCGGCGGGGCCGGCGGCGGCGGGAAAGCAGGAGACGCGGACGCCGGTCAAACTGCGGGCAGCCCCGGGGACGCCGGCTCGAAGGGCAGCGAGGGCAGCCCAGGCAACCCTGGGCAGGGCAACCCGTAGTGGTCCGCCGGAGAAGAGCGCTTTTCGGCACGTACGCGCACGGCACGGTCGCTACCCCGGGCTTCGACGAAGTGCCTTCTAGC
>NZ_VTZN01000419.1 GCF_008370645.1 Mycobacterium simiae
GGCGCGGCTCAAAGCAGCTGGGGTACAGCAGGAGACGATCGTCGCCGTGGCGCTGCCTCGTGGCGCCGACTTGGCGACCGCGTTGCTGGCGATCAGCCAGACCGGGGCGGCGTACTTGCCCATCGATGCGAACCATTCCAGCCAACGCACCAGCTTTATGCTCACCGACGCCGCCCCCCGGCTGCTGATCACCGACTCCGCCACCGCGTCCGGACTGCCGGAGTCCACCATCCCCCGGTTGGTCCTCGATCAGCTCGGCGCCGCCGCGACTCCCGATCAGCCGGTCGAACGGCCGGGTCAGGAGAATCTGGCTTACGTCATGTACACCTCCGGATCCACCGGGAAACCCAAAGCCGTTGCCGTTACCCACCGCAACGTGGTGGCACTATTCGCAGGGCTGAAGCAAGAGTGTCAATTCACTGCCAGCGATGTGTGGGCGTGGTGTCATTCGCCAGCGTTCGATGTCTCGGTATGGGAGATGTGGGGCGCGTTGCTGCATGGTGCCCGCGTAGTAGCGGTGCCCCAGACTACGGTGCGTTCGCCGCGGGCGCTGTGGGAGCTGATAATCCGTGAGCGCGTCACGGTGCTCAGCCAGACGCCGTCGGCCTTCTATGAACTGATGCGGGCCGAGCGGGAAAGTAGTTGCACCGCAGTAGAGTCCGCATTGCGGCTGGTGGTGTTTGCCGGCGAGCCGTTACGTACGTCGGGGCTACCGGGATGGTATCCCGGAGACCGGACACCGCTGCCGACGCTGATCAATATGTACGGCACCACCGAAGGTACCGTTCATACCACGTGTCGCAAGCTCAGCAACGCGGACGCCACCTGTGCGGCGTCGGTGATCGGCGGTCCATTTGGCAACGAGCGATTGTATGTGCTAGACGCCGGCCTGCGGGTGGTGCCGGTGGGGGTGGCCGGCGAATTGTATGTCGCGGGTGCCGGTTTGGCGCGAGGGTATCGTGGCCAGTTTGGGC
>NZ_VTZN01000042.1 GCF_008370645.1 Mycobacterium simiae
CCCCCGGCGCTCGGGGCGAGAATTGATCTCTACCGCGGTGCCATGGTCACGGCACGCGCTGAACACCGCCTCGGCGTCGAACGTCGATTCCGGCCGGATGCCGCGGTTGCCGGAGACCAGCCGGCCCGTGCAATGACCCAGCACATCGGTGTGACCATGGGAGACCGCGCGAATCATCCGCCGGGTCATCGCGGCCGAATCCATCGACAGCTTCGAGTGCACGCTGGCCACCACGATGTCGAGCCGCTCCAGCAGCTCGGGCTCCTGGTCGAGGCTGCCGTCTTCGAGGATGTCGACCTCGATGCCGGTGAGGATGCGCATGGGGGCGAGCTTCTCGCGCAGTTCGTCGATCACGGCGAGTTGTCTACGCAGCCGCTCCGGCGACAACCCGTTGGCGACTGTCAGCCGCGGTGAATGGTCGGTCAAGGCGCAATACTCGTGGCCCAGGGCTGCCGCGGTGGCCATCATCTCGTCGATCGGCGCCGACCCGTCCGACCAATTCGAATGGAGGTGCAGATCACCGCGCAGCGCGGCGCGGACCTCGCCCCCACCGAGATCTTCTGCTGCTGAGCGCAATTCGACGAGCAGGTCGGGCTCGCGACCGGACCAGGCCTGGTCGATGACTGTTGCGGTCTTGGGTCCGATGCCCGGCAGCGACTGCCAGCTGTTGGCCTGGCCGTGCCGCTGCCGGGTGGCGTCGTCTAATTTCTCGATGATGTCGGCGGCGTTGCGATAGGCCATGACACGTCTGGGATCGTGGCGGCTGCGGTCTTTGTAGTAGGCGATTTGGCGCAACGCGAAGACTGGGTCCATCTAGCTCAACTGCCCGACGATAAATCCGGCGAAAACCACTGAGAAACCTCCTATCTCGCCGAGAATGAGCAGCACCATTCCGAGTTCGGTTCCCGGCGCCGGAGGGTCGAACTGGTTCTCGGTATCGCGCCGGGCGCCGTGCAGTATGTAACTTCCAATGGCTGCCACGAAGAAGAACACCACCGCCATCGCGGCGGTGGTGTTGACCCAGGCCGGCCAGGCGCTGAGTTCGACGAACACCCCAAGCAGTAGCGCCAACAGAAAGATCAGTCCGGCCGCCAGCAGCGTGAGTTTGGTGTCGACTCCGAGTGCATAGCTCATCGTTCACTCCAGTTTAGTTGCGCTCGTGGCGGCGCGACTAAAGCCGGGCTTGGTGCGCTAGACAGTCCACAACCTGCTCGGCCCGGCCTCAGCTCGCCGCCCACCCGGCGGCGGCACGTCGGGCACTTGCCCGCGCTGTCGCTGACCCGAGGTTCAACTACTCTCGAAGACCGCGCCGGAGAGCACGATGACCCGCTCGGACGAGTTTCCTTGCCGTAAACCTACGCACCCCATACCACAGTGTCAGTCGTCGAATGCTGGGATCACAATGATCGTGGCGGCGGCAGGATCTGCCTCGGTGTCGGCGTCGCCAGCTGGGCGCGCCGCACCGCCGCCGGTTCCCGAGCTGTGCGTGGAAGCACATCCCGCGATGCTTGACATGGCCATCTGCTCAAACACTCCCGCCTGGCCAGCGGGCGCAGACACCGGTACTGCCGTCGCAACGGCGGCCGGGGCTGGCGAAGCGGCGACGGCCTGGGTCCATGCCGGTGGCACCGACAGACTTCCCGCCAGGGCGGCGCGCCCGACTACGCCCGATACTGGATTCGCGCCGACATTGGCTGCGCTTAACTGCGGTGTCAGCAAGTCAGCGATAGGCGCCAACGCTCCGGTGATCGGTTTCGCGGGCGCGAAGAGGGTTTGGAAACTCTGCCCGGTCTGGGCGAACGCATATAACCGACCGAACAGCAGGAACGGACGACCAGGGATGTTGGACACACCTAGCAGGGAATATGGCCCTGTCAACGCCGACATGATGGTGTCCCAATTCGCTATGTCGTGGGCGAGCCACGGCGGCAACGTCGGCAACGGGAACGGCGGTGGGAAATCGTGTCCGGCTGTCAGCGACGCCGCCGCAGTGGTTGCCATCCTGCTCAGCGCGTGCGGGACGGCGGCCACCAACTGCGACAGCTGCCCGGTCGAGCCCACGATGGCTGTCGACTGCGTAAGCGCCGCTGTCGAAGTGGTGGTCGACGGCGGCTCCGTGAAGGGCGTGAGTTGAGTGAACGTTGCTGACGCGCTGGCGTAGGTGTACATCGCGGCGGCGTCTTGCGCCCACATTTGCGCATATTCGGCCTCTGTAGCCGCAATTGCAGCAGTGTTCTGCCCGAAGAAGTTGGTGGTGATCAACGCCACCAACGTGGCGCGGTTGGCCGCGATCACCGGCGGAGGCACGGTGGCCGCAAACGCTGTCTCATAGGCTCCCGCAGCGAGCTTAGCTTGGGTGGCCGCCTGCTCGGCCAGAGCGCCCGTGGCGCTGATCCACGCCTCATAGGGCGCCGCCGCGCTCGCCATCGCGACCGAGGATGATCCCAGCCACGACCCCACCGTGAGCGTCTCGATCGTTGAGCGGTACGACGCCGCCGTGCACTGCAGCTCGATGGCCAATTCGTCCCAGGCCGCCGCCGCAGCCAACATCGGGCCTACGCCTGCACCCACGTACATCCGGCCTGAGGTGATCTCCGGCGGCAGCGCCCCATAGTCAATCATCGGTTTTGCCTCAGGCAGCCCTGAGCTTGTGACCGACCACCATGGCCGGACGGATCGCTGCCGACCAGATCGGCGATGCCTGACGTCCCGCGGCCCACATTTCATTCATCAGCGCCCCGACTCGGAGCGCACCACAGCAAACACTATTACTGAACTTCAACTTGATACTTGACACGCGAACTCCGCCATCGCGACGCTCATTACTCGGTCGTCTTCGGATCTTGATATTCACGCAGAATCGATATGAATCTCCGCTTTTCCGCAATCGATGAACACCGCGCGCCGATTGCTTACCAGTGCCGCTAAACTGGGTTTTTGCAGCACAACCCTCGAAACAGCACATGCCATCCCCCTACTAGCGCCAGATTTTTCCCTGCCGCCGCGCAACGGAAAGCTGGTTTTCTCACGCCCTTTGAATGGGCTTCAGCCGTATGTTTATGCAGTATTCAAGGCATAATACTGCGATCACAAAGCTGGAATAAAGCAAACAGAATATTGACAGGTAAACTAAGCCCCATTGGCAGGTATGCAACCACCCCGGAGTCCGCGGGCGTATCGCCGCCGAGCGACCATTTCCGCACTGCGCCGCGGGCCGCTCAGAATCCACTGCGGGCCGGCAACGGCTGCCGGGGCGATCTATCGACTAACTAGACGGCTCTTGGGCCGCCCCAGCCACATCCTTGACAAGCTGACCCACCAAGAGTGCAACCACGCCGGCACCGCCGGTACACGCTGGGCCAGCAGTTGGGAATTACTCACCAAGAACAGGACGGCGCTAGCCGGGCCCAGCTTGGGCGCACCTGACAACAGCCGTGGGGCATGGGACGGGACACCGGTTGACCCTTGATCCGTGCGGCAAAACTGCCGCGGGCTTGACGGCGAGGAAGTCGGTGTGTCGACCACAGTGCTGAGTTGCTTTCCGCCTCCGGCCTAGATCACAAGTTGATAAAGCTGAGCAAACCTGCGGTGCACGGTCGAGGACACCATCGGGCCTATCATGTCGCGAAGCGCAGCAGCTCGTCCGCGGTGGCAAGGCGCTCGTGCTTGGCCGGAAACTCATGACTCTTTACTGGATGGCGAAACCAGGACCAGGCGATTCGTCCCATCCGTGACCGAGGTACTGGGTTGCTACGCACAGTGACACTCCCTGCGATCGGATAACTCAACCGGGACCCGGATGTGACGAATCCCACAACCGCTCATTAGACACCCGGCAGCTGGCAAACAAGAGGCGACGCGCCGCGCATGCCCGCCATGTTTCTGCTGTGACTGGTGTGACTATTGAAGCGGCGCAGCTGTCGGCCCGATCGGGGCCGGGAGCGCACTGGTGCCCATCAGAAAGCGGTCCACCCCCGCCGCGGCAGCCCTGCCTTCAGCAATCGCCCAAACGAGCAACGACTGGCCACGACCCATGTCACCGGCAACGAACACACTGGGCACCGACGTTTCGAAGTCGTCGTTGCGAGCCACGTTTCCGCGGTCGGTGAGCTTGACGCCCAGGTCGGCGAGCAGGCCTGGCTGCTCCGGGCCGACGAATCCCATCGCCAGCAAAACCAAGTCGGCCTCGAGTTCGAACTCAGAACCTTCAACCTTGCCGAATTTTCCGTCTTGCATGGTGACTTCGTGCGCCTTGAGCGCCGTCACGTGCCCGTGCTGTCCGACGAACTCCTCGGTGTTGACCGAGAACACCCGCTCGCCGCCTTCCTCGTGGGCCGCCGACACCCGATACATCAGCGGGTAGGTCGGCCATGGGGTTGACGGGGCGCGGGTGTCCGGGGGACGGGGCATGATCTCGAACTGGTGGATGCTGGCTGCACCCTGGCGGTGCGCCGTGCCCAGGCAGTCAGCCCCGGTGTCGCCGCCGCCAATGATGACGACCTTCTTGCCCTTGGCCGAAATCGGCGGCTCCCCGTCCGGCCCCAGCACGTCATCGCCTTCCTGCACCCGATTGGCCCACGGCAGGTATTCCATCGCCTGGTGGATGCCATCCAGGTCTCGACCGGGAATGGGGAGGTCGCGCCAGGCGGTCGCGCCACCGGCCAACACCACCGCGTCGAAATCGGCGCGCAGCTGATCACCGGTGAGGTCGACGCCAACGTTGACTCCGGCACGGAACTCGGTACCCTCGGCCCGCATCTGCTCCAGCCGCCGGTCGAGGATGCGTTTTTCCATCTTGAATTCGGGGATGCCGTAGCGCAGCAGGCCACCGATGCGATCGTCACGCTCGAAGACGGTCACTGTGTGTCCCGCGCGGGTCAGTTGCTGGGCGGCGGCCAGGCCGGCCGGGCCAGAACCGACGACAGCAACCGTCTTGCCGGTCAGCTCGTGCGGCGGCAGCGGCTCGACGAGGCCTTCGTCGAAGGCATGGTCGATGATCTCCAGCTCGATCTGCTTGATCGTCACCGGGTCCTGGTTGATACCAAGCACACATGCCGGCTCACACGGCGCTGGACACAGCCGCCCGGTGAAGTCCGGGAAGTTGTTGGTGGCGTGCAGCCGTTCGATCGCGTCACGCCACCGGCCCTGACGCACCAGGTCATTCCACTCGGGGATCAAGTTGCCCAACGGACATCCGTTGTGGCAGAAAGGAATACCGCAGTCCATGCACCGAGTCGCCTGCTGTCGCAAGGTGTCGTTGTCAAACTCCTCGTAGACTTCTTTCCAGTCACGCAGGCGCAGCGGCACCGGCCGTCGCTGCGGCAATTCCCGGTGGGTGTACTTGAGGAATCCGGTCGGGTCAGCCATGTGCGGCCGCCATGATCGCCTTATCAACGTCCAAGCCGTCGCGCTCGGCTTCGGTGATCGCTTGCAGCACCCGCTTGAAGTCGCGCGGCATCACCTTGACGAAGTGCCGTTGCTGATCGTGCCAGTCGACCAGGATGCGCTGCCCCACAGGGGAATCGGTGGCATCCACGTGCGCCGCGATAATGCCGTTCAGGAAGTCCGCGTCGTCGACGTCGAGTGTCTCGACCTCGACCATCTCGGTGTTGAGGTTTTCGGGTAGTTCACCGTCGGGGTCGTACACATAGGCGATACCCCCCGACATACCGGCGGCAAAGTTACGGCCGGTCCGGCCCAGGATGACAACCCGGCCGCCGGTCATGTACTCGCACCCGTGATCGCCCACACCCTCTACCACGGCATGCGCACCAGAGTTGCGCACCGCAAACCTTTCACCGACGACGCCGCGCAGGAACACCTCGCCGCTGGTGGCGCCGAACAAAATCACGTTGCCACCGATGATGTTATCTTCGGCAACATAGTCGGGCGGCGCGTTGTCCGATGGCCGCACCACGATTCGGCCCCCGGATAGGCCCTTGCCCACGTAATCGTTGGCGTCGCCATAGATACGCAGCGTAATCCCTTTGGGCACAAAGGCTCCGAAACTGTTACCGGCCGACCCTTCGAACGTAATGTCGATGGTGCCGTCCGGCAAGCCTTGGCCGCCATAGGCTTTCGTCACTTCGTGACCGAGCATGGTGCCAACGGTGCGGTTGACGTTGCTGATGGCCGTCGAAAACCGGACCGGTGAACCGGAATCCAGCGCCTCCCGGCTCATCACGATCAGCTGCTGGTCAAGGGCCTTGTCCAGACCATGATCCTGGCGCGAACTGCAGTACAGGTCTTGATTCATGAAGGCCGACTCCGGCTCATGAAGAACCGGCGTGAGATCCAGGCGGTGCGCCTTCCAGTGGGCGCGCGCCAGCGTAGTGTCCAGCGATCCGACCTGGCCGACGGCCTCATTGAAGGTGCGAAAACCCAATTGCGCCATGTACTCCCGAACTTCTTCAGCGACGAACATGAAGAAATTCTCCACGAATTCGGGTTTGCCTGTGAACCGTTCGCGCAGTACCGGATTCTGGGTGGCTACACCGACTGGGCAGGTGTCGAGATGGCACACCCGCATCATGATGCAGCCGGCTACCACCAGCGGAGCGGTGGCGAAGCCGAATTCCTCGGCGCCGAGCAGCGCACCAATCATCACATCGCGGCCCGTCTTGAGCTGGCCGTCCACCTGAACCACGATCCGGTCACGTAACCCGTTGAGCAGCAACGTCTGCTGGGTCTCGGCCAAGCCCAACTCCCAGGGCGCACCGGCGTGCTTCATCGAGGTCAGCGGGGTCGCGCCGGTGCCGCCGTCGTGCCCCGAGATGAGCACCACGTCAGCGTGTGCTTTAGAAACTCCAGCCGCGACCGTCCCTACCCCGTTTTCGGAGACCAGCTTGACATGCACCCGCGCGGAAGGATTGGCGTTCTTCAGGTCGTGGATGAGCTGCGCCAAGTCCTCGATGGAGTAGATGTCATGGTGTGGCGGCGGTGAAATCAGGCCCACCCCGGGCGTGGAGTGCCGAACGTCGGCGACCCACGGATACACCTTGTGTCCCGGAAGCTGGCCGCCCTCACCGGGTTTGGCGCCCTGGGCCATCTTGATCTGGATGTCGGTGCAGTTGGTCAGGTAGTGCGACGTCACACCGAACCGTCCGGAGGCGACCTGTTTGATTGCGCTGCGACGCCAATCACCATTGGGATCACGCTCGAAGCGCTTGACGTCCTCGCCACCTTCACCGCTGTTGGATCGACCGCCCAGCCGGTTCATGGCGATGGCCAGCGTCTCGTGGGCTTCGGCGGAGATGGAGCCGTAGCTCATCGCCCCGGTGGAGAAGCGCTTGACGATCTCGCTTGCGGGTTCCACCTCGTCCAACGGCACTGGCGGACGCATCCCTGCGCGGAACTTGAGCAGGCCGCGCAGGGAGGCCATGCGCTCGCTCTGGTCGTCGACCAGACGGGTGTACTCCTTGAAGATCTGGTACTGCCCGCTACGGGTGGCGTGCTGCAGCTTGAACACAGTTTCGGGGTTGAACAGGTGGTACTCACCCTCGCGACGCCACTGGTATTCACCACCGACCTCCAGCTCGCGGTGCGCGCGCTGGTCCGGCCGGTCCAAGTAGGCCAGTGCGTGGCGGGCGGCGACGTCGGCGGCGATGTCGTCCAGCGTGATGCCCCCAGTGGGGCACGTCAGCCCGGTGAAGTACTCGTCGAGCACTTCCTCGGAGATGCCGACGGCTTGGAATAGCTGTGCGCCGGTGTAAGACGCCAGCGTAGAAATGCCCATCTTGGACATCACTTTCAGCACGCCTTTGTCCGCGGCCTTGATGTAGTTGTTGAGCGCCTTCTTGCGGTCGATCCCTGGCCCGACACCGTCCAGGACCCCGCGATCGAGCATGTCTTCGATCGACTCAAACGCCAGGTAGGGGTTCACCGCCGCGGCACCGCAGCCGAGCAGCATGGCCATGTGGTGGACCTCGCGGGCGTCACCGGACTCCACAACCAGACCCACATGGGTGCGGGTCCGTTCCCGCACCAGGTGGTGATGCACCCCGGCAACCGCGAGCAGCGACGGTATCGGCGCCAGCTGCTCGTCGGAGTTGCGATCGGACAAGATGATCACCCGTGCGCCGTCAGCGATCGCCGCCGACGCCCGGGCACGTACGTCGGCCAATGCCGCGGCCAGTCCGGCACCGCCCTCGGCGACCGGGTACAGGCACGGAATGACGGTGGACCGCATGCCGTGGGGGCGTCCGTTGACCTCGGTGTCCGGGTCAAGGTTGATCAGCTTGGCCAGCTCGTAGTTACGCAGAATCGGTTGGGGCAGCACGATCTGGTGACAAGAATTCTCGTCCGGATTGAGCAGGTCACGTTCTCCGCCGGTGGTGCCCTGCAAGCTGGTGACCACCTCCTCGCGGATGGCATCCAGCGGCGGGTTGGTCACCTGAGCGAACAACTGGTGGAAGTAGTCGTACAACATCCGGGGACGCCGGGACAGCACCGCGATCGGCGTATCGGTACCCATCGACCCGATCGGCTCCGCACCGGTGCGCACCATCGGTGCCACTAACAGGTTGAGTTCCTCGTAGGTACAGCCGAAGGTCAGCTGCCGGATGACCAGCCGGTCGTGGGGCATCCGCACATATTTGCCCGCCGGCAATGCGTCCAGCGGAACCAGGTTGCGGTCCAGCCATTCCTGGTACGGGTGCTCGGCTGCCAGTTCGGCTTTGATTTCCTCGTCGGAGACGATGCGGCCTTGGGTGGTGTCCACCAGGAACATCCGCCCCGGCTGCAGCCGCATCCGCTGCACCACCGCCGACGGGTCCAGGTCCAGCACGCCGGCCTCGGAAGCCATCACTACCAGGCCGTCCTTGGTGACCCAGATCCGCGATGGGCGCAGACCATTGCGGTCCAGTACCGCGCCCACGATGGTGCCGTCGGTGAACGTCATCGACGCTGGGCCGTCCCACGGCTCCATCAGCGAAGCGTGGTACTGGTAAAACGCCCGACGGGCCGGGTCCATGCTTTCGTGGCGCTCCCACGCCTCGGGGATCATCATCAGCACCGCGTGGGCCAGGCTGCGCCCGCCCAGGTGCAGCAGTTCGAGCGCCTCGTCGAAGCGCGCGGTATCGGAGGCTCCCGGGGTGCAGATCGGGAACAGTTTCTCGATACTTTTTGGATCGCTGTCCGACCCAAACACGTCGGTTTTGATCAGAGCCTCACGGGCCCGCATCCAGTTTTCGTTACCGGTGACGGTGTTGATCTCGCCGTTGTGGGCGATCCGCCGGAACGGGTGAGCCAGCGGCCAGGACGGGAAGGTGTTGGTGGAGAACCGCGAGTGCACGATGCCCAGTGCGCTGGTCAGCCGATCGTCCTGCAGATCGAGGTAGAAGGCCTTCAGCTGCGGGGTGGTCAGCATGCCCTTGTAGACGAACGTCTGTCCGGACAGGCTCGGAAAGTAGACGGTTTCGCGGCCGGGGCCGTCCTGGCCCGGCCCCTTGGTGCCGAGTTCGTGCTCGGCGCGCTTGCGAATCACGTAGGCGCGCCGCTCTAGCGTCATGCCAGCAGCGCCTGCCATGAATACCTGACGGAAGGTGGGCATGGCGTCGCGAGACAGCGCACCCAGCGAGGAGTCGTCGGTGGGCACGTTCCGCCAGCCCAACACCTGCAGGCCTTCGGCTTCGGCGATCTTCTCCACCGCGGCGCAGGCGGCTGCGGCATCCCGGGACGACTGCGGCAAAAAGGCGATGCCGGTGGCATAGCTACCTGGAGCCGGCAGCTCGAAGTCCACGACTTCCCGCAGGAAGGCATCGGGGACCTGGATCAAAATCCCGGCGCCGTCGCCGCTGCGTGGTTCGGCACCGGCAGCACCGCGGTGCTCCAGGTTGAGCAGCGCAGTAATAGCCTTGTCCACAATGTCGCGGCTGCGCCGGCCGTGCATGTCCACGACCATGGCTACCCCGCACGAATCATGTTCGAATGCGGGGTTGTAGAGCCCGACGCGCTTGGGCGCCATACCCACCTAACCCTTCAGCAGACTGTCCTGCGCGGCCTCACCAGCGGCTCCGACGGCGCCACGCCCTGAGGTCGCGAGCATTGACCCCGTCGGACTTGTCGATAGGCTGTCCGTCATGCGGAATGATTCGGTCAAGGATTCGTCCGTGCAGCGTTGAACGGTGGCCCTGAAACCGATCTCGACAAGTCGTAAAACGATATGACAAAACCCGCCTGACATGCCAACTTCCCTAATGGTAACCCGCCCGCCGGTCAGGCCGCAGTCGCAGCGCGGCCAGCGATCGACCGCATTGTCACGCGCTGTTTCCCCCTCGGAATCCGCCCGCCAGACGCCCCGCAAAGTGTAGTGGTAACTGCCAGCTCGGGCCGTGATCCGACCCAGCTCGGCAACCGGCGGGCGCACGATACTGAGACGGATACTGATCGTGTCCGGAGTTGACCAGTCACCATCGACCCTATTCGGCGAAGGAACCTATGAACGAGCGTGAAATATTCCTGCGCGACCGCATGCGGGCAAGCCAGCCCAGCGTCGCCGGGACAATACAGGCCGGTCGACAATTCAGAGCTCCGCCGTCCCCTCCCCGAGCACCCGGACCAAAGCCGGCGCCACCTCCTTTACCCACGTCACCACCTTCCCCGCCGCCGGCGGCAACCCCGCACACACCGGTGGCGCCATCTCCGCCCGCCGCGCCGCCGCGTGTTACCGCAGCACCCGCAAGAGCAGCAGCGGCACCGCCGCAGTCCGAGAGTGCTCCGCACCCAGCACAACCCGACGTCGTTTCCCCACCACGTCGTGAAGCCAAGCCAGCTGCCACGCCCGCGCGCACTTCTGCCCGTCGACCGGCCAACCGCGGCTGGCGACGCCTGGTTGAGATGGCGTCCTTCGGTCGGATCAACCCCCGACCGTCGGCTGCGCACCGTGAGGCGGCGCAATTCGAAGGGGCCATCCGCACCGTCTTGCACGGTAACCACAAAGTCGGCGTGCTGGGCAAGGGCGGAGTTGGCAAGACCTCGGTCGCTGCCAGCGTCGGGTCCCTCCTGGCTGAGTTGCGCCTGCAGGACCGCATAGTGGCGATTGACGCCGACACCGCCTTCGGCCGGCTCAGTAGCAGGATCGACCCGACCGCGAGCGGCTCGTTCTGGGATCTGACCGCCGACAAGAACTTGCAGTCGTTCGCCGATGTGGTCGCCCGCCTTGGTCGTAACTGCGCGGGCCTACACGTCCTACCCGGCGACGCGGCGGTGGGTGGGCGCCGGGTGCTCGACCCGGCGATCTATCGGGAAGCCGCCCTGCGGCTGGACCGCCACTTCGCAATCTCAGTCATCGACTGTGGCTCCACGATGGACGCACCGCTCACCCAAGAAGTGCTACGCGACCTGGACGCACTGATCGTCGTATCCTCGCCGTGGGCCGACGGGGCCTCCGCTGCGGCAAAAACGATGGAATGGCTCTCGGGGCGCCGGCTTACCCATCTATTGCACCGCAGCATCCTGGTGCTCAACGACTCGGACGGACACTCTGACAAGCGCACCCGCTCAGTGCTGGCACGCGAGTTCGTCGAGCATGGACAGCGGGTTGTCGAGGTGCCCTTCGATCCTCACCTACGGCCCGGTGGCGTCATCGATGTGAATCGGGAAATGGCACCATCAACGCGGCTGAGATTTCTCCAGATCGCGGCCACCATCGTGGAGTATTTCGCGACGCGCCCCAATGAAAAGGAGCTCGCGGAGTACCAGCAGACCGCCTTGTCCCCGGCGACGATGTCCATGCCACCGCCGGCTAGGGAGATCAACCCGACTCCGCTGCCATTTTGAGGCCCGCGCTTTCCATATCGAGGTACGAGCGAACTCGCGACCCCGCGGTGAGGTTGGCCAACCATGTCAATGGTCCGGTCATGATCAACTCGAGCGTCGTCCGCACCCCGTCCCCGACGTCGTCGATGCAATGCACCGCCGTGATCGAAAGCCCGGGTTGCTGAGCTACCCAGGTGAAGTTGCGCATCGGCACAAGTTCGGTGACCGTCCACACCATCGGTCGGCCCTTGGGTTGCGTCACCCGATACCGACTGCCCACGGTCAACGGACCCTCTCCCAGACGCTCGACCTGGCGCATCGACTCAGTCCAGGCCGGCCAGCCCTCGACGTCGACGAGCAGCTGCCAAACTCGGGCAGCGGGAGCGTGCACGGCTTCCTTGCGTACGTATCGCATGGGCCACCTCCATCCCATTCGGCATCATCGCACTGATACGCGTGGACAATCGTCCGGACCTGCCGCAACGCAAACAGTGCGAGGAATCAAACGATTCCTCGCACTGTGTACGGCGCTACAGCTGCCACCACCGCACCGCAGACCCCTCGAAGCAGCGGCTCGGGTGTGGACGTTATGCCGACTGGGCGATCACCCGTTCGCGCGCAGGGAAACCGTTGCGCTCCGCCAGGGACCGCAGTTGGCCCAACGCGAACGCCCGCGCCCGGCCGGCTTCGGGAATCACAACGCCTGCCCAGAGTCCTTCCGCACCTGGTGACTCGACGGCATCCCGGGCACACGCCCACCGCCGCGGGCAGGCCCGGCACAGTGTCTTGGCCTCGTCGTCGGGAGTCGTCGTCCAGCGATCGGGGTCCTGCGTGCAAACGCCCAGCGGGATCTCGTACAGAGCTGTTGCGGTCATATCGTTGCGGCTCCTCAATAAAGCGTTGCAGGTTTGTAACCTCTGACCGGAAGCATATAGCACTAACCGTTGCAGTGCAACAGTTCGTCGGGAACGCCGTACCGCACGGCGCTACAACTACCGCCAGCGCGCTGACAGCGTAGCTCGATTTTTCGCAATTACCAGGGGATACCTGCTGCGAATCAGCTGTGCATGCGCTCTGTCCGACTACGAGAAGAACGCACCCACGCAGAAACTGTGCTAGACGGTGTCGCCGCCAGGTAAGCTAAACCGTAGCGTCGGCCCACTTTGATGGTGGTAGGCTTGGTTGCGAGGGCTAGGCCGACACGATTTGGAAAACGTAGCGAAGGCATGGCTTTCGAAGGGTGCAACGGTTAGGATGTTGGTCAGTGTTGGTGAGCGGAAGGCGAGCGCTGCTGCCCGCACCCGTACCCGCGAGCGAGGAAACAACGCCGATGCCTAAGGCCGAGTCGACTGCCCGGCCGGCTCTGCCGGTCGTGCACAGCGGCGAGCCGTGGCGCGCCATCGCACTAGGTCATGGCGTTACGGCCGGCGGCCGCGTCGCCAGGGCCGGCGTCCTGATCGATGGCCCAGAGCGATCACCTGCCCAGCTGGCGGCGGTGTCCGAAGATGCACAGTGGCGGATCGTCGACAACGGCCCTGGCGGTATGTTCGTTGGCGGACGACGCAAAGGCTCGGTGACTGTCAGCGACAAGACCATCGTCCGGTTCGGCGATCCCACTGGAGGCAGGGCGTTGACCTTCGAAGTCGTCAGGCCGTCAGATTCGCCTGAAGAGCAGCTCCGTCAACAGCAATCAGCTGACCACTCGGACGGCCAAGACACTGAACTTGACCCCGGCATCGTCCGCGCCGGAGCAGTCGCCGCGGCCCGCCGTCGCGAACTCGACATCAGTCAACGCAGCCTCGCGGCCGACGGGATCATCAATGCGGGCGCGTTGATCGCCTTCGAAAAGGGCCGCAGCTGGCCCCGCGAACGGACTCGCGCCAAGCTCGAAGAAGTGCTGCAATGGCCGCCCGGGACCATCGCACGCATTCGGCAAGGTGAGCCGATTGCCCCCCAGACCGGCACCCAAACCCGAGAAGCAAATCCGGAAGTACTGCCGGCCGACGGCCCGGCGTCACTAATCGCGCAGGCGGTTGCTGCTGCCGTCGACACCTGCAGCCTGGCGATCGCCGCCTTGCCGTCACCGGAAGATTCGGAGTTCACCGAGCGAGCGGCGCCGATCCTTGCCGATTTGCGCCAGCTGGAGGGGATTGCCGTTCAGGCAACTCGCATCAGTCGAATTACTCCGGAACTGATCAAGGCGTTGGGCGCAGTGCGCCGCTACCACGACAAATTGATGACGCTAGGAGCGACCGCCCCGGGCGCCACCCTGGCGCAGCGTCTATACGCCGCGCGCCGGCGCGCAAACCTATCCACTTCGGAAACCGCGCAAGCGGCCGGAGTGGCAGAAGAAATGATCGTCCGCGCTGAAGCCGAGGAAGCTTTGCCAGCCGAAGCCGCCGACGCGATCGAAGCGCTCATCCGTCAAATCAATTGAGGTTGGCTCCGGGTGCCGTCACACAGTGCAGCGCTCGTGTCCGATCGACCGGGGAACGTTGCCGTTGCCCCGATATTCTATTGTGTCGTCCTGCGCGCGGTGCGCGCGAAAAGGCCCGCCAGGCCAAAAAATTCGTGCATCTACCCCCATCGAGGCGCTGCTAAGCTCAACGTGCGGTGTAAAGGTGCACGGAGAAATGACAGGGCACAGGATCAGCGAGCGTAAGGAAAGAAATGAAGGGCAGCGACCTTTGCAAGACGACAAGTAACTTCATTTGGGGCCAGTTGCTCTTGCTAGGGGAGGGCATCCCCGACCCGGGCGACATCTTCAACTCGGGTTCGACGCTGTTCAAACAAATCAGCGACCGGATGGGGCTCACCATTCCAGGCACCAACTGGATCGGCCAAGCCGCTGACGCCTATTTGAACCAGAACATTGCGCAGCAACTTCGCGCAAAGGTGATGGGCGACGTCGACTATTTGACCGGAAACCTGATTTCGAATCAGGCCAAGTACGTCTCGAACACGCGAGACGTCCTGCGGGCGATGAAGAAAATGGTCGACGGTGTCTACAAGGCGTGCAAGGCGCTGGAAAAAGTGTGGATCATCGGCGCGGCCCTGTCGTGGGCAATCGCCATCCCCATGTGCGGGCTTGCCATGGGCGTCGTCGGTGGTGCGTTGCTCTATCTCACGATCATGACGCTGATGAACATGACCAACCTGAAGGGGCTTCTCGGCCGGCTGCTCGAGATGTTGACGACCCTGCCTAAGTTCCCTGGGCTGCCCATACCCGACATCCCTGGCATTATCGACGACCTTTGGCCGCCCAAACTGCCCGATATTCCCATCCCCGGCCTGCCTGACATCCCGGGCTTGCCCGACTTCGAGTGGCCGCCCAAGATGCCCGACTTCCCGGGCTTGCCCGACTTCCCGGGCTTGCCCGACATCCCGGGCTTGCCCGACATCCCCGGCATACCCGACATCAACTTGCCGATCCCGGGCCTGCCCGAATTCGAATGGCCGTCCATCCCAGGCTTGCCGCCCTTCCCGAACCTGCCCATCCCGGGGTTCCCGAACTTGCCTGGGCTGCCCAACATCCCCAACTTGTTCCCGGGCTTGCCGGGCCTGACCGACTTGATCCCGGGCGTGGGTAATTTGGGCAAGTTGCCCACCTGGACTGAGCTGGCTGCCTTGCCCGACTTCTTGGGCGGCTTCGCCGGCCTGCCCAGCCTGAGCTTCACCGACCTGCTGAGCTTTGCCCAGCTGCCCAACGTTGGCTCACTCACGGCAACCATGGGTCAGCTGCAGCACCTCGTGGCCGCTGGCGGCGGCCCGGGCCAACTGGGCAGCATGGCCGGTCAACAGGCATCGATGATCTCCTCACAAGCCCAGCAAGGCGGCCAGCAACAGGCCACCCTCGTCAGCGACAAGCGGGAAGAAGATGAGGACGGGGCCGCCGCAGCCGCTGCCGGTGTGGAGCGTGCTCCGATCGATGGTGGGACCGCCGGCGGCCAACAGCGGCAGGGGCCTCCCCCCAGGCCCGCGCCTAGCGGACTGGTTTAATGCCTGCCGCCAAAGCCATAGCGAGCCAAAGCTACAGCGAGTAAAAAGAAATCGTAAAGGAAGGTTTACCCCATGACAGGAATACTCGGCGTCGTACCGTCTTTCCTGAAGGTACTGGCGGGTATGCACAACGAAATCGTCGGCGAACTCAAATCGGCCACCTCGGTGGTCAGCGGAATCAGCCAGCGAGTCCAAATCACCCACGGTTCGTTCACGTCAAAGTTCAACGACACCCTGCAAGAGTTCGAGACCACCCGTAACAGCACCGGCGTAGGGTTGCAAGGGGTCACCGGCGGCCTGGCCAATAATCTGCTCTCGGCTGCGGGCGCTTACCTCAACTCCGACCAAGGCCTGGCCGGCGTTATCGACAAGATCTTCGGCTGACATGACCGGTCCGCTCGCTACCAGTCGCGCGGGCCGCGTCGACGACGTCGTCGGCGTTGAAGTGACCATCGACGGCATGTTAGTGATAGCCGACCGGCTGCACCTGGTCGATTTCCCAGTCACACTCGGGATCCGGCCGAACATCCCGCAGGAGGATCTGCGAGACCTCGTCTGGGATCAGGTGCGGCGCGATCTCGCGGTGCAAGGCGTGCTGGACCACAACGGCTACCCACATCCGGCGGTCGCATCCATGGTCGACACCCTCAGCAGGCCGGACCGGACCCTCGAGGCGCGCTGGTGGCGCCGTGACATCGGTGGCGTAATGGTGCGATTTGTGGTGTGCCGCAAGGACGATCGCCATGTTATCGCAGTGCGCAATGGTGATCTGCTGGTGCTCCAGGTGGTCGCTCCCCGAGTTGGTCTAGCGGGCATGGTGACAGCCGTACTGGGTACCGCGGAGCCAGCGAACGTCGAACCGCTGACTGGCATGGCGAGCGAACTGGCCGAGTGCACCACCGCGGCTCAGTTGGCACGGCATGGCGTCGCGCCAACCACCGCCCGCATCTACGCCGAGATCGTGAGCGATCCGAAGAGCTGGGTGGAAATCGTCGCGAGCCAACGCCACTCCGGCGGCACGACCACGCACACCAAAGCGGCGGCCGGCGTCCTCGACTCAGCGCACGGCCGGCTGGTCTCACTGCCCCGCCTGGTTGGCGGCGAGCTGTACGGCAGCTTCCTCCCGGGCACCCCGCAGAATCTGCAGCGTGCACTGGACGGCCTGATGGACCTTCTCCCAGCCGGCTCCTGGTTAGATCACACCTCGGATCACGCCCAAGCCTCGTCCCGAGGATGACTGCTCAATCTCCCCGCCACGAGTTCAGAAAGGGACGCCACAGTGGACCTGCCCGGCAACGACTACGGCAGCAACGATTATGACGCGCTCGATTTCTCCCCCGGTGCCCCCGAGGAGCCCGCCCTGGAGGCGCTGAATGAATACGCGCCGCCGGCCGAGCCAGCAGAAGCTGGAGCCGACCTCGACGCCCTGCACGGGCTAACCGAGCAGGAAGAAGAGCCTGACCTGGCCTTGTTCACAGTGACCAACCCACAAGGCTCGGTGTCGGTAACGGCAATGATGGACGGGCGGGTCCAACAGATCTCGGTGACGGACAAGGCGTCCAGCATGACGGAATCCGGACTGGCCGAAGAGATCTTCGTCATCGCGGACTTGGCCCGACAGAAAGCGCGGGCCGCCCAGCACACCTTCATGATGGAGAGCATGAGCGAAATGACGGGCGAAGACGAAAAGGAAAACGCCCTGCTCCGCGAGTTCGTCGAGATGACGCTGAATTTGCCGACACCCGAGGAGGCGGCCGCGGCCGAGGCCGAGGTGTTTGCCACCCGCTACGAGGTCGATTACACCTCTCGGTACAACGAACGGTGATACATGACTGATCGCCTGGCCGGTCTGTTCGAAAGTGCCGTCGGCATGTTGCCGCTGTCGGAGGCACGAGCCTTGGACCTGTTCACCGAGATCACCAATGACGACGAGTCGGCCTGCGATGCGTGGGTCGGTCGAATTCGATGCGACGACCTTGACCGAGTGACGTTGTTTCGCGCTTGGTATTCGCGCAGAAACTTGGGACGGTTGGCGGGCTCGGCACAGATCTCGATGAGCACGCTGGGCGCCCGGGTTCCCATTGGCGGACTGTACGGAGACATCACCTACCCCGTCACGTCACCGCTAGCCATCACCATGGGCTTCGCCGCATCCGAAGCAGCGCAAGGTAATTACGCCGACGCGCTGGAGGCTATCGAGGCCAGCGCGCTCGCCGGTTCCGAGCATCTGGTGTCGTGGCTCAAGGCCGTGATCTACGGCGCCGCAGAGCGCTGGACCGACGTGATCGACGAGGTCAAGAGCGGCGGGAAATGGCCGGACAAGTTCCTGGCGGGCGCCGCCGGCGTCGCACACGGTGTTGCGGCGGCGAATCTCGGCTTGTTCACCGAAGCCGAACGCCGACTCACCGAAGCAAACGACTCGCCGGCCGGCGAAGCGTGCGCACGCACCATCGCCTGGTACCTGGCCATGGCGCGCCGCGCCCAGGGCAACGAAGACGCCGCGTTGGCACTGCTGGAATGGTTGCAGACCACCCACCCGGATCCGAAAGTTGCTGCCGCACTGAAGGATCCGTCGTATCGCCTGAAGACGACCAACGCCGAGCAGCTCGCCTCGAGATCGGACCCATGGGATCCGTCCAGCGTAGTGACCGACAACTCCGGGCGCGAAAAGCTGCTGGCCGAAGCCCAAGCCGAACTGGACCGCCAGATCGGACTCACTCGGGTCAAAGCCCAGATCGAGAGATACCGTGCGGCGACCCTGATGGCCCGCGTTCGCGCCGCCAAGGGAATGAAGGTCGCCCAGCCCAGCAAGCACATGATTTTCACCGGGCCGCCCGGTACCGGCAAGACCACCATCGCGCGAGTGGTAGCCAACATTCTGGCCGGCTTGGGTGTCATCGCCGAACCCAAACTCGTCGAGACGTCCCGCAAAGACTTCGTCGCCGAGTACGAGGGGCAGTCAGCGGTGAAGACCGCCAAGACGATCGACCACGCCCTGGGCGGGGTGCTGTTTATTGACGAGGCTTATACGTTGGTACAGGAACGAGACGGGCGCACCGACCCGTTCGGACAGGAAGCGATGGATACCCTGCTGGCCCGGATGGAGAACGACCGGGACCGACTGGTGGTGATCATCGCCGGTTACAGCAACGACATCGACCGGCTACTGGAAACCAACGAGGGCCTCAGGTCCCGCTTTGCCACCCGCATCGAATTCGACACCTATACCCCCGAAGAGCTCCTCGAAATCGCGAAAGTCATTGCCGAAGCTAATGATTCAATGCTGAGTCCGGAAGCGGCCGAAGAGCTCTTGCAAGCCGCCAAAATGCTGCACGAGCGGACGCTACGCGGTCGAGCGGCCCTCGACATCGCGGGGAACGGCCGCTACGCGCGGCAATTGGTCGAGGCCGCCGAGCAGTACCGCGACATGCGCCTGGCGCAGGGCCTCGACATCGAATCTTTGGACGTGGACCGACTACAAGAGATCAACGGCGCGGACATGGACGAGGCGATCGCCTCGGTGCACGCACACCTCAACATGAGAGAGTGAGACATGGGGCTTCGCCTGACCACCAAGGTTCAGGTTAGCGGCTGGCGCTTCCTGCTCCGCCGCGTCGAGCACGCCATTGTGCGGCGCGACACCCGCATGTTCGACGATCCGCTGCAGTTTTACAGCCGCTCGGTCGGGCTGGGCATCGTCATTGCGGTTTTGATCCTGCTTGGGGCAGGGCTGCTGGCCTTCTTCAAACCGCAGGGAAAGCTGGGCGGCAGCAGCCTTCTCACCGACCGCGCGACCAACCAGCTGTATGTGATCCTGTCGGGTCAGTTGCATCCGGTGTACAACCTGACCTCAGCGCGGCTGGTGCTGGGCAACCCGGCCAACCCCGCAACCGTGAAGTCCTCCGAATTGAGCAAGATGGCGCTGGGCCAGATCATCGGCATTCCCGGCGCCCCGTATGCGACACCGGTTTCGGGGGGCACCAGTTCGGTCTGGACCCTGTGCGACACCGTAGCCCGCGCCGGCACCGCCTCTGCCTCGGTACAAACGTCGGTCTTAGTGATGCCACTTCTGATCGACTCGTCGATAAACCCGGTTGAAGCGAACGAAGCGATGCTGGTGACATACCAGGACCGAAACTGGATCGTCACAGCAAAGGGGCGCCACTCGATCGACTTGAGCGACCGTGCCCTCACGTCGGCGATGGGGATACCCGTTACCGCCCAACCGGTCCCGATTTCCGAGGGCATGTTCAATGCGCTGCCCGCCTTGGGAGCCTGGCAACTGCCCCCGATACCCGGGGCGGGAACTCCGAATACTGTCGGGCTTCCTGACGACCTGGTGATCGGCTCGGTTTTCCAGATCCATACCGACAAAGGGCCGCAATACTATGTGGTGTTGCCCGACGGCATCGCCGCGGTAAACGCTACGACCGCGGCGGCGCTGCGTGCGACCCAGTCGCACGGGCTGGTTGCACCGCCCGCGGTGGTTCCGAGCCTGGTCGTCAGAATCCCCGAACGGGTCTATTCCTCTCCGCTGCCTAACGAGCAACTCAAGATCATGTCGCGGCCAGACGAGCCCACCCTGTGTTGGATGTGGGAACGCGGCGCCGGAGACCAGGCACCCAAGACGATGATCCTGTCCGGACGGCATTTACCAATCCCACCGTCTGCCATGAATAACGGAATCAAGCAGATCCAAGGCACCGCGACGGTGTACATCGACGGCGGCAAGTTCGTGCAGTTGCAGTCCCCCGATCCCCGCTACGGCGAATCGATGTACTACATCGACCCAGAGGGGGTGCGCTATGGCGTGCCGAACGCAGACTCCGCCAAGGCGCTGGGCCTGGGGTCGTCGAAAACCGCGCCATGGGAGATTGTCCGGTTGCTGGTTGACGGCCCGGTGCTGTCCAAAGACGCCGCTTTGCTCGAGCACGAAACGCTACCCGCCGATCCGAGTCCCCGAAAAATTCCCGCCGGATCACCCGGAGTCCCCTGATGACCACCAAGAAATTCACGCCGACCATCACCCGCGGCCCCCGGCTAACTCCGGGCGAGATCAGCCTCACGCCACCCGATGATCTGGGTATCGATATCCCGCCCTCGGGCGTTCAGAAGATCCTGCCCTACGTGATGGGTGGCGCCATGCTCGGCATGATCGCCATCATGTTCGCCGGCGGCCGGCAGTTGTCGCCGTACATGCTGATGATGCCGCTGATGATGATCGTGATGATGGTTGGCACCATGGCCGGCGGAACCGGCGGCGGCGGCAAGAAAGTGCCCGAAATCAACACCGACCGTAAGGAATACCTGCGTTATCTGGGGGGACTCCGCGGTCGCGTAACGTCTTCGGCCACCTCGCAGGTGGCGTTCTTCGGTTATCACGCACCCCATCCCGACGATCTGTTATCCCTCGTCGGCACCCAGCGGCAGTGGTCGCGGCCGGCCAACAGCGACTTCTATGCAGCCACCCGTCTCGGGATTGGTGACCAGCCGGCGGTGGATCGATTGCTGAAGCCGGCCGTCGGCGGCGAACTGGCGGCTGCGAGCGCAGCACCCCAGCCGTATCTCGAGCCGGTCAGCCACATGTGGGTGGTCAAGTTTCTCCGCACCCACGGGCTGATCCACGAGTGTCCGAAACTGTTGCAACTGCGCACTTTTCCGACGATCGCGATTGGTGGCGCCCGCCCGGGTGCGGACCGGTTGCTGACGGCGATGATCTGTCATCTGGCGGTTTTCCATCCGCCGGACCTGCTGCAGATCCGGGTGCTCACCGAGGAGCCCGAAGACCCTGATTGGTCCTGGCTCAAATGGCTGCCCCATGTTCAGCATCAGACGGAAACCGATGGCGCCGGGTCGGTCCGGATGATCTTCACTCGCCCCGACGGGCTCGCCGATCTGGCTGCGCGCGGGCCACACGCACCCGACACGCTGCCCACCGGCCCTTACGTCGTCGTCGTCGACCTCACCGGCGGCAAGGCGGGATTCCCGCCCGACGGCAGGGCTGGGGTCACGCTGCTCACACTGGGTAACCACCGCGGCTCGGCCTACCGCATTCGCGTCGCTGAGGACGGCACCGCCGACGACCGGTTGCCCGGTCAGCAGTTTCGCCTGGTGACGTCGGTCGCCGACGCCATGACGCCGCATCAGGCCGCCCGCCTTGCCCGCAAGCTCGCCGGGTGGTCTATCACCGGCACCATCCTGGATAAGACCTCGCGCGTGCAGAAGAAGGTGGCCAGCGAATGGCACCAGCTGGTCGGCGCGAAAAGCATCGAGGAGATCGTTCCCTCCCGCTGGCGGATGTACACCGACACCGACCGTGATCGGCTCAAGATCGCCTTCGGTCACGAACTTAAGACCGGCAACATCATGTACCTAGATATCAAGGAGGGCGCGGAGTTCGGTGCCGGGCCGCACGGCATGCTGATCGGTACCACCGGCTCGGGTAAGTCCGAGTTCCTGCGTACCCTGATCCTCTCGTTGGTGGCGCAGACCCATCCCGATCAGGTGAACCTACTGCTCACCGACTTCAAAGGCGGCTCGACCTTCCTGGGGATGGAGAAGCTTCCGCACACCGCGGCCGTCGTCACCAACATGGCCGAGGAAGCCGAACTTGTCAGCCGGATGGGTGAAGTGTTGACCGGCGAGCTCGACCGTAGGCAGTCCATCTTGCGCCAGGCCGGGATGCAGGTCGGTGCGTCCGGGGCCCTCTCGGGTGTAGCCGAGTACGAAAAGTATCGTGAGCGCGGCGCCGATCTCCCGCCATTACCCACGCTTTTCGTCGTCGTCGACGAGTTCGCCGAGCTGCTGCAAAGTCATCCGGATTTCATTGGCCTGTTCGACCGGATCTGCCGCGTAGGCCGGTCGCTGCGCGTGCATCTATTGCTGGCCACTCAGTCGCTGCAAACCGGCGGTGCGCGTATCGACAAGCTCGAACCCAACCTCACCTACCGTATTGCTTTGCGTACCACCAGCTCTCACGAATCCAAGGCGGTGATTGGAACTCCGGAAGCGGTGTACATCACCAATAAGGAAAGCGGCGTGGGCTTTCTCCGGGTTGGCATGGAGGATCCCGTCAAGTTCAGCACCTTGTACATCAGCGGGCCGTACGTCCCACCGGCCGGGCTCGATACCAGCGGGGACGGCGGTAAGGCCGGCCCGCAGATCCCCAAACAAGCCTTACGAACCCGACCGTTCACGGCTGCGCCGGTCCTCGAGGAAGTGCTGACATCATGAACGCTCCCAAAACCGAGGTGCGAACGTTGCGGGAGGTGATCCTCGACCAGCTCAGCACCGCCGAATCACGCGCGTACAAGATGTGGCTGCCGCCGCTGACCGATCCGACCCCACTCAACGAACTCGTCGCCCGCGATCGGCACGAATCACTACGTTTCGCGCTAGGAATCATGGACGAGCCGCGCCGCCACCTCCAGGATGTGTGGGGCGTCGACGTTTCCGGTGCGGGTGGAAACATTGCCATCGGTGGCGCACCACAAACCGGGAAGTCGACACTTCTGCAGACTCTGGTGATGTCGGCCGCTGCTACGCACTCACCGCGCAACGTCCAGTTCTACTGCATCGACCTCGGCGGTGGCGGCCTGATCTACTTGGAGAACTTGCCGCATGTCGGCGGGGTGGCGAGCCGGTCCGAGCCCGACAAGGTCGCCCGGGTGGTTGCGGAGATGCAGTCTGTGCTTCGGCAGCGAGAAGCCACGTTCAAAGAACATCGCGTGGGCTCGATTGCGATGTACCGGCAGCTGCGCGACAATCCGAACCAGCCCGTCGCGGTCGACCCGTACGGCGACGTCTTCCTGATCATCGATGGGTGGCCGGCGTTTGTCAGCGAGTTTCCCGATCTGGAAGCACAGGTCCAAGACTTAGCCGCACAGGGGTTGTCGTTCGGCGTGCACGTGATCATTTCCACCCCGCGCTGGACAGAACTCAAGTCCCGCGTCCGCGACTACCTCGGCACCAAGATCGAATTCCGGCTCGGCGACGTCAACGAAACCCAGATCGACCGCATTGCGCGGGAGATCCCGGCGAATCGTCCGGGCCGAGCGGTGTCGATGGAAAAGCACCACTTGATGATGGGGGTGCCGCGCCTGGACGGCGTGCACGGGACCGACAACATCGTGGAGGCGATCACCGCAGCGGTGGCGCAGATTGCCGCCCAACACACCGAACAGGCGCCCCCGGTCCGGGTCCTGCCAGAGCGCATTCATTTGTACGAGCTCGACCCCAATCCCCCCGGTCCAGAGTCGGACTACCGCACCCGCTGGGAGATTCCGATCGGGTTGCGCGAAACCGATCTGTCGGTAGCGCACGCGCACATGCATGCCAACCCGCACCTGTTGATTTTCGGCGCGGCCAAATCAGGCAAGACCACCATCGCCCACGCGATCGCCCGGGCCATCTGCGCCCGCAATAGTCCCGACCAAGTGCGGTTCATGCTGGCAGACTACCGCTCCGGGCTGCTGGACGCGGTACCCGAGACCCATCTACTTGCCGCCGGCGCGATCAACCGCAACAGCGCTAGTCTGGACGAGGCCGTGCAAGCGCTAGCGGCCAACTTGAAGAAGCGGTTGCCCCCTGCCGACCTGACGACCACGCAATTACGCTCGCGTTCGTGGTGGAGCGGATTCGACATCGTGCTGCTGGTCGACGACTGGCACATGATCGTGGGCGCCGCGGGGGGCATGCCCCCGATGGCGCCACTGGCACCGTTATTGCCGGCGGCGTCAGATGTCGGGCTACACATCATTGTCACCTGTCAGATGAGCCAGGCGTACAAGGCGACCATGGACAAGTTCGTCGGCGCCGCATTCGGCTCGGGAGCACCGACAATGTTCCTTTCCGGCGAGAAGCAGGAATTCCCCTCGAGCGAGTTCAAGGTCAAGCGGCGGCCCCCTGGTCAAGCTTTTCTGGTTTCCCCGGATGGCAAAGAGGTCATCCAGGCTCCCTACATCGAGCCTCCAGAAGAAGTGTTCGCAGCACCCCCACCCCCCGGTTAAGATTATTTCAATCGCGGCAAAGCAGCACCCAAGACCGCCGTAATCGGAGCCCGGGGCGGTGCTCTTCGTCGGGATTGTTTCCGGCCATAACCCGAATGGTTTGTGTCTGGAGGACAAATAAATGGAGAAGAAGTAGGCAAATGGAAAAACCTCGCACGCGGCCGTCGGCGACATCGGAGCGCACGTGAGTGCAAATGCTCTGCGCGGTGTGGCAGCCGGTGCGGCAGTGTGGAAGTCGGTCACAGGGTGGGCCGAGCTTGATCGAGCGGGAACAGCACTCAAAGACCACTCAAAGACATCGTCAGTACCTATTCGGAAGTCGACGGCGGCGCACGCGCCTTCGTCTGACAGTTGAATCAACCGGCACCGCGCAACCAGAGGAAGTGATCACCATGCTGTGGCACGCAATGCCACCGGAGCTGAACACCGGACGGCTGATGGCCGGCGCGGGCGCGGCTCCGATGCTGGCCGCAGCCACCGGCTGGGCGGCGTTGTCGGCAGCCCTGGACGCTCAGGCCGTTGAGCTGACCGCGCGCCTGAACTCGCTCGGCGAAGCGTGGACCGGGGGTGGCAGCGACAAGGCCATCGCGGCTGCCCTGCCCATGGTGACCTGGCTGCAATCCGCGTCGACGCAGGCGAAGGCGCGAGGAATGCAGGCAACAGCTCAGGCGGCCGCATACACGCAGGCAATGGCGACGACACCGTCGCTGGTCGAGATCGCAGCGAACCACATCACTACCGCGATCCTGGTGGTGACCAACTTCTTTGGCATCAACACCGTGCCCATCGCCTTCAACGAGATGGACTACTTCATCCGCATGTGGAACCAGGCCGCCCTGGCGATGGACGTCTACCAGGCTGAGACCATAGCCAACACACTTTTTGAAAAGCTCGAGCCGATGACGTCCATCCTGGACCCCAGCGCGGCCCAGAGCATGTCTTCCACCCCAATCCTGGACATGGCCTCGCAAGTCACCGGCGTACCGTCCAGCCAGCTTCAACAGACAGCTTCGCAGCTCGTCGAGGCGAGCGGGCCCATGCAGCAGCTGACCCAGCCGGCGCAACAGGTGTCTTCGCTGTTCAGCCAGACAGGCGGCATGGGCGGCACCGGTGCGGCCGACGATAAGACCCTCCAGATGGGTCTGGTGGGAACCAGTCCGCTGTCTAACCACCCGCTGGCCGGAGGGTCGGGCCCCAGTATGGGCGCGGGCCTGCTGCGTGGAGAGGCGCTGCCCGGCGCCAGTGGCACGTTGGCCCGCACCCCGCTTATCGGGGAACTGCTCGACAAGCCTGCAGGCCCGGCGGTGCAGCCGGCTGCAGCTGCCGGGTCGTCAGCGACCAGTGGCTCGGCCCCGGTAGGTGCCGGCGGAGTAGGGCACGGGGGACAAGCCGGTGGTTCGTCTCGGCCAGGGCTAGCGACACCGGCCACGCTCACCCAAGAGCGCGACGAGGCAGAAGAAGACTGGGACCACGAGGACGATTGGTGATCGTCGCCAGTACCAACAGACTTCCCGGCCACCCGGGCCGGAAGACTTGCCAACAATTGGCGAGGAATGGAAAGAGAGAAAGTAGTCCAGCATGGCAGAGATGAAGACCGATTCGTCTGCCCTCGCGCAAGAGGCAGGTAATTTCGAGCGTATCTCCGGCGACCTGAAGACCCAGATCGACCAGGTGGAGTCCACCGCGGCTTCGCTGCAGGCCCAGTGGCGCGGCGCGGCGGGCACTGCCGCCCAGGCCGCAGTGGTGCGCTTCCAAGAGGCCGCCAACAAGCAAAAGGCGGAACTCGACGAAATCTCAACGAATATTCGCCAGGCCGGCGTCCAATACTCGAAGGCCGACGAAGAGCAGCAGCAGGCGCTGTCCTCGCAAATGGGCTTCTGATTCCCTAAGACCAAAGAAACGGAGCAAATAAGACATGACAGAGCAGCAGTGGAATTTCGCCGGCATTGAGGCCGCAGCTAGCGCAGTTCAGGGAAATGTCACCAGCATCCACTCCCTCCTCGACGAGGGCAAGCAGTCCCTGACCAAACTGGCCGCAGCCTGGGGCGGTAGCGGTTCGGAGGCCTACCAGGGCGTCCAGCAGAAGTGGGACGGCACCGCGCAAGAGCTCAACAGCGCGCTGCAGAACCTGGCCCGGACGATCAGCGAGGCCGGTCAGGCTATGGCCTCCACCGAGGGCAACGTGACCGGGATGTTCGCGTAGGACGCGTTTCAATACGCGTAGAATACCGAAGCACGAGATCGGGCGAGTTCAACCCTTCGGGAGATCTCGCCCCTTCTCGTGCTTTTTCCTATTGACGAACTTCTGAGAGGTTCTCATGCCGGCCGACTACGACAAACTCTTTCGGCCCGCTGAGGGTTCGTCGCCATCAGCAGATGACCGTGCGGAAAACTACTTTGACCCGGGTTCTTCGTATCCACCGCCCGCCAAACCCAATGGCGAAGCTCCCTCTGCATCGATCGACTGGCCGCAACCTTCTCAGCCGGCCCCGGCGACCCCAGAGGCAAAGGTCGAACCTCCGCCGCCGCTGCCTCCCATGCCCATCGGCGGACCCCCGCCCGTACCACCACCGGCACCACCGGAACCGCCACCCGTGGCGCCGGTACCCGCGCCAGCCACCGCCGAACCGCCCCCGTTGGCAATGCCGGCCACCGCAACCAAACCGCCGCTGCCTCCCATGCCTATAGGTGGACCCCCGCCCGTACCACCCGAACCACCACCGGCACCACCGGAACCGCCACCAGCGGCGCCACCGGAATCGTCGCAAGTCGCAGCAGAACCGCGGCGGACCTCAGTCGAGCAGCCACCGGCCGCAGCTGAACCACCCATGCCCGCCGGCGGTCCCCTGCCCACACCACCCGAACCGCCACGGCCCCCAACTCGGCCAACGCCGGGCGCACCACAACCACCGCCAGCCACCGTGGGACTGCCGTACACATCGCCCGAACCACTAAGGGCGGCAACCCAACCAACCTTGGCTGCACCCAAGCCCGCACCGCCTGCGCCAACAGCCGGTGGGCCTGGGCCAACCCGGCCAGACTTGAACGAAGCGTCGCCGAGCACAGCGCGAATCGGCCCGCAGCAGCAACCTCCGCCGTCGCCCCCACCAGCGCAGCCCGACGCTCCTCGCCATTCGCGTCGTGCCCGCCGCGGTCACCGCTATCTGCCCGAACCGGAAGCCGGCGAAGTTCAGGCGCCAACTGGTACGTCCCATCCGCTACGCCCGCCAACGGAACAACGTCCGCCAGCTTCGTTCGCGTGGTTACAGCAGGGTGGCTCGAGCGTTGATCGGTTTTCCGGACCCGCAGCTGCAACCCCGCCTGCCGAGCCCGGCGGTCGCCGCGCCACCCGGCGCGCCGCGCAGGCCGCCGAACCACCAGCGGTGACCGCGCCAACGCCATCCCCGCTCTTACCCACCCGGGCTCAACCGCCGGGACCGGTGCGAGCTCAACCCCCCGGCGCTCCCGATCCAGCTCAGCCGGTGATCGAACCCGCCACAGCCGACGGTCATCGCGACAAGAAGCACCCGAAACTCGTGTCTCAACGAGGGTGGCGGCGTTGGGTCCATGCGGTCACCCGGATCAACTTCGGGCTCTCGCCCGACGAGAAATACGAACTGGACCTTCGCACGCGCATCAACCGACGGCCCCGCGGTTCGTATCAGATTGCGGTGTTGGCACTGAAAGGTGGCGTCGGCAAGACGACGACGACGGTCACCTTGGGCACGACCCTTGCGCAGGTGCGCGGCGACCGGATCCTGGTGCTTGATGCTGATCCGGGCTCGGGAAACCTGGCCGACCGCGCCGGCCGCTCGTCGCCGTCGTCAATCGCGGACCTGCTGGCCGACCCACAGCTGTCGCACTACAACGATGTTCGCGCATACACCAGCGTAAACGCCGCCAACCTCGAGATACTGCCCGCGCAGGAGTACACCACCGCACGGCGCGGACTCAGCGGCGAAGATATGCGAATCGCCGTCAACAAGGTGTCAAGGTTCTACAACCTGGTCCTGGCCGACTGCGGAGCCGGCCTGTTCGACCCGGTAACCCGCAGCGTCTTACAAACGTCGTCGGCAATTGTGATCGTGACAAACGCATCGGTCGACAGCGCCCGGCAGGCCGCGATCGCCCTGAACTGGTTGCGCAACAATGGTTTCCACGATCTGCTCAGCCGTGCCTCCATGGCGATCAACCATGTCGCAGCGGGAGCGACCAACGTCGCGGAAAAGCATGTGGTCGCGCAATTCGCGCAGCAGCTCCAACCCGGCCGGATTGTGGTCTTGCCATGGGATAAGCACATCGCGGCCGGAACCGAAATTCAGCTCGACCTGCTCGGCCCCGCCTACCAGAGGCGAGTCCTTGAACTGGCCGCAACCCTGTCCGACGATTTTGAAAGGGCTGGACGTCGTTGAGCGCACCTGCTGTCGTTGCCCCCTCGGCCGCCGCGGGGACAACTCCCCCCAAACCAGCAACCACCCGGGTCACCATCCTCACCGGCAGACGGATGACAGATTTGGTACTGCCGGCGGCGGCGCCGATAGAAACCTATATCGACGACACCGTCGCCGTACTGGCCGATCTGTTGGAAGATACCCCGCCCGACATCCTGGCTGGCTTTGACTTTTCCGCACAAGGCGTGTGGGACTTCGCCCGCCCGGGATTTCCGCCGCTGAAGCTGGACCAATCGCTGGACGAGGCCGGGGTCGTCGACGGGTCGTTGTTGACCCTGGTTTCAGTAAGCCGCACAGAGCGCTATCGGCCGCTGGTCGAAGATGTTATCGACGCAATCGCGGTGCTCGATGAGTCGCCGGAATTCGACCGTTCGGCACTGAATCGCTTCATCGCTGTGGCAATCCCGGTGTTGACCCTGCCGGTCACCGTTGCGGCCATGCGGGCGTGGTGGGCAACGGGGCGCAACCTGTTCTGGCCGCTGGCCATAGGCATCATCGGTATCACCGTGCTGGTCGGCTACTTTGTTGCAAAGCGGTTCTATCAGAATGCGGGCCTTGCCACGAGTCTGCTGCTCACGGCGTACCCGCCGATTACTGCCGCGGCAGCGATGGCGATTCCGCTGCCGCGCGGAGTCCACTCGCTGGGGGCGCCCCAACTCGCCGCGGCCGCCACGGCGGTGTTGTTCGTAACGCTCACTGTGCGGGGTGGGCCGCGGCAGCGCCACGAATTGGCTTCGTTTGTGATCATCACATCAATCGCCACCATTGCCGCTGCGGTTGCCTTCGGTTACGGCTATTCGCACTGGGTGCCGGCCGGGGCGATCGCATTCGGGCTGTTCGTGGTGACCAACGCGGCCAAGTTGACCGTCGCTGTCGCCCGGATTGCGTTGCCGCCGATTCCCGTTCCTGGCGAGACCGTCGACAACGAAGAGCTGCTCGATCCCGTCACCGCCCAGGACGCCACTAATGAAGAGACGCCGACCTGGCAGGCCATCATCGCGTCGGCACCAGCGTCTGCCGCACGGCTCACCGAACGCAGCAAGCTGGCCAAACAGCTGCTCGTCGGATACGTCACGGCCGGCACGCTGGTTCTTGCCGTCGGCGCGATCGCGGTGGTGGTGCCCGGACACTTCTTTGTGCACAGTGTTGTAATAGCGGGTCTGCTCACAGTGATCAGTGGGTTCCGGTCCAGACTCTATGCAGACCGGTGGTGTGCCTGGGCATTGCTGGCGGCGGCCGTCGTGATCCCGACGGGTCTGGCGATCAAGCTGAGCCTGTGGTACCCGGATAATGCCTGGCTGATGCTGGCCACTTACCTCGCCACAGCCGTCGTCACCCTGATTGTGGCGGCAGCGACCGCTCAAGTTCGTCGCGTTTCGCCGGTGATGAAGCGCATTCTGGAATTGATCGACGGCGCGATGGTGGCGTCAATCATTCCACTGCTGCTGTGGGTCACCGGTGTTTACGACATGGTGCGTAATCTCCGATTGTGAATGGTGACGTACGTGGAGCGGGCGCCTAAATTAGCGCCAGGGGACGTCCTGTAGGTCGGGTAAAATTTGCTCGATGGGGACCGTAGAGAAGGGTTTTTGCGATGGCTGAACCACTGGCCGTCAATCCCACCCGCCTGGTAGCCGCGGGAAGCAAACTCGCCGAGCTGGTTTTTCCGACGCTTCCGGCGCCGCTTATCGCAACAGGCTCGGATCCGGTCTCCGCAGCGATCAACGAGACGATGCCCGGCATCGAATCCTTAGTTTCTGACGGGTTGCCTGGTGTCAGCGCTGCTCTCAAGCGGACAGCGACCAGCATGTCCGCCGCCGCGGAGGTCTACACCCAAGCCGACCAGTCGCTAGGCGAAGCGTTGGCGCAGTACCAATTCAGTTCTGCGGGGCTAGCGCTCACCGCCGGCGGGATAGCCGGTGCGGCGGCGAGCCTGGCCGGCCCTTCCGGGCAATCGCTGACCGCTCCCGCCGCGCAACTGCTCGGAGCCCCTATGGGGGCGGCATCTCAACTCAGCCAGGCGGTGGGCGTCCAGGCCGAAGCGCTGGCACCACGCGTGGCGGCCACCGTCCCGCAGCTAGTTCAGCTAGCTCCGCAAGCCGGTCAAATGGCCCAGCAAGCATCGCCGATTGCGCAGACCATCAGCCAGTCGGCGCAACAAGCGGCCTCGCAGGGTGCGGGCGCGGCACCAGCACAGCTCGCCTCCGACACCAAGCCGGATCAGCAAGCGCAGCTGGTCGACGAGAAAGAGAAAGACGACACGGACGAGGAAGCAACCGGTGAAGCGGGGGCCGCGGCGGGCGCCGCCACGTTGGTCAGCGCTCCGGTTCGCGGTACAGCCGCGGCATCGTCAAGTCCGATCACTACTCCGGTCTGAAATCCGGTCTGAAAATCCGCCTGCGCTTGCCAGGCTTGGCAGTTCGAACGGCTGCCAGCCGCGGTGCCGGATTCGGGTCAGCCTCAGGGTGCCTCGGCCACCGCGCCCTTAAGCAATCCGACGACATATCGCCAATACAGCCAGTCGGCGACGGCAGAACGCTGAGCCTCCGCGTCCGCCGCGCTGTACGCCTGATGCAAAGCGATGTGCTGGCAATGCTCGGCGTAGGCGCGAAATGCCTTCAGGTGAGCAAGCTCGCGGCCGCTGGCAGTGCTTGTCATCGGCTTCATCAGCTCAAACCACAACATGTGCCGCTCGTCGTCCGGCGTGTTGGCGTCAGCCGGCGCCGGTGGCAGCAGCTCAAGCAGCCGCAAGTCGTCGGTGTCTGCCAGCTGGGCCGCGGCCGAGGGATCCACCACCTCCAGGCGAGGCCGGCCCGTCATCTTGCCGCTTTCCGGGATGTCGTCGGCCTCCAAAATGATCTTGGCCACCCCAGGATCGGAATTGGCCAACTGCTCCGCGGTGCCGATCACCGCCCGCAGCTTCATGTCATGAAACGCAGCCCAGCCCTGCACCGCCAGCACCGGGTAGGTGGCAACACGGGCCATCTCGTCGGCCGGGATGGCGTGGTCAGCGCTGGCCATGTACACATCGGCTGGCAGCTGCAGCTGCTCAGGTATGTAGGCCAAGCCGTAACTGTTGGCCACCACGATATCGCCGTCGGTGGTTACCGCGGTGATCCAGAAGAAGCCGTAGTCACCCTGGTCGTAGGTGTCGGGCGCATTCAAGGCGGCAGCGATGCGGCGCGCCAACCGTAGCGGGTCCGCTTTGCCGCGGCGAGCACTCGACGCGGCAACGATGGCATCGCGCGCGCGGCGAGCCGCAGAGACCGGGACGGAGGGCAATGCAGTGACGTCATCCGGCGACTCGCGCTTTTCCTTCTCGGGTTGCTCGGGCGGCGGCGCGGGGCGCGCGGGGCGCGCGGGGGGCGCGGAGCGTGCCGACGCCGCCCGCGGGGTCGCCGTTGCCGGTGCCTTACCGGCCGGACCCAACGGGGCGCGGCCGGAGGCCGCACGCGACCCCCCGCCGGATGCCGCAGGCTGACCCGCGCCGGAGCCGGCGCCCGCGGACGGGGCTCCCGACCCCACTCCGGCGGACACTCCGCGAGCAGCCGCTGGCATGCCGCCCGCTGCCGCAGGTGCCGTCGCCGCCGACGATTGCGAGTCGTCGCC
>NZ_VTZN01000420.1 GCF_008370645.1 Mycobacterium simiae
TCAATGGCAAACTTGACACTCGCGCGCTGCCCGCCCCCGAATACGCCGACACCGACCGGTATCGGGCCCCTACCACCCCGGTCGAAGAAATCCTGGCCGGTATCTACGCCCAGGTACTTGGACTCGACCGCGTCGGGATCGAGGACTCCTTCTTCGACCTCGGCGGAGACTCGCTGTCGGCGATGTGCGCCATCGCCGCCATCAATGTCGCCCTAGACACCCATATCAGCGTGCGGACCCTGTTCGACGCACCAACCATCATCCAGCTAGCCGCGCGCACTACCGCTGGTTCGACACAGCTGACGCCGTTGGTGGCCCGTGAGCGGCCCGGCGTGGTTCCGTTGTCGTTTGCCCAGAACCGATTGTGGTTCCTTGACCAACTGCAAGGACCCTCGCCCGTCTACAACATGGCGTGGGCGCTGAGGCTGCGCGGTGTGCTTGATGTTGACGCGCTGGGCCGCGCTCTGGCCGACGTCGTGGACCGCCACGAACCCCTGCGCACGGTGTTCTGCGCGGTTGAGGGCATACCGCAGCAAGTAGTTCTGGCCACCGAACGGGCCGACCTCGGCTGGGATGTTATCGACGCCACCGCATGGCCGGCGGCTCAGCTGGCTGAGGCCATCGACGCCGCGGTGCGCCACAGCTTCGACTTGGCAACCGAAATCCCATTACGGGCACAGCTTTTCACGATCGGTAAGCACGAGCACGTGCTGGTGATGACGGTGCACCACATCGCCGCCGACGGGTGGTCACTGACCCCGCTGGCCGCCGACCTGAGCGCGGCCTACGCCAGCAGGTGCGCGAACCGCCGCCCCACCTGGACCCCGCTGCCGGTGCAGTACGTCGACTTCACGCTATGGCAGCGCGGCAACCTCGGCGAGCTGGCCGATCCGCACAGCGGCATCACCACCCAACTGCAGTACTGGGAAAAGACCCTGTCCGGCATGCCGGAACGCCTCGAACTACCCACCGA
>NZ_VTZN01000421.1 GCF_008370645.1 Mycobacterium simiae
AGTGGCGGCGCAAACTGTTGATCACCATCGACGGGGCCGGTTCCAGCCACGCCGTGGTTGAGCACTTGGAGAAGCTCAACGCCCAGCCGGGCCGCTCGGTGGACTACTCCGTGGGCTTTGATCTCGACGAGCGGGCCCGGGTCGCGATCGGGCAGATGCCCGCCCAGGGCTGGGAGCCGGCGCTGGACGCGGCCGGTGACGCCCGCGACGACGCGCAAGTGGCCGAGCTGACCGCACTGCTGCGTGAGGGCCCCGGCGGTGACCGCCTCGATGGCTGGCCGGCTGGCATGCGGATCCTGGTGCGCAGGGAAAAAATCGAAGAAGATCGCCAGTTGTCGCTGTTCGAGCACCTCAACGGCTACCGTTACCAGCTCATCGCGACCAACATCCGCGGCGGGCATCCCCAGCGACTTGAGGCCCGCCACCGGGTGCACGCCCGGGTAGAGGGATTCATCCGCTGCGCCAAGGACACCGGCCTGGCCCGCTGGCCCTCGAAGTCGTTCGCGATCAACACCGCCTGGGTCGCAGCCGTCGCCATCGCCATCGACCTGTTGTGCTGGATGCGGCTGCTGCTCTTGGACGGCCCATTGTCCAAAGCCGAACCGGCCACCCTGCGTTACCAACTGCTGCACGCCGCGGCCCGCCTGGTCAAACACTCCCGCCACCTGATCCTACGAGTCCCTAAAACCTGGCCCTGGGCCAAAGAATTCGCCGACGCCCTCAACCGCGTCCACGCCATCCCCTAATCACAAGACCCCCTGTCCAACAGGCCCCAAGGAAGGAGTAACCAGCCCGGGACCAAGGAACCCGGCGCCACCGCACGACACGCGGCGGCAACGCGTACCGAAAGCCCAAAATCAGGGTCAATTCGCGATCTCAACGGCCGGCCAAGGGCAAACCCCAGCGACCGTGAAATTTTGAGGTTGGACCCCGGCCCGGCACCGACAAACATCCGCGCAGAATTCACT
>NZ_VTZN01000422.1 GCF_008370645.1 Mycobacterium simiae
GCGGCGCGGAGCGGTGCTGGTGGATATCCGGCCGCAGGCGCAGCGGGCCCACGAGGGCGAGGTGCTGGCAGCGCTGGTGATCGAGCGCAATGTCCTGGAATGGCGCTGTGACCCGACCAGTGCGGCCCGGCTGCCGCAGGCCGTCGGCGATGACGTCGAGTGGGTCATTCTGTGTTCGGAGGGTTATACCTCAAGTCTGGCGGCGGCGGCGCTGCTGGACCTTGGGTTGTATCGCGCCACCGACGTCGTGGGTGGCTATCATGCGTTGGCTGGCGCCGGCGTGTTGGCCGAGTTGAACAGGGAAGTGTCGACAGTAATCCGGTGAGCCCGCTGGCGCCCAGCAGGCTTGCTGGCGCTGCTCAGTCGGGCCGGCATCTGAGGTGCAAGGTCGTGTTGTGGGTAGGGCTACGGCAGGCCGTTGAGGCCGTTTTGGCCCAGCAGCAGCCCGCCTACCCCGCCTACCCCGCCTACCCCGCCAGCGCCGGGGCTCCCTGCGGTTGTGCCGGTCCCGCCGTTGCCGCCGTTGCCGCCGTTGCCGCCGACGCCGATGAACACGGCGTTGCCGCCGGCCCCGCCGGCCGCTCCACCGGCCCCGCCGGCGCCCCCGATTCCCAACAACTGCCCGCCGCTACCGCCCGCCTCGCCGGCACCCCCGTCGCCGCCCGTTCCGCCGACTCCGCCGCTACCTAGCAGCAACCCGCCGGCCCCGCCGGCCCCGCCGTCACTCCCGCCGATTCCACCCGTGCCGCCCGTGCCGCCCGGTCCGAACAGCAATCCGGCGTTACCGCCGACCCCGCCGGTTCCGCCGGTGTTGTTGCCGCCACCCCCGGTCGCGCCGGAGCCGCCTGAGCCGGCAAGCAGGCCGGCGTTACCGCCCATCCCGCCGACAACACCGGTGTCACCATCGCCGCCGGTGCCGCCATGGCCGCCGCCGGCGCCGACTAGTCCGCCCAGCAGCCCGCCTGT
>NZ_VTZN01000423.1 GCF_008370645.1 Mycobacterium simiae
ACGATTCTTGATTGCGCAAGGCGTGGGTCCGGAGCTGGTGGTTGGCCTGGCTATGGGCCGCGGGGTGAACCTGGTGGTGGCTATGCAGGCGATCGTGGCGGCCGGCGGGGCTTTCGTGCCGGTCGATCCCACTCATCCCGTCCACCGGATCAACCACGTCCTGACCACTTCCGATCCGGTGTGTGTATTGACCGACGAGGGCTTTGACCCCGAGGACGGTGTGGTCGCCTTCGACCTCAATTACCTGGACGTGTCGGCATATTCGGCAGATCTGATCACCGATGCCGACCGGCTGCTGCCTCTCGAGCCCGATCATCGTGCCTACGTGATGTTCACGTCGGGCTCGACTGGGCGGCCCAAGGGCGTGGCGGTGACTCACCGCGCGATTGTCAACCACCTGTTGTGGATGATGGGCCAGTACCGAATCGGGCCCCAGGACGTGTATCTACAGAAGACGGCCAGCACGTTCGACGTGTCGCTGTGGGGCTATCTGGCACCCCTGATTTCGGGTGCGCGGTTGGTATTGGCTGCGCCACAGGGGCAGAAGGATCCGCGATATGTGGCCGAGGCGATTGCCGCCCATGGCGTGACGTTGACCGATTTCGTGCCCCCGATGTTATCGGCGTTGTGCTCGTCGGCAGTACCGGAGCAGTTGGCGTCGTTGCGCGAGGTGTTCATCATCGGCGAGGCGTTGTCCGCCCACACCGCGGCAGCCTTTTCCGACATCTGTGCGGCGGGCCTGCACAACCTGTATGGACCGACCGAGGCGACGGTTTCCGTGACGCACTGGTCATACCGGCCCCACACCGGTGCATCGGTCCCGATCGGCGTGCCCCAATGGAACTGCCAGGTATTCGTGTTGGATGCGGGCTTGTGCGTGGTGCCGGCGGGAGTGCCCGGCGAGTTGTACATCGCCGGTGAGGTGTTGGCGCGGGGCTATCGAGATCAGGAGCCGA
>NZ_VTZN01000424.1 GCF_008370645.1 Mycobacterium simiae
GGCCCCCGACTGGCAGCTGGCCACCACCGGCAAGGGTGACCTGTCCAAGCTGGCCTTAGTCGAGAGCGACTCAAGTACACCGCTGAGCCCAGGACAGGTCCGCATTCAGGTACGGGCCGCGGGTCTGAATTTCCACGACGTGGTGGTGGCGTTGGGGGCTATCGCCGATGAGGGGCTCGGCATCGAAGCCGCCGGGGTGGTCCTCGACACCGCCCCCGACGTCACCAGTGTTCGCCCCGGTGATGCGGTGATGGGTTTATTCCCCGATGCTTTTTCGGCTACCGCCATAACCGACCACCGTGCGGTGGTGGCCATCCCGCCGGGATGGTCGTTTGCTCAGGCGGCCTCGGTTCCGACGGCGTTTTTGACCGCCTATATCGCGTTGGTCGAGCTTGCTGGACTATCGGCGGGGCAGCGGGTGCTCATCCATGCCGGCGCCGGAGGGGTGGGGCAGGCCGCCATCCAGATCGCCGCCCACCTGGGTGCTGGGGTGTTCGCCACCGCCCACCCGAATAAACATCGCGTGCTCAACGATCTCGGGGTCGATTCGGGGCACATCGCCTCGTCGCGCACCCTGGATTTCGTCGACACCTTCAGCGAGGCCACCGGCGGGCAAGGCATGGACGTCGTGCTCAACAGCCTGCGCGGAGATTTCGTGGATGCGTCCCTGCAACTGCTGCCGCGCGGGGGCGCATTCGTCGAGATCGGTAAGACCGATATCCGCATGGCCGACGAGGTCGCCGCTGCCCATCCCGGCGTCGACTATCAGGCCTACGATCTGGGCACCGTGGCACCGGACTCCCTGTTACGAGCGTGGACGGCGTTGCTGCCGATGTTTGTCGCCGGTGTCCTTAAGCCGCTGCCTACCACCAGCTACGGGCTGCTGAACGCGCCGCAAGCCTTCCGCGATATGAGCCAAGCCCGCCATACCGGAAAGATCGTGTTGATCCCC
>NZ_VTZN01000425.1 GCF_008370645.1 Mycobacterium simiae
CGTGGCGATCGCCAGGTCGGCCAAAGCCGACCGCAGCGGGTCGCCACCATCTCGACCACACAACGACCGGTGGTTCCGGATGGTTGCAGTTGTGCGGCGAATCGGCCGAAACCCGGCCTCGCATACGTCACACCGGTGTGAGGTCCGGCGGTTACTCGTAGTAACGGGCTTCGATCACATTGCCGTCCGAATCGGCGAAGTAATACCCGTGCGGCGCCCAGCCCCTAGCCCCGTAGGTGTGGTCCAGCCGTGCGCTGGTGTCCACGCCGGCTGCCTGCAGACGCCGATCCAGGGCGTGGTACTCAGCCTTAGTCAGGGCGAGGCAGACGTGATTGACCGGATGGCCCGCGCTACCCCCGAGCCCGGTCATCGACTCAACATCCGCAGTGTTTTTCACCGGCATCAGGTCGATGATGGAGTCCGCACACACCCGCACACTGGGGAACGGCGCCGCTCCCGATTCGAACTCCGCAAAACGCACCGGCTCAAGTCCGACGACCCTGGTGTAGAAATCCATGGCCGCACGCAAATCCTTCGTCCAGAGCACCACGTGGTCCAGCCGCATCCATCGATAATGCGCGGCTGCGGCCGTCATATCCACTCTGGTCAAGCCCTTCTCTGCGCTGTGTCGTTGTGATTTGGTGAGACGGTGGCCTCATCAACCGAACGGTTAGTCGACACCAACGGAGTGCAGCTGCGAGTGGTCGAGGCCGGAGACCGCGGCGCACCGGTGGTGATCCTGGCCCACGGCTTTCCTGAACTGGCCTACTCGTGGCGGCACCAGATTCCGGCGTTGGCTCAGGCCGGATACCACGTGTTGGCCCCAGATCAGCGCGGCTATGGCGGCTCGTCACGCCCGGAGACTATTGAGGCCTACGACATCCACCAGTTGACGGCCGATCTAGTGGGACTGCTCGACGACATCGGCGCCGAGCGTGCGGTCTGGGTCGG
>NZ_VTZN01000426.1 GCF_008370645.1 Mycobacterium simiae
GCGCCGACCGGCGCATATCCACCGCGAAAGAACGGAGCACAGCCATGACCACGACACCGAGTACCGATCCCTGGGCAAGTACCGACCACGACCCCCTGCACCTCGCGCACGCCCGGCCCGCAGACGCACCCACCCCCGGGCGCCGGGACGCAGACAGGACCCGCGAAAGCCCCTGCCACGACCGGGATCTCGAGATCGACAGCTGCCGCACCGAGCTGATCGCCGCCCTGCAAACCGCCCGGGACGCCCTCACCCGCGCGGACCGCGCCCTGGCCGCGCTCACCAGTAGCCCGCTCCACGACGTCGAATTCGCCGACGGCAGCACCGGAGGCGATGTCGCCGCCTTCCTCGCTGAGGGCCTGCGGCTGGCCCGCGCGGCCGCCGCCCTCACCCGCGCGATCACCGGCCACCGCTGAATCACCGCCGAACAGGAGAACACCATGAGCGACATCGAATTCTGGGAACGATGGGTCGGCTCCACCGTCCGCCCCGTGCAGTGCATCAAACGCCGCGCCAAGGTCCACACCCGAGACGGGCGGCGCTGGATCAGCTACCCCGACGAGATCGACGGGGCCAAGGTGATCGTCGAGATGCCCATCGACGCGCCCACCAAGTCCTGCGATCAGGGCCGCCACGACGCCTGCGGGCATCGGCTCGGCGGACCCCAGGAAGGCGGGGTCACGCTCAAACTTTCCCTGCCCGGGTTCACCTGGCGCTGTGGTTGCCCGTGCCACCGCGACCCGTTCCGCGCCGGGCGCCTGTTCTAGAACACTGCCCGCCCCATCGGGCCCGGCCAGCTCTCCCACCAGGGTTGGCCGGGCCACCTCTTCTGCCGGGCATCGCGTTCGGTGACCGGTGATCACGGCGGCCCCGGCGGTGGCGGTGACATCCGTTGCAGGTCAGCGTGTTTGCCGGTCAGCGGGGTGCCCAGTGTGACCGGCCGG
>NZ_VTZN01000427.1 GCF_008370645.1 Mycobacterium simiae
GCGGAGTCAACGATATAGCGATATAGATGGCATCCGATGGATCACCCGATGGACAGGTGATTGGCGAGATGGCAGCTGGTCGGTCAATCGGCACCAACTAGCAGAAACTGCGCTGGTCCGGGAATTCGCGGTCGACAAGCTGGTAGGAGTATCCGATAGTATGTTCGACAGTCTCGAAGGCGAGTGCGCTGCCCAGGAAGTAGGTGTTCGACTTTCCCTGGAGTTTTTCGACACGGTCGTAGCAACCAACTGCAATGTCGTCGCATGAGAAACGCGGGAAGTAGCGCCAGTGCTTAGTTCGTTCGACCGAACCGACCGTGACGCCGACGTCGGCTAGGTTGCGCTTTAGGTTATCGACTGCCGCGTCGACGCTGGATGGATCTTCAGGTGAGCCGTAGTGATAAAAAACTCGCAGCTTGCTGTCAGGCCAGAGCTGGCTAGAGGAGTGGCCGCCGGCGAGACCGAGTTTTTGGGAGCCGAACGTAAAGTGCAGCTCGGCCCGTTCGAATAAAGTCGGCGATTCGGCGATCGTGGCGTAGTAGTCCGTATATTGAAGCTTCTTGAAGATGTCGCGGGCCACGACAGGCCGCGGTCCGTCGTCGGATTCACCTTCGAAAAGATCGATTGCGGTTCCGAGCGGCAGGGCGAGCATGACCTTATCGAAGTGTTCCGGCTCTCTCTGTGCGCCAGCTTGATAGATGCTGATCGAGGATCGGTGCCTAACGATACGCCCGACGTTGAACCCGGTTATTACGTCATAATCTTTCGCGATAGCTTCGAATAAAGATTGGTATCCGCGTTTGAACGAAAACACCGGAGTAGCGCGCTTCAGCATAATTCGCCCTAGCTCCCGATGCGCAGCTGGGCGCGGTTGGCAGAGCATAAAAGTCAGTCCGTACTGGGCAGCGG
>NZ_VTZN01000428.1 GCF_008370645.1 Mycobacterium simiae
CGGCGGCCCTAGCGGGGCTAGCGGCATTGGCGGTGCCGGTGGGTTGATCGGGCTTCCTGGCAGTCACGGCGGTGCCGGTGCCGGCGGTGCCAGTGGTGCCGGTGGTGCTGGTGGTGCCGGTGGTGCTGGTGGTGCCGGTGGCACCGCCGAAGCCGACGCTTGGTCGATCAACGTGTACGTGGTGGACGGAGGCCCAGGAAGCAGCGGCACTCCGGGAGGCCATGGCATATCCGGCAGCCCCGGCTAAAAGAAGACTTGCCCGCTGTGGGCGTTGTGGGCAGCGTTTCACAGGCCCCTGTATGGGCTTTGCGCTAGTGCGCCCGATCGCGGACACGAGTTAGGTTGACTCGGTTGTCCCTGGCGGCCCGCACAGGGCGATCCCGGTGCCAGCTGCCCGGTGGTCATGGCCGCATACTCCATCGACTCGCCGCTGTCGTAGGCGAGTGCCGCATCCCATACCGCCGCACGGGTCCAGCGGGATCGCCGCGTAAGCCCAGCGGTCAGTGAAGGACTGAAGCCCCGCGCTGGGACGGCCGAACTGTGTCGGTTTCCGCGCGTAGTCGAGGGCGGCCTGGACTCACCATGATGCGATTCCTACAGCTTCGGCGCCGACAATCACTGAGTTAATCACTGACGAAACGATCTGCGCTGCAGCTGCATTCGGTAGCGTGATGGCCCGATCGGATGCCATGGGCAGATGTCTTGCGGTGTCGCCGCACCCAGGGCGGACACACCGCCGTTGACCTGCGAGCGAACTTACTAGCTGAAATGTCTAGCTGGTGCTGGCTTTCGCGCCGGCGCCGCCGGCACCGCCCGTGCCGCCAGCACCGCCATTGCTTCCGCTCGGTCCGACGCCACCTGTGCCTACTGCACCTGATTTACCGGTTTCGGCGCCGACGGAGCCGCCG
>NZ_VTZN01000429.1 GCF_008370645.1 Mycobacterium simiae
TACCGCTGGCAGGCCTAACGACACCATCCACACCCATGCCGGCTTGAGGTTTCGTCTCTGCGATTTCGCGACGAGCCGGCAGTCAGCGCCGCAGAGGCCGCCGAGCAAGCAAACCCTGTGCCCCTGCTACATTGCCGGCGCGATGAAAATCGTAGCGAGCCAGAACAATAGCGAACCAAACCTTGGCGCTGCTTCCGCAGCGCTGGGGGCACGTTGTCGGTTCGGGTGTTGGGGCGCTTCAGCCGGATCGGCGCAGGCCGACTTTCGGCCGTTGGTTTCACGCCGGACGTCGTGGTGCACAACAGTAATTGAACTCCCAGCAAGCCAACTGCGGCGAAATCAGCAAGGTCGCGCGGCAGGGCATACACCCGGTCGGGCGCTGACTGCTCATCGTCGCCGTAGAGTCGCCGAAGAGCCGCCGAACAGCGGACGGCACTGCCAGTGGTGTGCCGCTAAGCCCGCGATCGCTTAGGTCACGTCCAAAGTCTTCTTGAGCGAGTCGGCAATGCCGGCCACCACCTCGATGAGCCGGTCGTACTCGGCGTCGATAGCGGCGGTCGCGGTGGTCCGCGCGTTGCCCAGCGCCTCGTTGATGCGCTGCTCCACCGTGTCGGCGCCCAGCCGCAGCAGGCCCTCTTCGATATACAGACCGGTCAAGCACAGGCCGGCATCGACGGTCACTGCGACGGCTTTGGATTCGTCGGTGGCCGTGAAGGTTTCGGTATTCCTGCGGTGCTGCTGGTCTACCAGCGCCGACTGGAACAGCTCAGCCTGCCGCAGCGCCTCAGACACCTGAGGGTGCATCTCGCTGGTCATCTGGATCCTTACTTGTCGAGCTGATTTACGTGGGCGATTCGCGATAACGCCCCTTGGTGTCAAGGTCGCACCTAG
>NZ_VTZN01000043.1 GCF_008370645.1 Mycobacterium simiae
ACGCTAGTGCCGTCGCTGCCGACTCGCACCCGCCAGTCGCCGTGCACCATGACGGCGGTCACCTGCAAATCCCGATCCAGCACAACGAGATTGGCGTCGAGACCGGCGCGCAGGTCGCCCACCCGCGCCAACCCGAGAGCGCGGGCGGGTGTTGCGGACGTCATCTGAACTGCGGCGGCGAGTGCACTGTCGGCGTCCGAGCCGAGCCCGGCAACGGCCCGAAACAGCTGATCCATGGTGGCCGTGCTGCCGGCGAGCGTCGACGCGCCGCGCACCCGCGCCACCCCGGCCTCCACCTCGATCGGCACTGGGCCCAGCCGGTAGTCTCCGTCGCCGCACCCGGCGGCACCCATCGCGTCGGTGATCAACGCCACCCGGCTCGGGCCAACAGCGGCGATCACCGCCTGCACCATCGCCGGGTGGACGTGGACGCCGTCGGCGATGAGTTCGACAGTCACCCGCGGGTCCGCCAGCAATGCCAGCGCCGGCCCGGGCTCGCGGTGGCCCAGCGGCGGCATCGCGTTGAACAGATGAGTGCCCACCGTCGCGCCCCGCGCGATTGCCTGACGGGTCTGCTCGTACGTCGCATCCGAATGTCCCACGGCCACCACGACGCCCGCGTTCCGGAAGTGGCGAATCGCGTCGTCGCTGCCAGGTAGCTCGGGGGCCAGGGTGACCATCCGGATGGTGTCGTCGGCGGCGGCCAGTACGGCGTCGATCTCGGCTGGATCCGGCGGGCGCATGCGCGCAGGGTCATGGGCGCCGCACCGGGTCGGGCTCAGCCATGGGCCCTCAAGATGGATTCCGGCCACGGTGCCCACATGGGTCGCTGCTGCGAGATCGGCCACTGCGGCAAGCAGCTCTGCCGGCGCCGCGGTGACCAGACTGGCCAGCGTGGTCGTGGTGCCATGACGTTGGTGAAATGCCGCAACCCGCCCGATCTCCCCGTCGGTGAAGGACGCGCCGCCGCCGCCGTGCACATGCATGTCGACGAAACCGGGCACCACCGTGGAGTCGGGGAAATCGACATCGGCCGACGATGGCGCGCCCGACCCGCACGCGGAAATCCTGCGACCGGCCGTTCGCACCCACCCCGGCCGGCGGACCTGGCCACCGATGACCATGGTGCCGGCACAGATGAGACTCACGGCGGTGTGCTTTCCGGCCAGCGCCCGCCGTTCTCCCAGAAGTAGCGGATGTCTTCGAGCTGGTGGCCTTTGGTTTCCGGGGCGAAGCGGTACACCACAACGAAGGCGACCACGGTGAGTGCGCCGAAAACCGCAAAAACTCCGGCGCCGCCGAGCCAATGCAGCATGGTCAGGAAAAACCCGGCAATGATCGCGTTACCGGTCAGGGTCGAGGTGAGCATCACGCTGGAACCCATCGAGCGCAGGCGCGAAGGGAAGCTTTCGCCGGCGTATACCCAGACCAGTGAGCCGAACCCGAAATTGAAGCCGATGATGAACAGCAGCACGCCGCCGAATCCGAGCATCAGCCCGCTGCTGGTGCTGTTGGCGAAGATGACGATGAGCATGGCGTCGGCGGCGATCATGAGGGCAATGCCGGACAACAGAATTGGGCGCCGGCCCCACCGGTCGACGGAGAGCAGCGAGACAAACACCGCGAACAAGCCGGCGAGCTGCACCAGCGCCGGCAGCCCGAGTAGCGCGAAATTGCCCTGAAAGCCCATGGCGGAAAAGATGCGGGGGCTGTAGTAGATGATGGCGTTGATGCCGGTGATCTGAACGAGAAAGCCGAGCGTGACCACGAACAGGGTGGCCCGCAGATATGGCCGCCGCACCATCTCGGACACCTTGCCGCCACCTTCGGTGAGAGCATCGGCGATCTCGCCCAGTTGAGCATCGATGTCGGCTTCCGGTTCTACCTGCAGCAGCGCCTGGCGCGCGTCGTCGACCCGACCTTTGAGCAGGTACCACCGCGCGGTGTCGGGCAGGCGCGCTAACAGCGGCAGCAGCAGCGTGGCGGGTACGGCGGCAAGCCCCAGCATCCAGCGCCAGCCGTGCGGACCGGCCAGCACATAGCCTGCCAAATAGCCCAGGATGATGCCGCTGAGGATCGTCACCTGATAGGCGGTCAGCAACGACCCACGCACCGCTGTCGGCGCCGATTCGGCCACGTACACCGGGATCACCACCACCGCGACGCCAATCGTCACGCCTAGCAGCAGGCGGGCGGCAACCAGCATCGGCAATGAGACGGCCGACGCGCCGAGCACCGCGAACAGCGCGTAGCCGACGGTGAGCAATACCGTCGACTTTTTGCGCCCGATCGCGTTGGCCAGCACACCGGCTCCGAGCGCGCCGGCGATCTGTCCGATCACCACGGTCGTCGTCAACAGCTCTTGCTGGCGGGTGGTGAGGCCGAACTCCTCGGTGACGAACAGCAGCGCGCCGGCGATGGCGGACAGGTCGTAGCCATAGATGACGCCGACGCTGGCCGCGGTGAGCCCGACCAGGATGCCCCGCTGCACGGACCGGGTCAGCTGGCCGGTACTCGGGACTTGAGCAACTCGACGACGCGGTCCGGATCCTCGGGGGTCATGCATGGTCTGACGCGGCGGCCCACATCGAGGATTAGCAGGGTCGTCTTGCTGCCGCGGTGAATGTCCAGCGGGAACCAGTAGCGCGGGTCGGATGCCCCCCCAAAACGGCCTTTGCCGGAAGCCCAGCCCATCTGCTCGGTCTTGATGCCCTTGATGTCGCGGTAGGCGACCTTCTTGGACGTAGCAAAGGGGATGGTGATTCCTGCGTCGTCCAGGGTGAGTCCGCCGCCGTCGTACCGGGCTGTCATCCCGCAGAGTCTAGTGTTGCGCCCGGCCGTTCATCGACTTTGCGACCATCATCAATCCGAACACAACGATGGCGCCGATCACCGCCACCCCGACCCGAACCGGCAAGGTGTCAGCGGACGACATCAGCCCGGCGGCCTGGGCGTCGTCGCGCTGTCGGTCGCTCGGTTTGTCCTTGGGCAACAGCGCCGGATCGGGCTCGATGAGCGAGCCGATCTGAGTGCCCTGGGCGGTGTCGAATCCGTAATCCAACAGGTGCGCGGCTTGTTCCCACGGCGCGATCGGCTGCCGGGTGCCGTGCAGCAACACCGCCATCAGCCGCCGGCCATTGCGGTTGGCCGCGCCCACGAAGGTCTGGCCGGCGTCGTCGGTGTAACCGGTCTTGCCGCCGAGCGCCCCCGGGTAGTGGTAGAGCAGCTGGTTGTCGTTTTCCAACGCATAGCCAGGGTGGTCGCTGTGACCGGGGAAATCGTAGCTGCGGGTGGCGACGATGTCGGCGAAGGTGGGGTTGCGCCAGGCGTACCGATAGAACAAGCCGATGTCGTAGGCCGAGGTGCTCATGCCGGGCCCGTCGAGTCCGGACGGGGTTGCCACCCGAGTGTCGCGCCCGCCCAGCTTGGCGGCCAGCACGTTGATCTTTTCCAGCGCACGCTGCATGCCACCGAGTTGCATGGCCAGCGCGTGTGCGGCGTCGTTGCCGGAGTGCATCAGCAGACCGTGCAGCAACTGGTTGACGGTGTAGGTGCCGTCGGCGTCTACCCCGACCTTGGTGCCCTCGGCGGCGGCGTCGTCCGCGGTTCCGGCGACCGCCTTGTTGAGGCTCAACTCGTTGATGGCGGCCATCGCAACCAGCACCTTGATGATGCTGGCCGGGCGGTGCCGGCCGTGCGGGTCGCGAGCGGCGATGACGGCGCCGCTGTCCAGATCGGCCACCAGCCATGCCTCGGCGGAGACGTCGCCCGGCACCGGCGGGGTGTCCGGCGCGGTGATGACGCCGCAGCCGCCCAGCGCGTTACCGCCCACCGGTGTCGGAGGCACCGCCAGCGGTAGCGGCGGCTCACCGGCTCGGGGGACCTCCGAGGAGTCCACCGCGGGCGGGGTGGACACCTTGTAGGGGCACGTTGCGGCGGCATTGGCCTCCGCATTGGGCTCGGCCCTGGCGATCGACATGGCGGGACCGGCTGCCAGGAAAGCCGCTGCGGCCAGGCACGACACGGCACGTAAGAAGTACATCGCTGTGCAGATTAGGTGATCGGCCGGCGGAGCGCAGGTCGCCGCGCTGTGACTGGTGGGACGGAAGTTGCAAAATAGCATTTGACAGTGTCAGATAAGGGGTAGACACTGTCAGATAACGATGCCGTCACTTCTCACCTTGCCCGAATTCGCCGCGCTGGCCGCTGATGCCGTCCAGGCGGCTGGGGCGGCGCCGGAAAACCGCCAGGCCAAGGCGATACCAGCGGAGCGGATGATCCGGTACTACACCGCGCGCGGCTTGCTGCCGCGCCCCGGAAGTCGGGGACGTGCCCTGACGTATGGACGGACTCACCTGCTGCGCCTGGTCGCCGTCAAACGGCTACAGGGCCAAGGTCTGTCCCTGGAGGAAATCTCCAAACGGCTGCAGTCCCTGTCGCTGGCCGAGCTGGAGTCGCTGGCCGCAATCCCGGCCGGCGTGATGCCGGCCGGTCTCGGTGACCCTGAGCCTGTTCTGGAAACTTCCCGGGCGGCCGGCGCCTTCTGGCGTGCCATGCCGGCGGCTGATCCAACCGACCCGCCGACCGTCACCCAACTGCGGGCCGTCCGGCTTTCCGACACTGTCACGTTGCTGATCGACGGCACGCTTCCAGAGCTCGACGCTCTTCGTCAGGCTGCCGCCCCACTGCTAGACCTGCTCGCCGCCCCAGGAAAGGACTCTCCATGAGTGCCCAGTTACTACCCCTGCTCGACGCCGAACCCGCACCGGCCGCGGACAGGCCGACATGCGGCGAGCTGAGCTCGGCCGATGGACGACGGCTGCCACTGCAGGCGCTAGACGTCGAAACCGTCATTGTCGGGATGACCGCAACGTCTACCGTGCGTCAGCGTTTCGCCAATACCGGCGACACGACCATCGAAGCCACCTACGTGTTCCCGCTGCCCGCCCGCGCGGGGGTGACCGATTTCGCGGCCGCGCTGGCCGGGCGACGCGTGGTTGGTGTGCTGAAGGAACGTGGCCAGGCCCGCGCGGACTACGAACAGGCACTGGCCGCCGGGCAGCGCGCCGCAATCGTCGAAGAGGACCGCTCCGATGTGTTCTCGGTGCGGGTAGGCAACCTCGGGCCCGGCGAGGAAGCCACCATCGACATGCGACTGACCGGCCCGCTTTCGTTCGAAGACGGTGAGGCCACCTTCCGGTTCCCGCTTGTGGTCGCCCCGCGCTACACCACCGGAACCCCGCTGCCCGGCGACCAAACCGGCTCCGGGCTGGCTCATGACACCGATGCGGTGCCCGACGCGTCCCGAGTGACCCCGCCGCGGCTACAGGACGACGACGAGCGGCCCGAATTGCAGATTTCGGTGACTCTCGACGCCGCCGGTCTGCCGCTTTCCGATGTGCGGTCATCGCTGCCGACCGCAGTGCTGGAGCCCGCCGAGGCCGGGCTGATCCGGCTGCGGGTGGAGCCGGGCGCGCGAGCCGACCGCGATCTTCTGCTGCGCTTCCGTATCGACTGCAGCGAACTGTCATCGTCGGCGCTGCTGGTCCCAGATGGTCAGGGTAACGAAGGGACCTGGTCGGTGACCGTGGTGCCACCCGCCGAGCCGTCCAGCGCCGCGCGCGATGTCGTTGTGGTGCTGGATCGCTCCGGGTCGATGGGTGGCTGGAAGATGGTCGCCGCCCGGCGTGCGGCGGGCCGCATCGTGGACATGCTCGACACCGCGGACCGGTTTTGCGTGCTGGGGTTCGACGACCGGATCGATACGCCCTCGGACTTGCCGCCCGGGCTGCTCGAGGGCTCGGACCGCAACCGATTCGCCGCGGCGTCCTGGCTGGGCGCGTTGCGCAGCCGCGGCGGGACCGAGATGGCCCAGCCGCTGCGCAAAGCCGTGCAGCTCCTCGCCGAATCGGCCGAAGACCGGCAGGCCAGCGTGGTCCTGGTCACCGACGGCCAGATCACCGGGGAAGACCAGCTTTTGCGGTCGTTGGCTCCGTTGATCGGGCGGACTCGCGTGTACTGCGTGGGCGTCGACCGTGCCGTCAATGCCGGCTTCCTGGACCGGCTGGCTCGGCTCGGCGGCGGGCGGGCCGAGTTGGTGGAGTCGGAGGACCGCCTGGACCAGGCGATGGCCAGGTTGGCCCGGACCATCGGACGCCCGGCGCTGACCGGTCTTCGGGTCAGCGCGGACGGCGTGCAAATCGCCGACGGCAGCATCACGCCCAACCGGGTGCCCGACGCCTTCGCCGGCGTGCCGTGCGTAATTTCCGGGCGCTACCGCGGCGCCGCCGATGCTGCCGCCGTGCGTGTCGAGGCGGACACCCCCGACAGCCCGTTCACGGCACTTCTGCCCGCGCGTCTGGTGCCGAATGCTGTTGCGGTGCAAACGATATGGGCGCGTTCGGTGGTCCGTGATCTGGAGGACGACTATGTGTCCGGGCGCGACTCAGAAGAGCTGGCCGCGCGTCTGGTGGCGCATTCCCTCCGGTTCGGGGTGCTGTCGCGGTTCACCGCCTTTGTCGCCATCGATCCCGAGCACACCGAAGCTGGCCCGCTCACCGAAGTCGTGCAATCCGTCGAGCTGCCGTCCGGATGGGCAGCGCCCGCGGGATTCATGCCGGCGGCGGCAGCGTCTGCCGTGCGCGCACGTGCCGCAGCACCACGCGCGGTGGCTGTCCTCGGCGCGCAGCCTACGCCCACCCGGTCGCTCAAGGATCTGCTCACGCTGGTGCAGAAAGGTATGCGAGGCGACGACAAAGGACTCGACGAGATCTGTGCAGAGCTGATCGTTTATCGCGACTCGGCGACCGATCCCACCGTGCAGGCGGCGCTGACGGTGTTATGCGACGTGCTCACCAGGTATCTGTGCAACCCGACCCAGCAGGGGACGCAGCAGGTCATGGAGGCCGTGGCAGCAGTCGAGAAGACCGGCGCTGCCCGCGGCGCCCGACGCGTGCGCACAATGCGGTTCTGGAAGTAGGTCACGCGGCAGCTCGCGTCGCTGAGCCGGTCGCCTGCGACCCTAGGTTTGTGGGACCCGGTGAAGGCGTGGCGACAAACTGGGTGCGGCGTTGGAGGACGCGGCAGGCCGGGCCGTAGATGCAGCTGCGACACAGACGCTGGCAATCACCAGGCAGTGCAGCGCATACCAGAGGTTGCCGACGGGATCTCCGTTCGGCGTCACACCCTTTTCGGCTTCGAAGTATGCGGGTAGCGCTGTCGCCCATAGCATTGTCATCACGGCGAGATAGCTTGCTGCGTAGCCAAGGATCAACGGATTTGAGTAACGCTGTGCCGCCTGGGCATCGCCGCGGCGAATCGCAAGCCACCCAAAGATGAGCGCCGGCACCGCGACAACGATGACGATGGCCAATTCGGCGGTGTAGGCGACACCAACCACAGTAGTACTACTCGTTAACGCGCCCATGATGGTTGCTGGAAGCGGCAACACCACGGTGCCGATTGAAGCCAGAATTCCGACGGCGATAGTGCGCCACAGCACCTGCATGCCAGCGAAGGTCGTTCCGTGCGCCGCGAGCCGGCCGACGAAGAGTTGGGTGAAGAATGCCAGGGAGAGGGGCCACAGGGTGGCGAACACCACGACGCTAGGCAGCGGCACCGAATCGAACATGGGTTGGTTGAGGGGATGATCCACGGTCCATTCCCACCACCGCAGCTGCGGGCCGAGGTGGTCGAAAATCTCGTAGAATGCCTGGTGCACGAATCCGACGCAGATGGACCCGACTGCGAGACCGTACCGTCGGAAGACTCCCAGAATGCGAACGATTTCAAAGGCTACCGTCGCCATCATCGGATAGATGGCAATGATGTAGAGCGGTAACCGGCCCCACAAGAAATCAACGGTAAAGACGTTGTGGGCGAACATCGTATCGACGTAGCCGCTGATGCCAAACGCAGCGGGAAAATACAGCGGCGGTTCGATGATGAGAAGATAGGCGACCGCGCCACACCAGAGCACCAGGTTTGTCGCGTCGTGGTGGCGACGTAAGCGAATTATCGCGTAACCCAAGGTAAGCACCGCACCGGCGAGCACCGTAAGTTCCAGCACCGGCAGTGTCCAGTTTTCCAGGCCCAACGGGCTGCGCAGCCCGACTACCCCGCCGGCCGTGTCGCACGAAAACCCCAGCCGGGCAGCAAGTCCAGCGAACGTGGGTGAGCACATCTGCGACATCGGCTTACCTTACGCTTGCTGATTGATCGCCGCGGTGTACCAGTTCGTGACGTCGTATCCGTTTTCGTAGCGGGCGAACCATTCGTCGGCGAGCATCGGCACGTTCTCGAGCGCGGGATTGTGGTTCGGCAGTTGGCTGCGCACGATGCCTAACAGCGCGGTCAACTGCTCGCATACGGGCAGATGACCGAACGCCGACCCGAACGGTCCGCTGCTGGCGCCTCCGACAAATGGAAGTCGTTGCAGCAGCGATTGTTTCCTTCGATACGTGCCGAACATCGACAGGGCGTCGACCCTTCGGTCTGCCAACGGGACGTGCTTGTTGAAACCTGCTGCGGCCGTCCGCAGCGCCGACCAAACGTGTTTGAAGATCGCCGGCGCCACCCGCAGGCGGTACCAAGGGTCCCCAACAACGGCGTCGTAGATGATCAATGCGGAACTGCGGTGCTCAACCTCTTCGACGAAGTGCCACAGGAACAGGGAGGCCACGCGATCATCGCCTGGCGCGAACAAGGTGTCGTCGTGATCGAGCATCAGCTTGAATACCGGAGTAAACGTCGCTTCGAGATCGGCGGTATAGGCGAGCCGATACTTCAACGGCTCGTTGACGGTCAGATCGTCGAACGACGCGATCACCTGGTTCAGGGTTTCCTTCAGTGCTGGATAGCTTTTGATCAGTCCTTTCGCGTGTTGGCGGTGGGCCATCGAATGTTGGCCTTCTTGCCGGACGAAGGCGGCGGCCTCCGCGGCGACAACAGGATCGGTGATCAACGGCATCGCCTCGGCGATCATGCGGCCAATCATCTTCTCGAAGGCGATTGCCAGAAATGACACTGCGTTGGCCATGCTGGAGAACGCGGGATTGGTTTCATTCCATAGGAACGGAACGTCATAGTCCGCGAAGGCGAAACGCATTTTCCGTATCTGAAGATCAGTCACACGCACCTCGTTCGGACTGCTATTGCGCTGTCCCGAAACAGGGTTCAGCACTAATCATACAAAATATCGGTCAGATGTATGATTGCAGCGCCACCGACCGCTGTCAACGCTGAAAGCGCGCCGGTCAGAACCGCGGCCACCGCCGGAGCCTGCCGCAGGGCTATATGCTGCGGCAATGTCGTGGGCCGAAATCCTGAACCGTGGTGGGTAGGCGCGGATGGAACGGGCATCCACCCGTCACCGATGAGGAAGCCTCTCAGCGCATTGTCGCCGCGGCAGTGCGGCTCATTGCTGACACCGGATCGCAGGTCAGCGTTGCTGACGTGGCGGCATCGCTAGGCGTCATCAGACAAACGGTGTATCGGTACTTTCCTACCGCCGATGCGCTCATGCACGCGGCGGGGATTGCGGCGGTGGACGGTTTTCTCGACCGGCTCACCGTGAACGTCGCAGGCATCCACGATCCGGCGGAGGCCATGACGCAGGGCGTGATGTACACGTTGGACGAGGTCATGCGCACACCTCAGCTCGCGATCCTGCTCTCGGAGCCGTACGTAGGTTCGCACCTGGGCGGCATCGCGTCGGAAGAAGCGCAAGTTTTCGGAATGAGAATGATAAACCGGTTCGACGTCGACTGGTCAGAACATGGCTACGATGACTCGGCCCTGGCGGAACTCGTGGAACTCACCCTACGTCTGATGTTGTCGTTCATCGTCGCACCCAATGACCCTGCTCGCACGCCAGCTGAGTTGCGGTGTTTTGTCAAACGTTGGCTGGGGGGCGCTATTGCGGCACAGCAACACTGAGGCGTCGACGCGAAGGGGGCGCAGTGGTCACGAGATGCTGACTTTGCTGAGCACGCTGCGCAAGATGGCTTCGATGGTGTCGAATTCGGCCTGGCCGCTGATCAGCGGCGGTGCCAGCTGGATCACCGGCTCGCCGCGGTCGTCGGTGCGGCAATACAGCCCCGCGTCGAACAGCGCCCAAGATACCTGGCCTAGCAGTGCTTGGCGTTCTGCGCCGGTGAATGTTTGCTTAGTCACCTGGTCCTTGACCAGTTCGATGCTGAAAAAGAATCCTTCCCCGCGCACGTCGCCGACGATAGGCAGGTCGTAAAGCTGCTCCAGGGTGGCGCGCAGTGACGGCGAGTGTCGCTTGACGCGGTCGTTGAGGCCCTCGCGTTCGAAGATGTCCAGGTTTGCCAACGCGACGGCCGCCGAAACGGGGTGACCGCCGAAGGTGTACCCATGCGGGAACATCGTGGTGCCGTCGTTAAACGGCTCAAACACCCGGTCGCTGGCAATCATCGCGCCCAGCGGCGAGTAGCCCGAGGTCAAGCCTTTGGCGCAGGTGATCAGGTCCGGCAGGTAATCAAAGTCGGCGCAGGCGAACATCGACCCGATCCGGCCGAACGCGCAGATCACCTCGTCGGAAACTAGTAGCACGTCGTACTCGTCGCAGATCTCGCGGACTCGCTGGAAATAACCCGGGGGCGCAGGGATGGAGCCGCCGGCGTTCTGAACCGGCTCCAGAAATACCGCGGCGACGGTGTCGGGTCCCTCGAACTCGATCGCCTCGGCGATCCGGTCGGCGGCCCACTGCCCGAACGCGGTGACATCGGTGTCGAAGGGCTCGGGCGCGCGGTAGAAGTTGGTGTTGGGCACCCGGAACCCACCCGGGGTCACCGGCTCGAACGGTGCCTTGTACGCCGGCAGGCCGGTGATCGCCAGCGCGCCCTGGGTAGTGCCGTGGTAGGCGATCGAGCGCGAAATGACCTTGTGCTTGCCCGGTTTTCCGGTGAGCTTGAAGTACTGCTTGGCCACTTTCCACGCCGTTTCGACGGCCTCGGTGCCGCCGCTGGTGAAGAACACCCGGTTCAGGTCGCCGGGCGCGTAGTGAGCGAGCCGCTCGGCCAGCTCGATCGCGCTCGGAGTGGCATAACCCCACAGCGGGAAGTACCCCAGGGTTCCGGCTTGCCGGGCGGCGGCCGCGGCGAGCTCGGTTCGGCCGTGACCGACCTGCACCACGAACAGCCCGGACAGCGCGTCTAGGTAGCTTTTGCCGTGGCCGTCGAAGATGGTGACGCCCTCGCCGCTCGTGATGATGGGCGGTGTGATCCCCGGGCCGTGCCGGGCGAAATGCAGCCAGAGGTTGCTCGTCATTTGCTCGCGAGCCTAGCGGTTAAGCTCGAAGCTATGACCGCGATGCAGGTCACCCAATTCGAGGCACTGCGACCGCATCTCATGTCGGTCGCCTATCGCCTGACCGGGAGCGTGGCCGACGCCGAGGACATCGTTCAGGAAGCGTGGCTGCGCTGGGACGCCCAGGAGCACCTGATTGATGACGTACGTGCCTGGTTGACCACGGTGGTGAGCCGTCTCGGTTTGGACAAGTTGCGGTCGGCGGCGCGCCGCCGCGAGACCTACACCGGCAACTGGCTGCCGGAGCCCATCGTCACTGGGCTCGACGGCGGCGACCCGCTGTCCGCCGTCGTGGCACGCGAGGATGCTCGATTCGCGGCAATGGTGGTGTTGGAGCGGCTGAGCCCCGACCAGCGGGTCGCCTTCGTGCTGCACGACGGGTTCGCGCTGCCGTTCGCCGACATTGCCGACGCGCTGGGCACCAGCGAGGCCGCCGCCCGGCAGCTGGCTTCGCGAGCGCGCAAAGTCCTCGCCGCTGACCCGCCGCCCCAACCCGATCCCACCCACAACGAGGTGGTCGGCAAGCTGATGGCCGCCATGGCCGCTGGCGACCTGGAAGCCGTGGTGGCGCTGCTACATCCCGACGTCACCTTGACCGGCGACGCCGACGGCAAGGTGTCCACGGCACTCAACGTCATTCACGGCGCGGACAAGGTGGCCCGGTTCCTGTTCGGCTTGGCCCGTCGCTACGGCCCGGCTTTTGTCACGGCAAGCCAGCTGGCTTTGGTCAACGGTGAACTAGGCGCCTACACCGAAGGCTTCCCTGGTGTCGACGGGCATCGGCAATTGTTCCCGCGGGTCACGGCGATGACGGTGCGCGACGGAAAGGTCTGTGCCATCTTCGATATCGCCAACCCAGACAAGTTCGCCGGCTCTCCGTTGCGGCCTTAGTCGCGGTGCGGGCCTGGCCTTCGACCCTGTAGTTGAGCGTGACGGTTACTTGTATTTCTTGACGGCAGCTACAGCCTCGACGCCGCCCAGGGAACGCGGCACGCATCGCCCGAGCTAAAGCCCTGCTCGGTGATGCCCAACGCCGTATTCATCCGTGCCCGCATGTTCTCCAACCCGATCTGATAGGTCAGCTCGATCACCCCCGCATCGCCGAAACGCGCCCGCAGATCGGCGACCTGCTCGTCGGTGACAGTGTGCGGATCGGTCGTGATGGCCTTGGCGTAGGTGATTGCGGCGCGCTCGTCCTCGGTAAACGCTGGGGATATCGCGTAGTTGTGTATCTGCTTGAGTCTGTCGACGTCGAGACCGTCCAAGCGCTGCAGCATCGAGCCGAAGTCGACGCACCACGAGCAGCCGACTTGGCGCGCGGTCCACAACACCGCGAGCTCGCGCACGCTGACGGGCAGCGATCGCGACGCCCATTGGGCCATGGTCTCGTGCACGGCGTTGGCGGCCAGCAGTCGCCGATGATGCGCAGCCACCGCGAACGGCTCGGGGACCTGGCCGAAACGCCGCTTGGCGATCCGATACATGGCGCGGACCAGCAAACCGGCGCGCTGGGGAGGCAGGGGTTCGATGCGGGTTTTCTGGGTCATACCCCTCAGACGAGGCGCGCCGCGAAACTGTGACGACTCCGGCCGAAATTTTCTGCAACCGATGGAGTCACGAGACCAGCGATTAGGGTTGCTGTTTCCGCAAACCGTCGATGACGACATCGACGGCGAGCCTGGCCAGCGCCGCTTTGGACGGGCCCTGCTTGAGGGCGTTGCGGATTTCTTCCGGGGCACTGGCAAGACCGCCGATTCCCCAGGTCGTGAGGAAGAAGTACACCGTTTCCACCGCCCCTTCGCGGACGAGGCCCAAGTCCTGGAGAATCCTGAGCGCCATCGCCGAGCGTTTGCGGGTGGGTCCGATATAGCGGGAAAACATGTAGTCGAACCGCGGACCGGGACGCGCGGCCTCCTGCTGGATGATTCTGGCCAGGGCGGGGTTCTGCATGGTGGCCTCGGCATAGTTGAGCATGGTGGCCCGCAGTTGCTCGAGGGGCTCCGCGTTGACCAGCTCGCTGGGCAGCGCCAGCGCGGCTGCCAACTGTTGAAAACCATGGTCGACCGCCGCCTCCCAGGCGGCTTCCTTCGACACGTAGCGCCGGTGGATCAAGTTGTGACTGAGGCCGAGATGCCGACACAACTCGCGCAGGCTAGTGCCGTGATAGCCGAGGTCGGCGAACGCATACAGCAACTGGTCCAAAAGGACGGACTCCTCGATGATTCTCGGGCGTGCCACGTGACCAGGGTAGGGCCACTGGCCAGGTTGAGGCCCAGAACGCGTCCTGCTGCGATCAGCGCGACGACACGATTGCCGACACAGCTGCGGCCACAGGTATCCACCAGCGTGGAGGTCGACTCTGGCGGCTGTGCAGCACTGTAAGCCCCGAGACGGGCATGGTTGGACTTTCCCGGGCGGCGACGACACTGATCTTGACGGTGTGCATGCGAAAAGGCTCCAACACCGCCCAGCCGAAAGATGACATGTGCGGCGACCCCCTCGGCTCAGACTCTCGTTGATATGGGTGTAATCGTTTTCGGGAACTCGAGAGGTCCCTTTGCCCAGGGCAGGTGGCGTGGACGTGCACCGACAGCAGATCACATGCGATGCTGGGCTGCTTCCTGGCTGCGGCGCTGGCTGTGCGACTAAGCGCCGCGGTTCGGTACGGCCTCGTTCCGGGTAGCGATGCCTAAAATGCGGGACCGATTCACCAGTTCCATACCGACATGTCGCCGGCGGGGTAGTTGTTGCAGACCTCGGTTGACTTGGCGACAACGCCTTTGTTGTTGAAGAAGATCTTCATATGGTTGGGCCATGCGAACCACAGCGGATCGCCGTTGTAGAAGTGTTCGGAGTAGTCCCGGCGGTCGGCGGATGACAGCGAGAAAAACCAATGGGCCTTGTCTTGGACGGCCTGCTGGACGTTAGGGTGGTTGTTGTAGTCGATCATGTACCGCTGGTAATAGGTCGGGCTGGTGTCTCTGGTCGCCGCTAGTATCTGTTCGGCGTCGCAGGTGGTGGCGATCATCCTGCGGGGTATCGGAAAGTCTTCCGTGGAATCGGCTGCGGCGGTCTTGGACGAGCACGCAGCCGTCACGCCCATAGCCAGAAGCAAGGCAGCGTGCACAGCGCCGGTGCGCAGGTGAGAGCTGGGGCTAAACATGCTGGTCTCCTACATTCGGGCCTTGTCGGGCGCTGCTGCTGCCATGGTTGCCAGCCATCTCACGGGCGGTCGCGGGAACTACCCGAGTCGCTCGGCCGCGGTGGCGGCTTTGGCCACGTTGTGTGCGGCTCCAACGTGTTCGTCGACCACCAAGGATGGGCATAACAGGGATCGGTCATCCTACGAGCGCAGGCGTGGCTGACCGCAAGGCGCGCGTCGATCGTCGCCAACCCTGGTGAGTGGTAGGAACCGCAGCGCGCGGCATCGCTACGCTCACCGTGTCTTGCATCTTGCGGAAATTGCTCGGTGGTAACGGCGTAACAACCGTGGTGATCGGCTTCATTTCACTAGTCCTTTGACATTCCGCTGTAAAAATCCAGATCTGTTGGCCGCTAGGGTGTTTGACTTCAGCTCCCGGCCCTGGCCGTCATGTTAGCTACGAGGTGTCCAGCCGGCTATGGACATATTCGTCAGCGATCTTCTGAAAGTCCCGGCAGTGTGCACAGTGGGCCCATGCTGGTTTGAAGGTGAGGGACGCCAAGATGTTTTGGTTGCTCTCGTTCGAAATGACCGAGTAGGTGCGAAACCTGAATTGATTGAGACGTGTCAGGCTGCTTGCTCTGTGTCGGTGTTTTCCTTCGGTGGTTCGTTGATCCAGGCTGCGTTGGGCAGCTTGGGTGGGGCGGGTTTGCGGCATAGGCGGTCCGGGTTGGCTGCGTAGGCGGCGGCGCGGGTTTCGGGGCGCCGGGCCCGGATCTGGATGGCGGCGCCGTGGTGGACCGAGGCCGCGGTATGCAGTCCGATCCCGAGTGGCGATGCCCAGGGTTGCTTGAATCTGCGTGCCGGATCCGCGTCGTAGGGATGAACTAGATCGACGGCGGCGCTCGACACTTCCCTGAATGTCGTGATGTTCAACACTTCCCACCTCGCTGTGAGAAGACCGGATCATCTGGCGAACTGATATTCGGCTTCAGCTGGCTGGATGGTCGCTCTTGCGCTGATGTCTACCGGTGTTATAGGGACGGCGGAATGGTCATGGTATTCAGAGTTGGATATGCATTCGGGTCACGATGCACAATGGGCCATTCCGGTGCAGTGGCCGCGTGGGTCCAAGCCGTGCCCAGAACAGCGCTGAGCTGCCCAGCCGTGGTGAAAAACCGGAAAATCTTTGCCCAGCAGTGCGTCCCGGCTGCGAAAGCCCGTTCCGGCTGCGACAGCCGGACCGCGCTCACCTAACGAGCAGCGCGGGCGATCAGGCCAGCGGCCGCGGCTCCGTTGAGCTATGCCCGTGCACGTTGCCGGGTGGCTGAAGTTTTCTATAGATACTGTGCCCATAGCTCACCGACCCGTGTGTTGACTAGCCTCACTCCGGCGCGGCGGAACTTACCAAGATCTGCAAGCCAGCGATTGATGTGAGGAAACCCATTGGGATGTTCATGGCTCCGGCGGCTTTGGAAAATTCATGAAGCTGATCGAGCAATATCACGCTCGGGCGTTTCTCACGACAGCATCGACTCCGGATAGCTACGGCGTGCTGAGATAAACCTGATAGCAAAGGTCTGGAAAATGAAGGAACTTCAATCGATCCCCTTAGCCCCAGGTGCGCTGCCGCTGTTCGGCCACGCTCTCTCGGCGATGCGCGACCCATGGCGCTTTCTGAGCGGATTGCCGGACCATGGAGACCTGGTCAGAGTTCGCCTCGGCCCCTCCGAGGCGGTGGTCGTGTGCACACCCGAGCTGACCCATCGAGTCATGGTCGACGACAAGACCTTCGACAAGGTAGGACCGCTCTACGAACGCAGCAAGGAGATCCTGGGCACCACTGTCGTATCCGCCTCGCACGACCTGCATCGCCCTCTCAGGCGGCAAGCCCAACCGTCGTTTCACCGCAACAAGATGCCGGAGTACGCGCGTACCATGACCGATCGCATCGACGCAGTCACCGCTTCCTGGCAGGACAACCAGGTTCTGGACGTATGGCCGGAAATGAGAGGCCTCTCTGCGGCGATCGCAGTAGACGCGTTATTCGGCAACGCCATATCCCCACCCGACATCGACCGGTTCATTGAAGCCACCTCCATTGTCAACGAGGGCGTGTATGGCCAAACGATGATGCCACCAGCCTGGCGGAAGCTCCCCACCCCGGCTAACCGCCGCTATCGCACGGCCCTGGCAGAGATTCACCGGATCGCTTGCGGCATGGCCACTTCTTGTCGCTCCGAGGACAGAACCGGCTTTCTCCCGACGCTGCTCGATCCCGCAAAGAGTCCCGTTGATATCGGCAATGAAATCATCACCTACCTCGTGGCCGCATACGATACGGGCGCGAGCACTCTGGCGTGGGCTTTGCATCTGCTGACCGAGCACCCGCGGATCGAAGAACGCTTGCACGAAGAAGTGGATGCGACCCTCGCAGGGGCACCGGCAAGTTTCGATCACCTACCCCAACTCGAGCTGACCGAGCGCGTCATCATGGAAACCCTGCGCATCCAGCCGATCGCATGGATATTTACCCGATGCGTCACGACCGACACCGAACTCGGCGGGCACTGGCTGCCCGCCGGAACCGCTGTCGTCGTGAGCCCCTGGATCATCCACCATCGACCCGATGTCTATGAGGATCCCGCACGATTCGACCCCGACCGCTGGGCGCCAGACCGCAAACGCTCCGCCAGAGACGGCACCATGATTGCTTTCGGGGGCGGCTCACGCAAATGCATCGGCGAGTTGTTCGGAAAGATCGAAAGTACCCTGGCGCTTGCTACGATCGTCTCCCGCTGGCAGTTGCGCACTCTTCCCGGCTCGTCGGTACGGCGGACGATAGCTACTGTGAACCACCCGAAGGGATTGCATATGCGGGCCGCCGCACGCACTAACCACAGCGTTGCACTGCCCGATTATTAAAACTGTTGCTAAGTCTGCGCTTACGGGATCTTGCCAGCAGACTGAGTCATATGGCAAGCCACCCGGTGAACTGGTTCTCGGGTTCTCGCGCATCGGTACCGATCGTGCGGGAGATCCGGTCCACTTTGGCTAGCATGATGTTGCGGTGGACATTGGGGCGCGCCGTTGTCGCGTTGACGTTGCCGCTGTGCGCCCGGGAATCAGACAGTGTCCCTAGCGGATTGGGACTTGACCGGAGCGGATCGACGAACTCGCGAATCAGTTGTCCGCTGTTGTCTGCTGTTGTCGCTGTCGCGATTTCGGCAAGCGCAGCCAACGAGATGCACCCGGGTCTCATGCGGGCCGGACCGTCGTGCCGCGGGCACACCGGTGGCCAGCGTGCGTCCCACCAAATTAGACGATGTCTTGATGGCATTGCCAGCCAGTCCGTCGCGGGCGACCACCTGACCGCGAGAATTCAGTGCCATAGTGTGGTTTCGGGACGGCTTCGCTACCTCGCGGACGAGAATCGGCAGGCCGGCCCCGCGGTGGAACAGGCCGGCCGGTGCGGTTGGGGATAGGGACCCTGTGCAGGTTGACCTTCGCGTCAGCCGGACTGTGGGCATTCTGGACGTGCCGTCGTGTGCATCGGTGCTGGTAGACATCTCGATGAATCCATTCATATCCTGCGGCAATCCAGGAGAAGTCGCGTGGAGCAGATCCTTGTGATCACCCGTGAGACCGGCAATCCCACTGGCAGCGGCGGGTAAACCCATGCTGCGTCAGCTGATAGATCCCACTCATGGCTCCGATCCGTATGAGAGCTATGCGCTGTTTCGCGCGCCGCACCCGCCGGACCCTAGGGATTCCAACAAAGCCCTAATGAACGGCACGCCGTCAACGCAAGGGGAAGTTGATGCTGGAGACAGCGCCTCTATCCCAGTACGTGCGCGGCGCCGTGTTCCTGTCCGCGTTGGATTTCCCGAGGGAGTGAACATGATTTCGACTCTCTGTGGGTTCCTGATGCGGCTCTGGATACCACTGGTGGTTCTGGCGGTCGTTGTCGTGGCCGGATTCAGTGTGGCACGCATCCACGGTTTCTTTGGCTCCCAAAAACGGGAGCAGTACTCCGATGGCAAGACCGACGACACCAAGCCGTTCAACCCCAAGAAGATCGTCTATGAGGTCTTCGGTCCGGTCGGAACAGTAGCCGACATAAGCTACTTCGACGTCAACTCCGATCCCAGGCGGGTGGACGCGGCGCACCTGCCGTGGACGCTCGACATCTCCACGACCTTGCCGGCCGTCATGGGAAACCTGGTCGCCCAGGGCAATAGCGACCAGATCGGGTGCCGGATCACCGTGGATGGCGTTGTGAAGGCCGAACGAATCTCCAACGAGGTTAACGCCTACACCTTCTGTGTGGTGAAATCCGCTTGAGCAACTATCAGATCAGCGACGAAAACACCCGCCAGCCCGTCATCGCGCGGGTGATCCGGAAGCTTTCGGTGCCCATCATCCTGGCCTGGCTGGGACTCGTGCTGGTTCTGACCATAGCTGTTCCGCCGCTGGAGAAGGTTGGTCAAGACCATTCCGTGGCACCGAGCCCATCTGAGGCGCCGTCGCTGCTAGCCGCGAAGCGAATCGGCAAGGTATTCAAGGAATCCGACTCCGACAACGTCGCGATGATCGTATTGGAGAGTGACCAGCCGCTGGGCGACGCCGCTCATCGCTATTACGACGGCTTGGTGCGGACCTTGAAGGCCGACACCACGCATGTCCAGCACGTCAGCGACTTCTGGGGAGATCCCCTGACCGCCGAAGGCGCCCAAAGCGCCGACGGCAAAGCCACGTACGTGCAATTGAACCTATCCGGCATCCAGGGCGAGTCGCTGGGCAACGAATCCATCCAAGCGGTACGGGATATCGTGGCCCGGGCGCCGGCCCCACCACCCGGACTAGAGGTTTACGTGACCGGCCCCTCTGCGCTGGTCTCCGACATGAGCACCACCGGCGACAAATCGCTCACCCGGATCCTGTTGCTGACCGTGGCCGTGATCGTCACCATGCTGCTATTGGTCTACCGCTCGATCGTCACGGTAATCCTATTGCTGACAACGGTGTTCATAGAATTGACTGCGGCCAAAGGGGTTGTCGCCTTCCTGGGCAATCTGCAATTGATCCAGCTTTCGACCTTTTCGGTCAACCTGCTCACCACGATCGCGATCGCGGCCGGAACGGACTACGGCATATTTTTCGTCGGCAGGTATCAGGAGGCTCGTCAGGCTGGCCAAGATCGCCAGACGGCCTACTACACCACGTACAAGGGTGTCGCGCACGTCATCCTGGGCTCCGGTTTGACCGTGGCCGGGGCGATGGGCTGTCTCAGCTTCACCCGACTGCCGTACTTCCAATCCATGGGCGCCCCCTCGGCCGTCGGGATCATTGTCGCGGTCGCCGTCGCGCTCACCCTGGGCCCGGCAATGCTCACGGTTGGCAGCCACTTCGGATTCTTTGATCCCAAGCGCAAGATCAAGACCCAAGGGTGGCGACGCGTCGGCACCGCAACGGTCCGCTGGCCCGGGCCCATCCTGGTCGCCGCCCTGGCCATCGCACTGGTCGGCCTGCTTGCCCTACCCGGATACAAGGTCAGCTACGACGACCGTGGGTTCATGCCGAAATCCATTCCGGCCAACGTGGGATACGCTGCGGCCGAACGGCATTTCTCGGCCGCTCGGATGAAGCCCGACATTCTGATGATCGAGTCCGATCACGACATGCGGAATTCGGCGGACTTCCTGGTGCTGGACAAATTGGCCAAGGGGATCTTCCATGTCCCGGGCATCTCCCGTGTCCAGGCGATCACCAGGCCGAACGGCAAGCCCATCGAGCACTCGTCGATCCCGTTCCAGATGAGCATGCAAAACGCCGGCCAGGTGCAGACCATGAAGTACCAGCGCGACCGGATGAACGACATGCTGACCCAGGCCGACGACATGGCCAAGTCGATCGCCCTGATGAAGCGCACGCATGAACTGATGGTTCAGATGACGAGCATTACCCACAAAATGGTTAGTGACACCGTCGAGATGAAGCAGATCACCGACGAGCTGCGTGACCACATCGCCGATTTCGAAGATTTTTGGCGACCGATTCGCAGCTACTTCTATTGGGAGAAGCACTGTTTCGACATTCCGATCTGCTGGTCGTTGCGGTCGATCTTCGACGCGCTGGACGGCGTAGACCAGCTCAGCGAGCAACTGGGCACCATGGTCGGCGACCTGCAGAACATGGACCGGATCATGCCCGAAATGGCCGCGCAGCTGCCGCCGATGATCGAAACCATGGAAAACATGCGCACCATGATGCTGACCATGCACAGCACCATGGCCGGGATCTATGACCAAATGGACGAAATGAGCGAGAACGCCACCGCCATGGGCAAGGCCTTCGACGCCGCCAGGAACGACGACTCGTTCTATTTGCCGCCGGAAACCTTCAATAACGCGGACTTCAAACGCGGCATGAAAATCTTCATGTCCGACGACGGCAAGGCGGCCCGGTTCATTGTTTCGCACCGGGGTGAACCCGCCTCACCCGACGGCCTGGCCAGTATCGGCGCCATCAAGACGGCAGCCGAGGAAGCGCTCAAGGGAACCCCGCTGGAGGACGCCAAGATCTACGTCGCCGGCACGGCGGCTACCTACAAAGACATCTCCGACGGAGACAAGTACGACCTGCTGATCGCGGCGATTTCCGCGCTCGCCCTCATCTTCATCATCATGTTGCTCATCACGCGCGGGTTGGTTGCCGCCTTGGTCATCGTCGGCACCGTTGCGATGTCTCTGGGCGCATCCTTCGGCCTCTCGGTCCTGTTCTGGCAACACATCCTGCGTGTCGAGTTGCACTGGCTGGTGCTGGCCATGTCGGTCATCGTGTTGTTGGCCGTGGGATCCGACTACAACCTGCTACTTGTCTCCCGGTTGAAAGACGAAATAGGCGCCGGGCTCAAGACGGGCATCATCCGCGCGATGGGCGGTACCGGCAAGGTCTGCACGACGGCCGGGCTGGTCTTCGCCGCGACGATGGCGAGCATGGGCGTCAGCGATCTGCGCATCATCGGCCAGGTGGGCACCACGATCGCCTTGGGTCTGTTGTTCGACACGCTCGTGGTCCGGTCGCTCATGACACCGGCCATCGCCGCGCTGCTGGGTCGCTGGTTCTGGTGGCCGATGAAGGTGCGCACCCGGCCCGACCGCAACCGCCGCAGTGCGCCGCCCCCGGCGCGAGCGGATCCGGATCCCCTTGTCGAGCCCGAGTTGTCCGGGGCTGGGGTCTAGACGATGTCGGTGCGGCGCCGCGTGGATCGTCCGCAACCCTCGGATTCGGCGACGCGCTTTCCCGACGCGCTCGACGCCCGTTTGCTCTGGATTGCCGGCGTGTGCGTGCTGGCGTCGCTGACGGTAACGCTGGACAGCACAGTGGTTTTCGTCGCACAACGAACCTTCATCACCGTATTCCAGTCCAACGAGGCCGTCGTCGCGTGGACCATGACCGGCTACGTGCTGGCCTTGGCGACAGTCACCCCGCTGGCCGGGTGGGCGGCCGACCGATTCGGCGCCAAACGGCTCTTCATCGGCTCGGTCCTGGCCTTCACGCTGGGTTCGTTGCTGTGCACGATGGCCTCGAACATCGTGGCGCTCATCGTATTTCGTGTGCTACAGGGGTTCGGCGGCGGTGTGGTGATGCCGATTGTCATGACCATATTGGCCCGCGAAGCCGGTCCCAAACGGCTGGGCCGGTTGATGGCGGTAGCGGGCACGCCGATGCTGCTGGGCCCGATCGGTGGACCCATTCTGGGAGGCTGGCTCATCTACGCCTTCGGCTGGAAGTGGATTTTCTTGATCAACCTGCCGATTGGCTTGATCACGATAGCCCTTGCGGCGGCGGTGTTTCCGAAAGACGAACCGGTGCCGTCGGAAGCCTTCGACTTGATCGGCGTGCTGCTACTGTCGCCCGGCCTGGCGACTCTTTTGTACGGGCTGTCCTCCCTTCCCGCCCACGGCACACCCGCCCACCCGTACGTGTGGGTGCCGGTGACCATCGGCCTGCTGTTGATTACCGGTTTCGTCTTTCATGCCCTCTATCGCACCGACCATCCACTGATCGATGTGCGGTTGTTCACCAACCGGGTGGTCACGCTGGCCAACGCGGTCATGTTCTTATTCGCCGTCGCGATTGCCGGCGCAGGTCTGTTGTGTCCGAGCTATTTTCAGCAAACGCTGCACCAGACACCGCTGCAGGCCGGGCTGGCCGTGATCCCCATCGGGCTGGGCGGCGTACTGACCCTGCCGCTGGCCGGTGCGTTACTAGACAAACACGGACCCGGCAAGGTGGTGCTCTCGGGCATCGCGCTGGTTTGCCTGGGTACCGGCCTCTTCGCCTACGGGGTTGCCCGCCATGCTGCTTACCTGCCCGTCCTGTTCACCGGCCTGGCGATCGTCGGCCTGGGTATGGGCTGCACGCAGATGCTGGTCGCCGGGGCAGCGGTGCAAACCCTGGCGACGCATCAACTCGCGCGGGGCTCGACGCTGGTCAACGTCAACCAGCATGTGGCCGGTTCGGTGGCGTACGCGCTGATTTCGGTGATCCTGACCAACCAATTCAATCGCAGCGAAAACATTGCCGCCGCACAGAAATTGGCGTTCCTGCGAGACAATGCCGTCAAGTCGGGGGCGCCCGTCGACCCCGCCGCCATACCGCGGCGGGCGCTGAGCCCCGACTTTGCCGGCAGCGTGCTGCACGACCTCACACATGCCTATACTGTCGTGTTCGTCGTCGTCTTCGTCCTGACGGTTTTATCGTTCGTTCCGGCGTTATTCTTGCCAAAAAAGGCCGCTGTGTCGGTCCGGGTGCCACCACACGTGGACATGCCCGCACGAGCCGCCTAGCAACCAGCCTCACCCCGGACAGCTCAGGGAGCCACTTGCACCCGAGTCGCAATTCGAGGATGGCTACGGCATATTGCGGGTGCCAACAGACACATTGGCCATTGAAACAGCGGATAACCGAGCATTGTGCACAGTGAGCCAACGGCCCGGGGCGGCGGGCTGGATGCCTTGTCGCAGGCCCAATAGCCGCAGGTTCGTGAACTCGCCGGCGGCCTGCGCGGGTGCTGTGCGCTTTGCTGCACCGCCGCCTGCCAGAACAGGGCGACTTGCCCATGGTCACTGCCGACGTCGTGCACTAACTTTGCACGCGTTAAGCCAGATAACGAGTCGCCAGACGCTTATCTAAGGGGAGTTTTTGGTGAGTACCGAAGCCACATTTTTCACGCTTCGCAAGCTATACCGGACTGTTGATCTCTAAACCGTTTAGCAGTCACCCATCAAACTAAGTCAAAAAGATCGGGAATTTCCTAGAAGCGCGGTTTCCTCCCTACGTCCAAAGCCGTGCGTAGCCAGGTCGTGTCGGTTATTCGCAGGCACAACTTAATTGCTGATAGCGGTCAGAGTTATGCTCATGAAAGGCTGTCAAAAGTGGCAAGTCATGAAGAACTCCACACCTACCTCAAGCAAGCAGTACTAGAGCTGGAGAAAACTCGCCGGCGCTTGCGGGAGATTGAGGACAAGGCCAGCGAGCCGATCGCGATTGTGGGCATGGCGTGCCGCTACCCGGGTGGCGTTAGTTCTCCGGCGGATTTGTGGCGTGCGGTTTCGCGGCGATGCGACCTAGTCTCGGGGCCGCCGGCTGACCGTGGGTGGGAGCTGGAAAACACCGATGGCGCCGATTCACATATCGCCGGATTCGTCCACGAGGTAACCGCTTTCGACGCAGACTTCTTCGGCATTAGCACCCGCGAGGCGGCGGTGATGGACCCGCAGCAGCGCCTGGCGCTGGAGGCCTCCTGGGAGGCATTCGAGCGTGCGGGCATCGACTCTGCGGCCGAGCTGGCCGACGAAACCGGGGTCTTCCTCGGCATGGCCTCGTTCACGAGTGGGCAGAGCGAGGCCACGATCATCGGGGAGCCGGACAGCTTTCTGCCCTTCGCGTTCAGCGGCCGGGCCTCGAGCATGGCGGCTGGCCGGGTCTCCTACTTCTTAGGATTCCATGGCCCGGCCATCACGCTGGACACCGCATGCTCGTCGTCCTTGACGGCGATTCACGAAGCGGTGCAATCTTTGCGGTCCGGTGAGTGCCCGCTGGCGCTGGCCGGGGGCGTCACCGTAATGACGCCCCAGCGCCTTTCCGGGTTGCGCCAGGGAGTGGGTTCGGCCGCCGACGGACGGTGCAAGTCGTTCGCCGCATCGGCCGATGGTGCGGGCTGGGGCGAAGGCGTCGGCATGCTGCTGCTGGAGCGGCTGTCGGACGCGCAGCAGAACCAGCACCCGGTGCTGGCGGTGATACGAGGTTCGGCGGTCAATCACGACGGGTCGTCGAACAGGGCCGGTGCCCCCAACCGGTTGGCGCAGCAGCGGGTGATCCGCCGGGCGCTGGCCAACGCCGGTCTGGTCGCCAGCCAGGTAGATGTGGTGGAGGCGCACAGCACTGGGACGCCCTTAGGTGACTTGACCGAGGTCGAAGCGCTGATCGAGACCTACGGCCGGCACCGGCCGGACGGCCGGCCGCTGTGGCTAGGTTCGCTCAAATCGAACATCAACCACACGCTGGCCGCCGCCGGGGTCGGTGGCGTCATCAAGATGGTGGAGTCGATGCGCCGGGGCGTCATACCGCCGACCCTGCACTCCGGCGAGCCGACCCCGTTCGTGGATTGGTCGTCGAGTGGCGTTCAGCTGGTCACCGACGCGCAACCGTGGCTACGGCAGGATGACGCACGCCGGGCCGGGGTGTCAGCGTTCGGCATCAGCGGCGTCAACGCGCACGTGATCCTGGAAGAGGCGCCCCGGCAGGCTGCCGCAATGGGTCAGACGCTCGAAGGCGGCCGCCGCGACGAACTCCCCGTTTTCTCCTGGGTGCTCAGCGCGAAATCCGCAGCGGCACTGCCGATGCAGGCTGCCCGCCTGGCCGCACACCTCGACGAGAACCCGAACCTCGATGCGGCCGACATCGGGCATTCGCTGGCTACCACCCGCACCCAGTTCCCGCATCGGGCCGTCATCGTCGGGCGCGACAAAAACGAACTGCTGGACGGGTTACGGTCGTTGGCCACCGGCGACACGTCGACCGAGGTGGTGCGCGGCGTCGCGGAGAACCCCACCAAAACCGCGGTGATGTTCCCCGGCGAGGGAGCCCAGTCGGTGGGCATGGGACAACAGCTCTACGCAAGTTTTCCGCAGTACGCCAAGGCATTCGACGAGGTGTGCGCCATTTTCGACGAACTGCTGGGAACCTCCTTGCAGGACGTCGTCTTCGCCGAAGCCGGATCGGAGGCCGCCGAACTGCTGAGCCAGCCCGCCTACGCCCAGCCGGCACTGTTCGCCTTTGAGGTCGCACTGTTCCGGCTCGCCGAATCGTGGGGGCTGCGGCCGGACTTCGTGATCGGTCATCGCCTGGGCGAGGTGACCGCCGCGTACGTAGCGGGCGTGTGGTCACTGGACGAGGCTTGCCAACTCGTCGCCGAGCGCGGTCGCCTGCAGCAATCCATACGGGTCGACGAGGGCATGCTCGCCGTCGAGGCGGCCGAACGGGATGTGCTGCCGTTCCTGCGGGAATTCCGCGGCTGCGCAGTCGCCGCGGTCGATTCGCCGACGTCGGTGACCATTTCAGGCGACCACGCCTCGTTGACAAAGCTCGCCGAGAAGCTCGCGGTCAACGGCATGCAGACAAAGCAATTGGGTCTCAGCCACCCGTCGCATTCGGCGAATCTGGAACCGCGGATTACGGAGTTGGCCGCGGTTTGCCGGCGGCTGACCTACCGTACCCCGAGCATCGGTGTCATATCGGCGGCGACCGGCGGGGTCGTGGCAGCCGATCAGTTGACCACACCGCAATATTGGGTGGACCAGCTGCAGCAGCCCGCCGACATTGCCCAAGCGGTGCAGTGGGCCCAATCCCGGGGCGGCATGGACAACTTCCTGGAAATCGGCCCGGGCGCTGACCTCACCGCACGCATCGACGCGGCATCGAGCTGCGTCACCGCGCTGCTGCGGCTGACGCCCGAAGAGACCACGTCGTTTGTCAGCGGACTGGCAACGATGTTCGTTCACGGCACGACGATCGACTGGTCAGCCGGCTACGCCTGCGCAGACGCTAGGCGAATCGAGTTGCCCACGTACGCATTCCAGCGCCGGCCCCTGGCGCCTACCGCACCGGCGAGCACAACGGACCAGGCGAGCGTCGCCGCCGCACCGAATATCACCGTCGCGACGCCGAAGGTGCACCGCAGCGAGTCCCGCCAGCCGCTACGCACTGCGACCGAGCGGACGTTGGCCGCCGCGATGGAGCAGATTCTCGGTGTCACCGACGTGGGGCGCGACGAACGATTCGTGGCGCTGGGCGGCGACAGTGTTTCGGCGATGCAGCTCGCGCACCGCATGCACGCGGCGCACCTGCCACTGAATCCGCAGCTGATCTTCGAGCATCCCACGTTGGGCGAGCTCGCGGCGGCGCTGGATGAGCTGGCCGTCGAGACCGCACATGCGGCTGAGCAGGCCGGCAGAGTCGCCGGGGATGGCCGGTTTCAAGCGATGAGCATGTCCGGATTGTCTGCGGCTGACTTGCTCGCACTGCCGGACATGCTTGCCAGGATCGACAAGGCCGCGGTCGCATGACCGAAACAAGCAGTGAGGTGGCCGGCATCCAGGATGTGATGGTCCTCAGCCCGCTTCAACAGGGACTGTTCGCGCTGGCCATGGCCAGCCAACGGCCATCCGAAGACCCGTACACAATCGCGATCGGCATCGATGTGTCCGGGCCGCTGGACACCGAGTTGCTGCGCGATTGCGCACTGACGATGCTCAAGCGCCACCCCAACTTGCGGGCACGTTTTGTCGGCCGCACGCTGGCGCATCCGGTGCAGGTGGTGCCGTCGGAGGTGGACCTAACGTGGCAGCACGTGGTGGCTACTCCCGAAACGGCGAGAGCTTGCGAGGCGGCCGAGCAGGAGCGCGGTTTCGATCTGGAGAAGGGCCCGCCGGTCCGGTTCTTGCTGGTCGAATTGCCCGGTGCACGTTGGCGATTCAACATCGTCGCGCACCACATCGTGATCGGCGGCTGGTCGATCGCAGTGTTTCTGGAAGAGCTGGTGAGCCTTTACCGAAGCGGTGGTGCGGTTGACTCGCTGCCAGCTCCGCCGCGGCCGTGGCGCGATTTCATCGGCTGGCTCGCCGGCTATGACGTGCAGAAGGGCGAACAGCAGTGGCGTGAGCACCTCGTCGGCCTGGATGGGCCGACATTGCTGTCGGCGAGTCCGGCAGACGACCGTGGTGGGCCCTCCAGCGGCAAGCCGGACCGGGTATCGCTCGGCCTGGACCAGCACACCACGCTTCGTCTGATCGACGCCGCCCGCCGCCGCGGCGTCACATTGAACACGCTGACACAGGTGGCGTGGGCGCTGCTGCTGTCGGTACTGACCGACCGCAGGGACGTGGTGTTCGGGGTCACCGTATCCACTCGTCCCGCCGAACTGGCCGGTGTCGAATCGATGGTGGGGCTATTCGTCAACACCGTCCCGCTGCGGGTGCGGCTGGACCCGAAAACGACTGTGGCCCAGCTGTCTGCGTCGATCCAGCGCGATGCGGCACGGCTGCGCGGGCACGCCTATCTCACCCACTCGCAGATCCGGGCGCTGGCCGGGGTGGGCGAGTTGTTCGACAGCGTCATCGCCTTCGAGAACTTTCCGTCTGCGGGTCTGTTCGGCGGCAGGGAGCTGTCGACCGGAACTGTGACCTTCCACTCGCCAACGGCATTGAGTCGCGCGCACTTTCCGATCGGCATCATCGTCGAGCAGATCGGCGACCAGTTGAAGCTGACGATAGAGGCGCCGGCCAGCGCGGTCGGGTTTACCGCCCGCACGCTGGGCAGCCGCCTGTTTTCCACGATGCAACGGCTGGTGCAAATGTGGGACCGCCCGCTGCGCGACGTGAGCGTCCTCTTCGACGTTCAACCTGGCGCTGCCACAACAGAGCAAGGATATCTGGATGCGATCGGCAATCGCGCGGCACTGGCCCAGCCCGGGTCGGCGGTGTCGATTCCGGCGTTGTTCGCCGCCCAGGTCCGGCGGACGCCGGAAGCGGCGGCGCTAACCCATGCTGGGCAGACGTGGACCTACCGCGAACTCGACCAGGCGACAAACCGACTGGCGCACAACCTGAGTGGCGCTGGCGTGGGTCCTGGAGACGTGGTCGCGCTGCTGTTGGAGCGGTCAGCACAGGCGATCATGGCGATCCTGGCGGTACTCAAGAGCGGTGCGGCATACCTGCCGCTGGATCCCAACCATCCCGATGCCCGCATCGACTTCATGCTCGGCGACGCCACACCGGTGGCCACCATCAGCAGTGCGGCGCTCGCCGGCCGGCTGGCCGGCCACCAAACCACAATCATCGATATCGACGATCCCGCCGTCGTAAACTGCTATCCGGCGCACGCATTGCCGCACCCGCGCCCGGAAAACATCGCCTACATTCTGTACACGTCGGGCACCACCGGAACCCCTAAAGGGGTGGCGATCTGCCACCATAACATCACCCAGCTGTTCACCTCGCCGACGTCGTTTGCGCCCAGCGCTGGGCAGACGGTAACCCAGTGCAGTTCCTACGGTTTCGACCTTTCGCTGTTCGAGATCATGGGTGCGCTGCTGCACGGCGGACGCCTGGTTGTGGTGCCCGACGCAGTAACCCGCTCGCCCGCAGAGTTTCACGAGCTGCTGGTAGCCGAACAGGTCGTCGTGCTGACCCAGACACCGTCGGCGGTGGCGGCGTTGTCGACCGAGGGCCTGGACTCGACGACGTTGGTGCTCGGCGGTGAGGCGTGCACCGGTGAAGTGGTCGACCGATGGGCACCCGGGCGGGTGATGGTCAACCAATACGGTCCGACCGAGACCACGATGTATGTGGCGATGAGTACGCCGTTGGTGGCCGGGTCGGGAATCGCACCGATCGGTTCGCCGGTGCCGCGGGCGGCGTTGTTCGTCCTGGATGCGTGGTTGCGTCCGGTACCGGCGGGGGTGGTCGGGGAGTTGTACGTAGCGGGTGCCGGCGTGGGGTACGGGTACTGGCGGCGGGCCGGACTGACCGGAACCCGTTTCGTCGCATGCCCGTTCGCGGGGACCGGGCTTCCGGGAACACGTATGTACCGCACCGGGGACTTGGTGCGCTGGGGCGCCGACGGCCAGCTGGTGTACCTGGGGCGCGCCGACGAGCAGGTCAAGATCCGTGGGCACCGCATCGAATTGGGTGAGGTGCAGGCCGCGCTGGCGGGATTGGACGGGGTCGAGCAGGCCGCGGTGATCGCACGGCAGGACCGCCCCGACGACAAGCGTTTGGTGGGCTACGTCACCGGAACCGTGGACGTAACCGGGATCCGGGCGGCGCTGGCTGAGCGGCTACCGCACTACATGGTGCCCGCGGCCGTCGTGGCGTTGGAGGAGCTGCCGTTGACTGTCAACGGCAAACTGGATGTCCGGGCGCTGCCAGCCCCGCAATTCGGCGGGTCCGACCGGTACCGGGCTCCGGCCAATGCGGTAGCGGAGATCCTGGCCGGTATCTACGGCCAGGTACTGGGATTGGACCGAGTCGGCATCGACGACTCGTTCTTCGATCTGGGTGGGGATTCGCTCTCGGCGATGCGGGTGGTCTCGGCAGTCAACAAGTCGTTGGACGCCGACCTTGCGGTGCGGGTGCTGTTCGAGTCGCCGACAGTAGCCCAATTGGCGGCGCGAGTGAGTGGAATATCGGGTAGGCGCACGCCTTTGGTGGCCCGGCCGCGGCCCGCGGTGGTGCCATTGTCGTTTACGCAGGGCAGGTTGTGGTTCCTGCACCAACTTGAGGGGCCCTCGCCGATCTACAACATGTCCTGGGTGCTTCGTTTCCGTGGCGAACTGGACACCGTGGCGTTGCAACAGGCGCTCGCCGACGTGGTGGCCCGCCACGAATCCCTGCGTACGGTCTTCGTGGCGTCCGATGGGGTCGCCCAGCAGGTTGTGTTGCCGGCCGAGCGGGCCGGCTTCGGCTGGCAGGTAGTCGATGCGACAGGCTGGTCGCCCGACCGGCTGCAGGAGGACATCGACGCGAATGCTCGGTACGGCTTCAACTTGGCCTGCGAAATCCCATTGCGGGCTAAGCTTTTCCGGGTCGCCGAGCAGCAGCATGAACTGGCACTGGTCGCCCACCACATCGCCGCCGACGGGTGGTCGTTGGCTCCGCTGACGGCTCACCTTGGGGAGGCTTATGCCAGCCGGCGTGCGGATCAGGCACCGGACTGGGCCGAGTTGGCCGTGCAGTACCTCGATTACACGCTGTGGCAGCGCGAGAACCTGGGCGAGATCGACGACAGCGAGAGCGGCGCCGCGGCCCAATTGGCCTACTGGGTGCAGACTTTGAGCGGGATGTCGAAGCGGCTGGAGTTGCCCACAGATCGGCCCTATCCGCGGGTTGCCGACCATCGCGGCGACGCCGTGGTGGTGCAATGGCCGGCGCAGCTGCAGCAGCAAGTAGCTCGGGTAGCACGTGCCCACGATGCGACCAGCTTCATGGTTTTCCAGACCGCTCTGACGGCACTGCTGTCGAAGATGTGCGCCGCCAGCGACATTGCCGTGGGATTTGCCGCCGCCGGTCGCGACGACCCCGCACTCGACGAGTTGGTGGGCTGCTTCGTCAACACGTTGGTACTGCGTGTGCAGGTAGCCGGCGATCCGACTTTCGCCGAGTTGCTGGCCCAGGTGCGCGCGCAGAGCCTGGCGGCGTTCGAGCATCAGGACGTCCCGTTCGAGGTTCTGGTGGACCGGCTCAACCCGGCCCGGTCGCTGACTCATCACCCCCTGATCCAGGTCATGTCCACCTGGCAGAACTTCGCCCGCCACGGCGATCTGGCCGGGCGCTCGACGTTGGACGGCCTGGAGGTGACGCCGATTCCGGTGCACACCCACAGTGCGCGGATGGATCTGGTGTTTTCTTTCGGCGAACGATTCACCGAAGGTGGCGAATCCGCGGGGATCGGCGGCGCGGTGGAATTTCGCACCGATGTGTTCGATGCGGGCAGCATCGAAGCGCTGATCAATCGGCTGGAGCGAGTGCTGGGGGCGCTGGCTGCCAACCCGCAGCAACGGTTGTCGTCGATCGATCTGCTCGACGAGGCCGAACATGTCCGCCTCGACGACATCGGCAACCGGGCGGTGCTGAGCACGGCATCCGCGGCCGCGTCGATTCCGGAGGCGGTCGCCGCCCACGCGGCGCGCACTCCGCACCAGGTAGCGGTGCGGTTCGACGGTGACCAGTGGACCTACCGTGAGCTGGACGAGGCGGCTAACCGGCTGGCGCATGTGTTGATCGGTAGCGGTGTGCGGCCCGGGGACGTCGTGGCAATGCTGCTGCCGCGCAGTGCAAATGCCATCATCGCGATCTTGGCGGTGCTCAAGACCGGTGCGGCCTATCTGCCCATCGACACCGCGCTACCGCAGGCGCGGGTGGACTTCATGGTCGGCGACGCCGCACCAGTGGCCGCGATCACCATCGCGGAGCTGGCCGGCCGCTTCGACGGGCATCGGCTACGCGTCATCGACATCGACGACCCGGCCGTGGCCACCAGCTATCCGGCTCACGCGCTGCCGCATCCGGGTCCCGACAACGTGGCGCACATCATCTACACCTCGGGTACCACCGGTGTCCCGAAAGGTGTCGCGGTCACCCACCGCAACATCGTCCAGCTGTTCGGCGCACTCGACGGCCGCTTCGTCCCGTCGCCGGACCAGGTTTGGAGCCAATGCCATTCGTATGCCTTCGACTATTCGTCCTGGGAGATCTGGGGCGCGCTGTTGCACGGCGGTCGTCTGGTGGTGGTTCCTGAAGCGGTCACCCGCTCGGTGGCAGATCTGCATGCCCTGCTAATCGCCGAAGGGGTGAACGTGCTCAGTCAAACCCCTTCTGCGGTGCGGGGATTGGCGACAGTGGGGCTAGAGCCGGCGGCGTTGGTAATCGCCGCCGAGCCCTGCCCGGCCGAGGTGGTCGATCGCTGGGCCCCGGGCCGGCTGATGGTCAACGCCTACGGCCCGACCGAGACCACCATCTACGCCACCATGAGCGCACCATTGGTCGCTGGATCGGGGACGCCGCCGATCGGGTCCCCGGTGCTAGGGGCGGCCCTG
>NZ_VTZN01000430.1 GCF_008370645.1 Mycobacterium simiae
TAGATCAGGTCAAGGTTGACGTGCTCGAAGCCCGCGTCCATGGCTTCGCGGGCCGCAGCGGTGGCCCGGCCCGGCGAATGCACCCGATCCAGGGTAGCCAGCACCCGCGGGGCCACCGATTGCATGCCCAGCGATACCCGCGTGTATCCGGCGGCCCGGATGGCCTCGAAAAACTCCGGCCAGGTGGACTCGGGGTTGGCCTCGGTGGTGATCTCCGCATCGGGCGCCAGCGAGAAGTTCTCGCGCACCATGCCCAGCAGCATCGCCAGGCGCTCGCCGCCCAGCAGCGACGGAGTGCCTCCGCCGACGAACACGGTGTGCAGTGGCGGCCCGTCCAGTCGTGCGGCCGCCAGCTCCAGCTCCGTCTGCAGCGCCAACAGCCAGGCGTCCGGGTTGACGCCGCCGAGCTCGGCCGGGGTATAGGTGTTGAAGTCGCAATATCCGCACCGTGTGACGCAAAAGGGCACATGCACGTACAGCCCAAACGGCTGAGCGGGATGCGCGGGCATCGCGGGCAGCTCGACCGGCGTCTCACGAGCAGTCATGCCAAATCTTCGCACGGCACGCATACCCCGGCAGACGTGGTTGGCCCTGCACCTGCCCGGGCATAGGGCTTACGAATGGCCGTTCAGCCCCCGTTGCCCCAGCAACGACCCACCATTACCGCCGAGGCCCCCGTTTCCATTCGGCGAGCCCATCCCACCATTGCCGCCGTTGCCGCCGTTACCGATCAGCACGGCGTCACCACCCTGACCGCCGTTGCCACCGCCAGCGCCAGGTGCCCCTGGCCCACCGGCACCACCACCGCCGCCATTACCGAGCAGGCCGGCCTTGCCGCCCGCGCCGCCGATCCCTCCGGTGCCAACGGAGTGGAAACCACCTTGCCCCC
>NZ_VTZN01000431.1 GCF_008370645.1 Mycobacterium simiae
CCAGATGGTTGTTCTTGGACTCGATGGTGGCCTGGTCGTTCTTCTTGTACGGTCGTGAGCGGGTGAAGAAGATCTCCATCTCCCCGGCCCACTTGATGACCGCTTTGTTGAGAAACTCGGAACCGTTATCGAAGTCTAAACCGGTTACCTCATAAGGTATTTCGTGCACCGCCGCCTTCAGAGCGCCTAGGATGTGGGTGTGGGCGTTGTTGCGTACGGTGCGCGTGAAGACCCAGCCGATATGGGCATCGGTGAGGTTGAGGGTGCGGCCGAACTCCCCTTTAAGCGATGGCCCACAGTGCGCGACGGTGTCACCTTCGAAGAACCCCGGAGATGCCTCGACCTCGTCGGTTGCCTTGCGGATCTTGATCGAAGACCGCAGCAACGGGGAGGCCTTGGTGGTCGATTTGCCCTTAATCTGGTCGCGTGCCTTGGCCGCACGTAGGTAGCGGTCGATCGTTGCGCTGCTCATCGCCAACAGCTCGGCGCGCACCTCGGGGCTGTAGCGGTCCCGGCCGAACACCAGCTCGCGGTGGCGTTCCAATGCATCCAGCTGCAGGGCCATCGACGCGGCCAGATACCGGCCGCACTGTCCACCCGAGGCCGCCCAGACCTTCTGCAGCACCTTCAACGCGTCGTATGAATACTTCGGATTACGCTGCCGGCGCCGCCGTTTGGCGACTTGCCGACCCGCTCCAGGCGGCCGGGCCGCCGCCGTCAACCGGCGTCGAGCATTGTCACGCGACCAGCCGGTGACTCCCACCACCTGATCCAGAATCTGACCCTTGTCCGCCTTCGGCGCCTTCACATACGCCTTGGCGAACTTCGCGGTGATCTCGGCCCGAGACGACATCGACAGCCCACTTC
>NZ_VTZN01000432.1 GCF_008370645.1 Mycobacterium simiae
TCTGGCAACAAGCAGTTGTGGGCAGTGAGAACGATCCCGACAGTGTGATGTCCCAGCAGGTTGCTTACTGGCGTGCTGAGTTGGCTGGGGCGCCCGAGCAGATCATGTTGCCGTTGGACCGGCCCCGCCCAGCCCAACAGTCATTTCGTGGCGAGGTAGTGACCTTCACGATCGACGCGCAGCTGCGAGAACGGGTCCAGCAGCTGGCTCAACAAACCGGCACGACCCTGTCTATGGTGTTCCAGGCGGCGTTAGCGGTCCTCCTGCACAAATTCAACGCTGGTGACGATGTCACGATTGGTGGGCCCATCGCCGGACGCGCCGACCAGGTACTAACAGACCTGATCGGGTTCTTCGTCAACATGTGGGTGCTGCGGGTCAACACCTCAGGCAATCCCAGTTTCAGCGACCTACTCGAACAGGTGCGCACCAAGGCTTTGGCGGCCTATGAGAACCAAGACGCCCCGTTTGAACGGCTGGTGGAACTGCTCAACCCGACACGGTCAACGGCGTATCACCCTTTTTTTCAGGTGGCATTGGCCTGGCAGAACAACCCGCTGCCCGATTTCAATATGCCCGGACTCGATATCGAGCTTCAACTCGCACATACCGGCACTGCCAGGTTCGACTTGTACATCAACCTCACGGATGTCCCCGGTGTTTCCGGGCAACCACGATCGCTTCCTGGCTGCATCGAATACGCGACCGATCTGTTTAACCGCAACACCATCGAAAAGTTCGCCGCTTACTACCTGCGTGCCCTACACGCCGTCACCACCAACCCGCGGCAGGGCATCGATGTAATCGATGTCTTCGATGCCGCCGAACGCGACCAAGTACTGGTCCAATCG
>NZ_VTZN01000433.1 GCF_008370645.1 Mycobacterium simiae
CACCGGCGACGATCGCCGCGCCGATCGGGTGTTCGGAGCCCGACTCGACCGCGGCGGCGAGCCGCAGCACCAGATCGGGCTGGCGCCGCTTACCGGGCACAACATCGGTCAGCCGCATTTGTGCCCGCGTGAGGGTGCCGGTCTTGTCGAAGACCACGGTGTCGATCTTCTTGGAGGCCTCTAGCACCTCACCGCCCTTGACCAGGATCCCCATGTCCGCGCCCCGGCCGGTCCCGACGGTGATCGCGGTCGGTGTGGCCAGGCCCAGCGCACACGGGCACGCGATGATCAGCACCGCCACCGCCGCGGTCATGCCGGCGACCGGGTTGGCGGCCAGCAGCGCCCAGCCGCCGAAGGTGGCCACCGCCACCGTGACCACCGCCGGCACGAACACCGCCGAGACTCGGTCGGCCAACCGCTGCACGGGGGCCTTGCCGCCCTGGGCCTGTTCCACCAGGCGCACGATCTGGGCCAGCGCGGTGTAGGCCCCCACGGCGGTGGCACGCAGGGTCAGCAATCCGTCGATGTTCACCGTCGCCCCGGCAACGCGGTCACCCACGGTCTTTTCGACCGGGACGGACTCGCCGGTGAGCATCGACTCATCGACGGCGGCACGACCGTCGGTGACCTCACCGTCGACCGGGATTTTCTCACCCGGCCGCACCCGCACCAGGTCTCCGACTTGCACCTGGTCGACCGGGACCAGCAGCTCCTGGCCATCGACGAGCAGGCAGGCTTGCTTGGCACCCATCTCCAACAGCTTGCTGATCGCCTCCGACGCCTTGCCCGTGGCGGTGGCCTCGAAATAGCGGCCCAGCACCACGAACGCGATGATCATCGCCGCGGTG
>NZ_VTZN01000434.1 GCF_008370645.1 Mycobacterium simiae
CAACACCCACCCGAGCCAATCTGACGTATCTCACCTACTTTTGAGCGCGTAGCGCTGAAGGCGTGCCCGATGTGGAGGGCAAGATCGATATGGCCGTGTGACGGCAGGTAACCAACAAACTACGAGGTCAGTACCGCAAAGAGGTCAGTACCGCAAAGCGTCCAAGGCAATCCACTAGAGGTGCCGTCTGGTCACCGCCTTTGATGCTGGACGCGTTTGGATGTCCGACAGGAGTTTTGCGGGGCTGGGCGGTTACCCGGGGTGTGGTGACCGTCGACAGGGCTTTGCGCCTCCAGAGCGCCGTTCAGTGAGCAAACCGGCAGTCACGCCCCGGTACCAACAATCGGGTGCCTCCGCACTGAGGTAAGCAGCGAGGAGGCTGTGATGCAGTATGACTCAACTGCCCTGGCGACCGAACCGGTCAATGGTCACCAGCTGACCGTTGGCGCAGGCTGGTGGTAGGGGGCAATGCCGGGTTTTTCCGGTGCGGGTGGGGCCGGCGGGGCAGGGAGTGTCGGCGCTGCTGGTGGTCACGGTGGGGCTGGGAGGTGGTTCGGTAACGGCGGGGCCGGGGGTGGCGGTCGGGATGCCGTTACGGTCGGTGGTGTGGGCGGCAATGGCGGGCCGGCGGTCATGCCGGGTTGTTCGGTAATGGTGGGGTCGGTGGGGCGGGTGGGCTGGGTCAGCAAGGTGCTAATGGGGTCAATCCGCTGCCGGCGCCACCGGCCGGCCAGGCCGACAGCGGCGGCCTTGGTGATCCCGGCGGCCCTGGTGATCCCGGTGATCCCGGCACCGCCACCGGACAGGCCGGTGGTCAGGGCGGCACCGGCGGAAACGGCCAACCCGGC
>NZ_VTZN01000435.1 GCF_008370645.1 Mycobacterium simiae
TCCACCGACACCGCCGGCCCCTCCAACCCCAAAACATATGCCACCCGGCCCGAGGTCACGCTGGTGGCGATGCCGGTCAACCCGTATTCACCCAGCTCCTCAAGGGGTCGCCCTATACCGTAGTCGGGATCCATGATTCCGGCGAACACGCCGGTCGCCGTGCCGCGCAACGAGAAGGGGTTAATTCCGGCGTGTTCCAACGCTTCCCACGAACATTCCAGCAGCAGTCGTTGCTGCGGATCCATCATCAGCGCCTCTCGCGGGGTAATTCCGAAGAAAGCCGGATCGAAATCGGCGGCATTCTCCAAAAATCCGCCCGATCGGGTGTAGGTCTTGCCCGCGGCGTCTGGATCCGCATCGAACAACCCCTCAACATCCCAACCGCGGTCGGTCGGAAACTGCGACACCACATCGGCGCCGCTACGCACCATTTCCCACAGTCCCCGTGGCGAATCCACCCCACCCGGAAAACGGCAGCCCATCCCAACGATTGCGACGGGCTCACTCGTGCGTTTCTCAGAGTCGCGCAGCCGAGCGCGCGTCTCGTCCAGCTCGATGGCAACCTTCTTCAGATAACTTACGAGTTTCGCGCGGTCCGGGTCCATGTGTTCAATGCTCATGATCACCACTTCCGTCAAAACCGGCGTCGATCAGCCGGAAGATTTCGTCGATGTTTTCCGCGGCCTCAATGCGTTGACCGATGCGGTGTTCGCTGTTGGTGATGACGCCTAAAAGAGATCGCAAACGAGTGGCGACGCGTTGCTTGTCGCCGTCGTCGATCACCGGCAACATCTCTTCCAGTTTGGTCAGCACCACTTCGAACGGCCGGGGGATCTTCGTACTGTCTT
>NZ_VTZN01000436.1 GCF_008370645.1 Mycobacterium simiae
CGGCGGCCGAAGAACGATCCCTCGCCCAGCTGTGTACCGCTGGCGTAGCCCTTGCCGTCCTGGGCGATGTTGGAGGCACAGGCGCCGGCGGCGTACAAGCCCGGCAGGACAGTCCCGTCTTCGCGCAGCACCTCGCCGTCGACCGAGGTGGCCAGCCCGCCAAGGGTAAATCCTGCATACATTGCCTTGCCCAGTGACATGTCGAAGGCTCCCCACGGCCCTTTAGCTTGGGGCGCAAGAAATTCCGGCTGCTTGTGAAAGTCGGGATCTTCGCCGCGTGCGGCATAAGCGTTGTAGCGGTCCAGCGTCGCGACCAGCTTTCCCACGGGAATGCCCAGTGCGGCCTCCATCTCGGCAACCGTTTCCCAACCGTCGATCAATGGGACCAGTGGCATCTTGGGGTGCTGCAGGTGCGCTTCGTCGACGATCAGATAGGCAGCGCTGTCCGGCTGGTCCATGATGAACCCGGCGGTCCTGGAATGGTAGGAGTCCTCAGCGACAAAGCGCTGGCCGAGCTTGTTCACAATGATCCCGGTGAGCAGGATTGATGGCGGGTACGGCGGAGCCGTGATGAAGATTTGATCCATGTGCTGGGTGGCACCGCCGGCCGAGACTCCCAATCGAATTCCCACACCATCGTCATAGGTATTACCGAGCACGAACGGTTTTTCGGCCAGCTTCGGGGTGTACGTGGCTACCATGTCTGGATTCATTACGAATCCGCCGGCAGCGATGATGACCGACTTCGCTCGAACCGCGCCGGTTTCGGTGAAGCGCCTCCATCGCACGCCGGTCACGATGGTCTTCGGGCCCGACCCTTCCACAATGAGCTCGGTGGCGCCAG
>NZ_VTZN01000437.1 GCF_008370645.1 Mycobacterium simiae
GAGCAGGCGCTCACCCAGGACCCGGTCGCGCTCGCTGGTCTGCGAGATGCCGGTGCCCATCTGCAGGCCGCGTACCGCCAGCACGATCATGCCGTGCTCGTCCAAGACGTCGAGGTCGGCCTCGATACCCGAGCCCGCTGCGGTCACCGTCGTATAGCAGTACCGGGCATGACGCGCCGGCCCGTAGGCACGCAGCCGGCGTACACCGAGCGGTAGCAGTAGACCTCCATTGCTGACGTTACGGACGCTAGGGTGGGCGGCCACCGACTGAAAACAGGCATCCAGCAGAGCCGGGTGCACACCATAGCCGCCTTGCTGTGAGCGGATAGAGCACGGCACGGCGACTTGGGCCAGCACGCTGGTGCCGCCGGTTTCCTGCGCGGTGTGCACGGTCACCAGGCCGGTAAACGCCGGACCGTACTGAATGCCGCGGACGTCGAATTCGTTGCGCAGGTCATCGCCTTGCGCCGGGTTCGGATGCGTCGCCAGCAAGGCTTCGATGTCCTGGGCCGCCAAGCGATCGTCATCCTCGGCGGGGTGCAGCATGGCGGAGGCCCGGCGTGAGCGCTCCCCCTCCTGATTGGTCTCAACCACGAACGGGACAAGCCCGGGCGCTTCAACGGTTGCGGTGGCACAGATGGGGGATTGCTCTTCGAGCAGCAGCAGCTGCTCGAAGCGGACATCGCGGACTTCCGAGGCTTCGCCCAGGACGGTGTGGGCCGCGGCCAACGCCATCTCGCAGTAGGCGGCGCCCGGGAACGCAGGGGCACCGTGGATCATGTGATCGGCCAACCAGGGCAGCGCGTCGGTGCCAACGTTGCCCTGCCACACGTGTCGCTCG
>NZ_VTZN01000438.1 GCF_008370645.1 Mycobacterium simiae
GGTGCGCCACGTGTGGCAAGGTGAGGTCGGCACTGCGACGCATCGCTGGCTGGGCGACCACCAGATATACGACGCGACTGTTCTTCCGGCCGCTGTGCATTGCGAGATGGCGTTGGCCGCGGCCCGCACCGTTCTTGGCGAAGCTTCCGAAGTCCGGGATATCCGTTTCGAGCAGATGCTGCTCCTCGGTGACGAGACCCCTATCACCGTCACGGCAACCATAGAGGCGGCCGGCGTCGTCCCATTCGAGGTGGAGACCAACCAGGATGGACAACGCGAGCGGAATGCCTCAGCCGTGCTGCATGCCGCCGAAGACGACGACCAGCCACCGGTAAAGGACGTGGCTCATCTGCTGGCGGCTCATCCCAACCGGGTGGAAGGCGCTGACATTCGCCAGTGGATGCATGAGCGTGGTCGTCGTCGATTTGGTCCGGCTTTCACGGGTCTAGCTGGCGTGCATACGGCCGAAGGGACGGGCGACACGATGCTCGCCGAGGTCAGCGTGCCCGGCTCGATCCGCACCCAACAGGGCGCCTATGGCGTGCACCCAAGTTTGCTGGATGCATGCTTCCAATCCGTAGCGGTTCATCGCAGCATCCGTAACGCCGGCAATGGCGGTCGGCTGATGCCGCTAGGTGTGCGCCGGCTGCGTGCCTACGGTTCAGCCCGCAACGCCCGATACTGCTACACGACCGTGACCGCATGCGGCTCGGGCATCGAAGCCGACCTCGACGTCATCGACGAGAACGGCACCGTCCTGCTGGCCGTGCGGGGCCTGCAAATCGGCACCGGCGCCTCAGAGAGCAGCGAGCGCGATCGCGTCCTGAACGAGAGACTGCTG
>NZ_VTZN01000439.1 GCF_008370645.1 Mycobacterium simiae
GCACAAGTAGCTGGGCGCTGGGGTATAGAGCCATAAGGCCAATTCATTCCACTGCGGCCGTCACGTCACCAGGACATCACCTATTTTTCAATTCAGAGCCAACGTACTCGCGCGCAGTTATCCGTGGCCCGGCCCCAACCCGTGCGCAGGCTTTATTGCTGAAGCTGCCAGGAAAGCGATGCCGGCGAAAAGGCCTTGGGAGAGCTGGTGCGAGTAGACGCACCCCGCCGAGACGTTCGCCCCAACCCCTCGGGGAAGGCGCGGGGAAACTCGCGACCTCGATTACCCAGCTGAGCGCGTAGCGCCAAAGCGGCCGAAACGGGATCCATATCTCGGTCGCGGCGGTGTGGATCGCGGCCCAACAACAGGGTGTCGGTGTCCAACCCATCTCACCGGTGTTCCGCTACGCGCATACCGACCAGGACCTCGACGAGCTTGTGGTCAACCACCTCGCCGCCCTGCGTGACCTACAGCGTGAGTTCCGCGCGCTGAGCAAACCGGCGCCGACGAGGCGCAAGCCCTAGCCCTGCGGTTCACACAGGCCCCCAATCCGTCAATACGCAGCCGTCGGCGGGAACTCGCGGTCGAGCCGGGCCAGCGTTTACCACCCGCAACATCGCGATGACCCTGGATCAGCTTGCGTAGTCCAGGTGCTTGACGTACTGCGCAAAGCCGATGCTGCCAACGCGATCAAGCAGGCCGCCGAAGCGGCATACCAGGCGTGGCAGTCGGTAGAAATCCCCGGCTGCTGGTTCCGCCACACCGTTTGGTCCAATTCCCCGTTGAGTTTTCATAGCTGGCTTTATGCTCAACCTGCTGACCAGGAGACGGCCCGTTATT